>JANYGO010000313.1 GCA_025362325.1 Cyanobacteriota bacterium | reverse complement strand
TGATGAAGATGAGAGGGGCGATCGATCATTTCGATTCATACTGGTTTTTTTGTTAAAAACAGTTGATCCCTCTTTTTCTCTTTAATCCAGTCTGGGTCAGCTTTTATCCCGATCTTGACTGACTTTTGTCAGTCAACCAGGCGATTGCTCTCTTTGCATTCGATCGCCAGATTGACACTCAAAAGCAAGTGTGGTTAGTAGGTTCATATGCAGACCACAAAAGCTGTATACTATTATACAAAATAGTTTTAATACTTCCTAACTTCCTAGTTAGAGACAAAGAACAAACAATGAAACGAAACCCAATAAATCTCACACGTTCGGTATTAATATGGGCAATGCTAGGAATAATTTGTGGTTTATTTGCTGCAAGTTATTGGATATGTTTGTCTTACCTGATGCGGGGATTTGAAAATTTTAGTGGAGGTTCTCTACTAATCGTCATGCCCCTTGCTGGTTTGCTCATCGGTTTGATCATTCATTGGCTGGGAAATCCTGGGGAAATTGGGTTGATTATTGACAATATTCATCTCAAGGGTGGGCGATTACCAATGAATGAAAATCCTTCGATGATTCTGTCGTCGATACTCAGTATTGCAAGTGGAGGCAGTGCTGGCCCAGAATCGCCAATGGTGCAAGTCACAGGTTCAATTGGTACCTGGTTGGCCGATCGCTTTAAATTAAGCGGAGAATCACTACGAACTTTGAGTCTTGCTGGTATGGCGTCTGGTTTTACAGTTTTGTTCGGCGCTCCTTTAGGCGGTACTTTTTTTGCTTTAGAAATCCTGCATCATCAGAATGTTGTAGAGTATTTTGAAGCAATATTGCCTGCGGTAGTGGCAAGTTGTGCAAGTTACACCATCTTTGTCGCAATTACACAGCTTGGAATTGGGCCTACCTGGCATTTTCCTCAATACAATGTGGACAGTCTTTATGACTTTGGCGCAGCGATTGCTTATGGAATCGTAGGGGCGATTATGGGGTGGTTTTTTATCGCTGTATTTCGCAGTGTTGGTCGCTTGTTTGATTCGATACGCAGTCCAATCTATGTGCGAACTACTTTAGCCGGACTCGCACTTGGTGGTTTATCAGCTTACTTTCCGCTCACTCGTTTCTTTGGGGAACATCAAATTGAAAAAATTGTTGATGAAAAATTTTCTTTTGCATTTCTCTTGACTTTAGTTGTTGTTAAAGTATTTGCCATTAGTGTGACTATCAATGGGGGCTGGCGAGGGGGAATAATCATTCCGCTATTTTTTATAGGAGCCTGTTTGGGAAAGGCAATCACTATCATTAATCCCGTCGGATCGAATGAGACTTTGGCAATGATTTGTGTAATGGCTGCTCTGAATTCAACCGTTACTCGCACTCCAATTAGTACAACTCTGCTGCTAGCGAAGTTGACAGGGTTAAGCACTTTTACACCGATTCTATTTGCTAGTCTCGTGGGTTTCTTCTTGGCTCCCCGATCTCCCTTCATTGCCTCACAGCGTAAAGTAGATTGACAAAGGGGTAAAATTCCTCTAATAGCTCGTGTAGCGGTAAGCAATGCTTGCAAATTGCGAGTGTCGAGTCTCAATGCTTCAAGGTTTATGCTATGACAAATGGAGTGTTTGCACCAAACAACATCTCGCCGTTGATATTAGTCAATTTGCGGTTTTTTATCTGCATAAAAGCCACTGTTTCCGATGACTCCGCCTAAAAACGGATACAAGTTTCGACGAATTCGGCTTTGAGTCGATCGATTGGCGCGGTTTTGCAGTCAGAATTTGAGTTTTTGCTCAGATCCAATCCGGCGGATCGAAATCATACCCTAGAGCCCTCGGGAGCTCGCGTTAAGACCGAATCCGGCGATCGAAATCATACGCTAGTGCTGTCCCCGGTGGCGTGTCCGAGCCGGGACAGCGCTCTTCAAGCTACTTCTATGGGAGTGGAAGCGTGAATAACTGTGAAGTTTTGTCGCTTTTTGGCGAAGTGCTTCCAGGCACTGCGGTAGACTAACCTTTAATTCTCTGTGCAGGCTATAGCGGTGGCACCTCACCGTCAAATCTGTTAATCCGCAGAGCTAGCAAATTTTTAGTGACTCGTTGGGAGCCTTTATTCAATGTCTCATTCAGTCAAAATTTACGATACCTGCATCGGCTGCACTCAATGCGTCCGCGCTTGTCCGACTGATGTTTTGGAGATGGTGCCCTGGGATGGCTGCAAAGCGGCTCAGATTGCCTCATCTCCCCGCACAGAAGACTGTGTAGGTTGCAAACGTTGCGAAACTGCTTGCCCTACCGATTTTCTGAGCATCCGGGTTTACCTGGGAGCAGAAACCACTCGCAGTATGGGTCTAGCTTACTAAATATCGATCGAATGGTCGATCAAGTTACGTTACAAGGGAGGGGGCGATTAATTTGCCCCCTCTCTTTTTGTCGCGGAATCTGCATTCTGCGGCCCGAAGAAGGTAAGAATGATAAAACTTGAGTTTTATTTCGATCGCTAAGCAGGAGCAGTACCTTAAATGTGCGGAATCGTTGGCTATATCGGCACGCAAGCAGCAAGCGAGATTTTGCTAGCAGGATTGGAGAAACTAGAATACCGGGGCTACGATTCAGCGGGCCTGGCTACCATCTCCGAGGGAGAAATTACCTGCATCCGAGCAAAGGGCAAATTGCACAACCTCCGGGAAAAGCTAGCAGAGATAGACTCTCCGGCTACCATCGGCATCGGGCACACCCGCTGGGCAACTCACGGCAAACCAGAGGAATATAACGCTCATCCTCACATGGATAATAGCGGGCGAATTGCCGTAGTTCAAAATGGAATTGTCGAAAATTATCGCGAGTTGCGGGAAGAATTGAAAGCGAAGGGACATAAATTTGTCTCGGATACGGATACAGAAGTTATTCCTCACTTAATCGCGGAATTTTTTGCTGAAGAAAGAAAGGCGAGGGAAGTCGGAAGTCGGAATCAGCAAGATACCAATGATAATCAAGCCGATGAACTTGCAGATTTGTCGTTTTTGGAAGTGGTTTCCAAGGTTGTAAATCGGTTAGAAGGAGCTTTTGCGATCGCCGTTATTTGTGCAGATTTTCCCGACGAAATAATTGTCGCCAGACAACAAGCTCCTTTGGTGATTGGCTTTGGTGCCGGCGAATTTTTTTGCGCTTCCGACACGCCAGCCTTAATCTCTCACACCCGCGCCGTTTTGTCCTTAGAAAATGGCGAATTGGCTAGGCTAACCCCGATGGGAGTGGAAGTTTACAACTTTACAGGGGAAAGGCTCAAAAAAAGCCCGCGCATCCTTGGTTGGAGTCCGGTTTTAGTCGAAAAACAAGGCTTCAAACACTTCATGCACAAGGAGATTTACGAACAGCCGGCCGTAGTTAGAGCTTGTTTGGATGCTTATTTAGACAGCGATTGGCAGCCGGGAAATCGGCGCTCTCCCATCAATCTCAACTTGCCCGAGGATCTGTGCTCCGATGTCGAACAAATTTCAATTCTCGCCTGCGGAACGAGCTGGCACGCCTCGCTAATTGGCAAATATTTGTTGGAACAGTTAGCCAATATTCCTACTGCGGTGCAGTACGCTTCTGAGTACCGCTACGCACCCGCACCGCTGACAGCAAATACTTTAATTATTGGGGTAACTCAGTCGGGAGAAACGGCGGACACTCTGGCTGCTTTGGGGATGGAACAGCAGCGCCGCGCGGGTTTTACCGATAAATTTCGATCGCGAATGTTGGGCATTACTAACAGGACTGAAAGCTCGATCGCCCACATGATGCCGCACGTCATAAATACTCACGCTGGTATAGAAATCGGCGTGGCTGCAACTAAAACTTTTATCTCTCAGTTAATGGCTTTTTATTTCTTAGCTTTGGATTTGGCGCACCAGCGGCAAACAATCAGCCCCGAGAGATTGGCAGAAGTTATTGCTGGTTTGCGCCAGTTACCAGCGGAAATTGAGAAGTTTTTGGAGATTCAAGAACAGTATGTCGAGGAATTGTCCCACCAGTTTACTGAAACCCAAGATTTTATATTTTTGGGGCGGGGAATTAACTTTCCGATTGCTTTGGAAGGGGCGCTGAAACTGAAGGAAATTAGCTACATTCACGCTGAAGGATATCCGGCGGGAGAAATGAAACACGGCCCGATCGCCCTTTTGGATGCTAAAGTGCCTGTAGTGGCGATCGCCATGCCCGGAAGCGTCTACGAAAAAGTGCTTTCCAACGCTCAGGAAGCCAAAGCCCGCGACGCCCGTTTAATTGGCGTTACGCCGAAGCAGGGCCCGGCGGAAGCTGATATTTTTGACTACATTTTGCCTGTGCCTTTGGTGGATGAATTATTGTCGCCGATTGTGACAGTGATTCCGCTGCAATTGTTGGCTTATCATATTGCGGCGCGCCGAGGTTTGGATGTGGATCAGCCTCGAAATTTGGCGAAGTCGGTGACGGTGGAATAATGTCAGTTGACTGTTGACTGTTGACTGTTGACTGTTGACTGTTGACTGTTGTTGGTTATTTGCGGTGCCCGCTCGCGTAGTCGAAGGGTCGAAGGGTTATCGGTTATTTGTTATTTGTTTCCCAGCCTCTGCCTCCTATGACCAATTCCCGATTCCCGATGCCGCAAATTGCCGCCAACAGCAACCAACTTATCGTATTGACTCGGAAATCAAACAGAGTCACATCTACAGTGTTAAACAGCGTACAGGCGGCGAAGGCTAATAAATAACTGAAGAAAATTAGGCGATCGTCCTTTCTGACATCTTGACAAACCACCTGATTTGTGCTATGAGTTATTGAATTTTGATTGAACACTAAAGCATTTTCCGCTACTTCCTCTGTTGCTATTTCCTCCTGTTTAATATCCGCAGGAGCAACAGGCCAATTCACCAACAACAAAACACCCCTAGCCAAAACCCAACCAACTAAACCAAACAACAAAAGCGTTGCCGGAAATCCCGTTTCCGCAGCCAACATCAGCATCAAACTGTGAGGATGACCGAGCCATTCATGCGTCTGAGCTTGATAGAGAGGCGTAAAATTTCGCAGTCCCCAACCAGTCCAAGGACGCTGCTGAGCCATCGACCAAGCAAAATCCCACTGAGTAGTTCTCAAAGTAGCAGTCGGCCGATTTGGAAACATTTCATCAGTGAGTCTCGCCCAGAAAAAAGCCGGGATAATTTTTCGTAAAAGTTGCCGTAGCGGTTCCGGCCCAAACGCGGACAAAAACACTGCACCAACCGCACTAAAAACCGCTGCTAATAATTTTTTATAACCCGCATAAAACGCAAAAGCCAAAACTGCCAAAACTGCCAATACCCACGCATTCCGAGAATTAGTAAAAATCAAAGCAACAGCATTTCCCACTACTGCCAAACTTAGAAATAAGAATCGGTAATTGGGAATCGGTAATTGGGAATCGAGAATTTGCAGTTCATTAATTGTTTCCTTCTGCCCTCGAACCTCCGAAATCAATCCGTTAAATCCGTTAAATCCGTTACATAATCCGTTGCTAATCCTCCTTTTTCCTTCTTCATTCTTTCCTCTATCCGTTAAATCCGTTACATAATCCGTTGCTAATCTTCCTCGCTCTTCCACCCACAACCCGAGTGTTAAAATAAAAGCAATTGTCAGATAGCAAGCTAAAATATTAGCGTACATAAACACAGAAGCCATGCGGCCCGGAGGATTGCCTTTCGGTTCGAGTACCCAGCCCAAAACAGGCTGCAATAAATCGATGCCGCTCCAACCTAAAAATTGCTGTCCCAAACCCAAAATTATCACCGGAATTGCACCAATTACTATTATCCAAGACAACTGTCGTAACTGAGCCGGAGTTTGAATTAAACTGCTGAAAGTGGCAAACAATATAAAAAATGGCCAAAAATTGCACAAGCCTAAAACAGCCTCGATGCGGTTGTTGGCAAAAACCGCCGTGATGACTAGCAGCACACTCAAAATTGCAAATCCTCGATTCAGCGGGCGGCGGCTAATTTCGCGGATTTTTTGCCCAAGAGTGCCGGCCAATCCCAGGAATATTCCGATCGCTCCCAAAATCGGAATTATCGGAAAAATTAGGATGCCGATTTGAGCAAAATTCCAAGGGATTTGCAGGCGGCGATCGGGATGTTTTTGCAGGCGATACTTGAGATTTTCAAGTGTCTGTTTAGTAGTTAATCTCAACCAATTTCTGATATTCACCCACACTCCAATTCTTTAATCCAAAATCCCAAATCTCAAATCGTTATGCTAGTTCCCAGGTGCATTCCGATCGCGTTAAGCGAATTTGAGCCAAGGCAAAAATGGTCGGGATAATGCGCCCGTAGTTCGTAGAAATCGATCGCCAACCCAAATCCGCTACAAACCAAGTCCACATCACCGGGCCGAGCAACGAAAACACGCTCCGCGTCGCACCGTAACGAGCAGCACTCACGGCCATACCGCGCCGCGCCGTCTGAATTGCCACATAATTTTGAAACTGAGTTGCTGCGGTTGCACTACCTACAATAACTGCTTCTTTCGCCATTTGATAGGTGGCAAAATGCAGGGCAAATTGATGCGCCATCAATTTAAGCAACATGGGTTTTAAGATGGAACTAACTGCTAAAGCGCTCCCACCTTTGAACAGCAAACCGATCGGGTCTTTTTCAGCAGAAATCGGCAGGGGCTCAGAGAGTTTAGAATCAACAATTGCTCGCTGTACGCGCACTGTCAGCGCTTGCTGTTCGTCTGCCGGTAAACGCTTCCACGCCCGGCCCATTAAATGCAGAAATACTTCGGCTTCTAAGTCGGTAGTAGATAACTGTTTGGGATAAGGGATTTTGAGATAGCGGCAAACTTGAATTAGCGCTTGTCTGTAAGTTACTTGTTCGGTTCGCCCTCTGAGTACCGTCAACCCGTCGGCTGCAAGGTACCGAAACCGCTGTTCTACGGCGTCTAGCCACGCTTCGCGATCGCGGCTTTGTACGTCTATGGGTGCGGGGGTTTGCACGTAATCTAAAGGGTTAAACTTGCGGCTGAACAAAAGTTCTGTTAGTTGCTGCAATTCTTCTTCTGTTGTCAATTCTAGTGCTGCTCTGAGTTCGTCCAAGATTTTGCCCTCGCCTAATACTATTTTAGATTTTAGATTTTGCCCTATCTTAACGATCGCGCTGTGGAACTTGCCGAGCGCTACATTTTCTTAAACTAATCTTACCTGTCGATTCATGCTGTCCCCTATTCTACTACGTGACGCAGGGCGATGGCTTTGGGCTTTTATACTCGCGGCGCAGAGCATCTGTGGCCCCGCAGCCTTTAAGCTAATAACTAAATCCAAAATACCTGACTGTTTAACTATGTTCGATGTTGTGGCGATCGGTGCGGGGATGGCGGGGCTGATTTGTGCTCGGCAGTTGCGCCTGGCTGGCTATTCTGTGGCGGTTGTTGAGAAATCTCGCGGCCCGGGGGGACGAGTCGCTACTCGTCGCGTACACGGTACTAGGGCAGACCACGGAGCTCGCTATCTGGAGCCGCAGGGAGATGCGGTGCAGGCGTTAATTGATGTTTTGGTCGATCGGCAGATCCTGAAACTCTGGACGGATAGCGTGGGAGAATTCCGACAAGGAGAAATATTTTCTATTCCTAGTTCTTGTTATGTCGCCCCTGCTGGGATGAATGCTGTCGGTAAATATATCGCAGAAGGTTTAGACATTTGGTACGGCCGCCGCGTCACTGCTATTTCTCGTACCGACAGCCAAATGTGGCGTCTTTCTCTGGAAGTTACCGACGACAATTTAGAGCTACCTCAAGAATTGATTGCTAGAGCTGTGGTTGTGGCAATTCCTGCTCCTCAAGCTTTAATGTTTTTGGATTCAGAAATCGGTTTGTCGCCTGATTTGATTGACAAATTGCGTTCTGTAGAATATGACCCTTGCATTACAGTTATGGCTGGCTATTCTGCGGCACGAAATTCTGATTTGAGCAATCTCAATCCGCAGTGGAAATCTGTTTCTTTTCCCGATGATTCTGATTTAGGTTGGATTGGCCAGGACAGCAGCAAGCGGCTCGATCCGCAGCAGCCTGTGTTTGTGGTTCACAGCAGCGCAAATTTTGCCGATCGCTATTTGGAAGCTAGTGATTTAAATATTATCGGTCAAGAATTGCTCGATCGCGCTTCTGAACATTTAATGCCTTGGCTGAATCAGCCGGAATGGTTGCAGGTTCACCGCTGGCGCTATGCTTTTTGTCGAAATCCTTTACCTGTTTCTTGTTTGCCTGCGGCGGGGGATTTGCCGCTGGTTTGTGCGGGGGATTTGTGCGGGGATGGTCAAATTGAAGCTGCTTTGCGATCGGGAGTTGCTGCGGCTGTTTGGGTGAATTCTCAATTGGAGGATTCGCCCCTGTCTCTAGGTTTGTAGTGAGGACTTCAGTCCTTCTTAAGAGCGGACTGAAGTCCTCACTACAAACCTATTTGATTTGACATAAAAAATTGGAAAATGGCGCTTAATTCCACTCTCCCATTTTTTTATTTTTGTGCTGTTTCCTGATGTTTTGACTCTTTTTCTTGCATCTGCAATAACTCGGGAACTGTTACGAACTGGTAGCCTTCTTTTTTGAATCGAGCAATTATATCCGGCAAAGCTTGTACAGTCCTCGATCGATTGCCGCCGCCGTCGTGCATCAGCACAATACCCCCAGAATTTGCTTGCCGCATCACGTTGTCCATCAACGATTGCGTCGCAGTCCGCCAATCTAAAGAATCCGCAGACCACATGATAACTGCATAATTTTTCTTCTGTGCGTAAGCTGCCAATCCATTGTTTAAAATGCCTCCTGGCGGCCGAAACATTGATGTTTTGACCCCGGTCAATTCTTCAATTAACGATGATGTGCGATCGATCTCCCGAGCGGCACCGTCTTCGTTGTACTTAATGTATTGGTGGTTCCAAGTGTGGTTGCCGATCGCGTGACCGGCCGCCGCGACTTGTTTGCCAAGTTCGGGATATGTTTGCAGGTATCTTCCTACCCAAAAAAATGTAGCCTTAATATTGTTTTTCTTGAGAATATCTAGGATTTGTCTGGTTGTTGTCGGCCAGGGGCCGTCGTCAAATGTCAGGGCGATCGCCTTGTGCTGCGAGTCTAGTTTCGCCTGACGCATGGTTGTACCTTTAAACTGGGACGGTAGCCCAGATTGAAAGCGGGTTTCCTGCAAAGAGGCTAGAGCCTTTTGGGAAAATTCAACTCGATGGGCGATCGCCCCTGTGAGCCCATTAACATTGGATATCGGTTTTGGTTCTTGCAACTGGGATACTGCCAAGACTTGCGCCTGCATCGGTGCCACTGGCCCATTTTCCCGCAAGTTCATTGGTAACGTCACACCCAGCAAAAAACTGCCTGCGGCGGCAATAAAAGCAACGATTAAATTTTTTCGCCGCCTTAAGAGCCGTTTCAATTTTGTCACGTCATTTTCTCCTTCACACCTGGCACAATTAATTCTAGATTTTATTTTGATATCAAGTTAATCCACTTAGGATCGTCATCTTAAATTGGATTGCCCTAGAAATGTTACTGCAAATAACTGATCGCAGGGAAGTCGGCCCGGATCGAAAAAATTAAGACTTGTATACCAGAAATCCCCTAACCGATCTCCACGGGAAATAGTGGAAATTTTTCCTAGGGCCCTCAAATCCCGTTAGTCGCACGTTTATATTGTTAGGGACTCAGGCGTTTGCGCCCCCGTCCCTACTTAACGCTCTTGGGCGATCGCCCGCCCCAGCGTCCCTCAATTAACTTTAGGGCCGATTCTCTCTTTGTAGAAGCCGACAATTCGATCGATCACTTCGTCAACCGTCAGATTGTCTGTTTGAATTTCCACAGCATCGACCGCTTTCCGCAAAGGTGCAATTAGGCGGGTGCTGTCCTTGGAGTCCCGGAGAGCGATGTCTTGTTCCAACTGGGCCAAACTAATATTAGCCCGATCGGTGTCTTTAAGTTCTAACAGCCGCCGGCGCGATCGCTCTTGTACCGAAGCCGTCAAAAAAATCTTCAATTCCGCATCCGGAAACACGTTAGTCCCGATATCACGGCCTTCTGCCACAATCCCGCCTTTTGTGCCGCAGCGCCGCTGTTCCTCCACCAGAAACTTTCGCACGACGGGAATCGCCGCCATTTCTGAGACGCGGGATGTCACTTCCAAACTGCGAATTGCCTCGGTTACGTCTTCGCCGTTAATCTTCAGCCTCAAAGATCCCGGATCGAGGTTGTATTCCAAATAGCTGCAACTGACTAATTCGGCGATCGCACATTCATCGGACATCGGCGTATTTGTTTTCAATGCCAGCCAAGTCAGCGCCCGATACATCGCCCCAGTATCTAGATAAAACAAGCCCAAAGCTCTTGCTGCTTGGCGAGTTACGGTAGATTTCCCAGCGCCCGCCGGGCCGTCGATCGCTACAATTGGCCGCCGATTCCTGAGAATTATATTGTCAATCAACCGAGTAGAACCGACTCTGGCTGCTACTGCCAAAAGTCCCGCTGTTTCCACCACCTGCAACGGCATCAAAGTGTCGGGATCGACGAGTTCAGCGTATTCCAGCTTGACTGCGGGTTCTGCTGCGACTTCGGCGCGCGCAGCAGCAAGTGCAGCGGTGGAGGTGCGGTCGCCTGAGGAAAAAGTTTTTGAGGCTTGTTCAAGCGCGCGGTAGAGTACGCAGGCTTGCTGTTTTTGCTCGGTTGTTAAATACTGATTTCGAGAACTCATTGCTAGTCCTGACTCTTCGCGGGCGATCGGGCAAGCAACAATCTCTACAGGCAAGTTAAAATCAACAGCCAGCTTGCGGATAATTGCTAGTTGCTGCGCGTCTTTCTGCCCGAAATAAGCTTTTGTCGGCTGCACTAAACTCAAAAGTTTGGTCACAATTGCCGCTACGCCCTGAAAATGACCGGGCCTCGACTTGCCGCACAACACCGATGTCATCGCCGGCGGCGGCACTACTTGAGTTAAGGATGAAAGTTGAATTTGTGTTTGGGCGGTTTTCTCTGTTTCAGTACGCGCTGCGAAGCTATCCCGTAGGGAATCGACCTTTTGGTTGCCGAACATTTCTGTGGCTGGGGGAGCAAAAATGGCATCAACCCCAGCTTGTTCGCACAGCAGCCGGTCTCGCTCCAAATTCCGAGGATAATCTTGAAAATCTTCTGTTGGCCCAAATTGCAGCGGGTTGACAAAAATGCTGACCACGGCGATCGCATTTTCTTGTCTTGCTCGCTGGATCAAGCTGAGATGTCCGCTGTGCAAAGCTCCCATTGTCGGCACTAAACCGACTGTCAAATCAGGTACAGCAGACTTTTGTAAATTTAAGTAGCAGCGAAGTGCTGCAATTGTCGTAAACAGGCGCACCGGTAGAATCTCCTGAAGGCATTCGGCAGAATGCAGAATTTATTTGTCTGAATTTGTTCGATCGGACATCTTGCAGCGATGTTAGCAACAAACTCGCCCGCCCGCATCGGGACTCGGCGAGTCCAAGATGTCATTTTTATTCTACTTTCTGCCTTCTACACTTCGGATAACTTATTTGTTCTGCCTTACCAGAAAGAATTGGTTTAAAGCCTCCACCCTTGTAAGGAGAAATTAAAACAAGACTATTCATTACTCCAATCTTCTTCCTTCAAGGTAGAGGTCGCCCTCATCCCTTCTCTTTCGCAAGCTGTCAACAGTCAACAGTCAACAGTCAACAGTCAACAGTCAACAATCACCGTCCCACAGTTGTTTGCTGTTTCGGTTCGATTACTTCGATTTCCACTCTCGCAACGCCGCTGCTCATCATTCCCAGCACGTTGGCTGCGCCGGCCGACAAGTCAATCAGCCGATCGCCCACGTAGGGGCCGCGATCGTTAATCCGGACGATGACGGAGCGGCCGTTGTCGAGATTTCGCACCATGACTAGGGTGCCGAAGGGCAATTGGCGGTGGGCTGCTGTCAAATCATTTTGGTTGAAACGTTCGCCGCTGGCGCTGAGGTTGCCGTTAAATCCCGGGCCGTACCAGGAAGCCCAGCCGCTGAGCCGCACTTGAACTGGGCCCAGAGACAGCACGGGGGCTTCTGGTTGCGGTTGGTCTGCGACTGCTTGCAGGGGTGGGGCGTTGCCCAGCAGTCGGCGGAGGCGATTGGTTACTTGCAGGGCGTCTCGGCTAAAGTCGCTGGTGGTGTCGGGGAGGATGTTTTCGGCGTTGATGTTTACCAAGTCCTCGCCGTTTACCTGGATCAGGTAGCGATCGCCTTTTTCCCACTTCACGGTAATGCTGTTGGGATCGATGTTGTTGCGGGCTAGCTGGTTGAGTTTTGCTGCTAGGCTGGATGCCCGCCACACCGGATCGGGTTCTTGGTTGCTTTCGTTGCTGGCAATGTTTCCAACTTTGGGATTTTCTTTCGCGCCCGCTACTTTCAACTGACTGCGAGTACCGGCCCCGCTGTCGCCAGTTGCTCCGATTTTGGTATTTGTTTCGGGACTGGCGTTGAGAAAGGTGATGACTGGAATGTTTCGCACGTAGACTGTCGCTGCTTGTCGCCCGCCCAAGTCGTGGGGCTGAATTTTGGCGATCGAGTCTCGGTCAATGTCAGCTCTGGCTTGATACTGATACTGTCCGACTTTTTGTGCTTCGACCCGATTCGCGTTTAACTGCGGGGACGGTTGGGTGGCAATTACTTGCTTGTAAGCCTGAGAGTTTTGCTTGACGACATCTGTTGCTTGTGCGTGACAAGACGATGCCGTTCCTACCACAGGAACTAACAGGACAGCGAGTAGACCACCAACAAATTTTTCCTTCATACGTCCATTTTTGTGAAGAGCCATTGCCAACCGAGATTGGAGGATTGGCCATTTGGCGGCGGGCGTCAAGGATTTCTCTCTTGCCCTTCGCCATTCCCCCGTGAGTCACAGCAAAGTATCGGGGTGCGTTTTTGCTTTAATGCTTCAGTCCCAAAAAAAATTGGCTGAAACTTCCCTGATACTTGACAACTCATACTCGATCCGCAATTTGTGTGTTGTTCACGAACTGCAACAGACTACCACAAACTTTTGCGGTTGGGGATCGCTGTGCCGGCACATTGCACCGAATCTGCATCAAATCTTCTCAGAGTTCTGTAGGAGAAAATCCTTTAGTTGCAGCCCTTGCAGCCGTTTTAGCAATTCCAGAAAACTTTACAAAAATTTACAAAAATTTAGCTGATTTTAGGGGCTGCCGAATGGACAGCCTAAAAAAAGCTGTTTGTCAAGTGTTGGCCGTTGACCCCGCCCAAAAAACGGATACAATTTTGCGACACTCGTCGCGGGCCGCCCCAATTTTTTGACCCGAGTTCCAGCTCGTTTGATTCATCTGTTAACCACTATGGGAATAAACTAAAACTTACAAATCGATGTGGCGGACTTATGGATTATCGAGCAGCAGGTGTAGATGTTGAGGCGGGCAGAGCTTTTGTCGATCGCATCAAGAATACAGTCAAAAGCACCCACCGATCGGGAGTTTTGGGCGGATTCGGCGGATTTAGCGGGTTTTTCAGCGTCCCGGAGGGTTTAAAAGAGCCGGTGATGGTTTCGGGGACTGATGGTGTCGGAACTAAGTTGAAATTGGCCCACGATCTCGATCGCCACGACACGGTAGGTATTGACTTGGTGGCGATGTGCGTCAACGACGTATTGACATCCGGCGCGGAACCGCTGTTTTTTCTCGATTATTTGGCGACGGGAAAGTTAAATTCCGAACAATTAGCTGCGGTGGTGACAGGGATTGCTGACGGTTGTAAGCAAGCGGGCTGTGCTTTGCTTGGAGGGGAAACCGCAGAAATGCCCGGTTTTTACCAAGCCGGAGAGTACGATTTGGCTGGGTTTTGCGTGGGAATTGTCGAAAAGAGCAAATTGCTCGACGGTTCCCGAGTACAGGTGGGAGACGTGGCTGTGGGGCTGGCTAGTTCGGGCGTCCACAGCAACGGTTTTAGTTTGGTGAGAAAAATTGCAGGCGATTTGGGTTTTGATTGGCATTCCCAACCAGAAAAATTAGGCGGCCAAAGTTTAGGAGAAGTGCTGCTGACTCCGACTACAATTTATGTGAAACCAGTCCTCGAAGCAATTAAGAGCGGCTTGGAAATTCACGGTATGGCTCACATTACGGGCGGCGGTTTGCCGGAAAATTTGCCCCGCTGTTTGGGAGCAAATCAATCTGTCAAAATTCAGACTAATAGCTGGCCAAGTTTGCCCATTTTTGACTGGATTGCTGAAGCTGGCTCTGTGGCGACGGCAGATATGTTCAATACTTTTAATATGGGTATTGGCTTTGTGTTGTTGCTCGATCGCCGAGAAGTTGAACAAACTGTTAAATGGTTTGAATCTCAGGGCACTGCTGCTTTTGAAATTGGCGAAGTTATTGAAGGGAAGGGAGAATTAATCATGGGCGTCAATTAATTTTAATTGAGTGAATTAAAAAAAATCGCCTTTTTTTTTTCGGGTCAAACGCTTGACTTTCACCATTCAATAATGTATTATTAAATAATGGGACTGGTGAAAATTTTATAATTTAAGTCACCACTCCCATTATCTAAAATATACCACAAGAATCCAAGGAAAGTCAATAGGTAATAGCTCTTTTTTATGGCCGATTTTTTAACAAGATTGGCCAAAAACCAGTGTATTGAAAAATACCTTTAATTGGTAAACTCCTTTGCGCTGGTTCCCATCAATTGTCATGGTTTACTGCGATCGCCGATCGATCGCAGAGACTTGACAGCGATCGATTTTCTGCACTAACATAAAATATCCACCTGCCTAGCTCTGCGGTTGAAAATTATTTTTAACGAACTCTTCTAAAGTTCAGAGCGAACTGAGGAATGAGAAAAGAGTAAAACAGATATGTCCGCCTATTCAGAAGTGCGGATTGTGGATTTTAGTAATTTCAACGCCAGCTCAATTATAAATTTCAAAAGTTGGGCGGTTAAATAATCGTTGCCGAGCCTGGTTTGCGCCAAGTAAAACCCGTTCTCACTGCGGTGACAAGAAACAAGATTTTTCACTATTTATATAGCAGGAGCCACAATGTCAAAACTTTTTGGGAAAAGTTTCTGGTTTTGCCTAGCTTTTTTTAGTAACCTGTTGTTGGTAGAAAACACAGTCTTTGCAGCAGAAACAACTGCCGCACCGCTGCAAATTCCTGATGCACAAGAGCCGATCGCCCTTGGGGAAAACCCGCAGCAGTTTGCCGCAGAAACAGGCGCGCCGAATCCAGCCGTCGTACTATCCGCACCGCCAGAAACAGAGGCTTCGGGCGCGACAGCAGACACCTCAGAAAGCGAATTAACCACAACCTCAAATCCCCCGACTGCGCCAGTCATTGCCAGCGAGTTAAAGTTATCTGAAACCCCAGCAGCCCGGCCAGAAAAACCCGCCGCTCGATCGCCCGATGCCGCCTCTATGGATCAGGTGACATCAGTATCTCAATTATCCGACGTGCGGCCGACAGATTGGGCATTTGGCGCGCTACAATCCCTCGTCGAACGCTACGGCTGCATCGCGGGATATCCAGACGGAACCTATCGCGGCAACCGAGCTTTAACTCGATACGAATTCGCCGCCGGTGTGAACGCTTGTTTAGACCAAGTTACCAAACTAATTGGCTCGTCAACTGCTAATTTTGTCACCAAAGAAGATTTGGCAATACTGCAACGCTTGCAAGAAGAATTTGCCGCTGAATTAACGAGCTTGCGCGGTCGAGTTGATGCCTTAGAAGCGCGGACGAGCGAACTCGAAGCCAATCAGTTTTCGACAACTACTAAATTGAATGCAGAAACCATTTTTGCTGTGAGCGATACCTTCGGTAAAGGTGCTGTCGGTGATGACAAAACTGCTACAAACTTGGGCTATCGCGTGCGTTTGAATTTCGATACTAGCTTTACTGGAACTGACCGTTTGAGAACACGGTTGCAAGGGAGAAATAGTGCTCGGTACGATCGCACTACCGGCACTCCCATGACTCGCACCAACTTCGACGGAGATCGCGGTTATGAAATCGTCCTCGATAAACTCAGCTATCAGTTCCTGATCGGTAACAGCACCACTGTTGAAATAGGAGCCACAGGACTTACTTCTGATGACGTTGCTCCTGTCATCAACCCTTATTTTGATAGTGCGGCTCAAGGTGCTGTTTCTCGGTTTGGAGCGTTCAACCCCGCTATTTAGAACACTCCCGGAGAAACCGGAATTGCGATCAATCACCTTGTCACCGACAAACTGAATTTAACTTTAAGTTATCTTGCTAATAACGCGGCTGACTCTACACAGGGTAACGGAATTTTTAACGGTAGCTACGGGGCGATCGCTCAATTAACATATTCCCCAAGTTCCAATCTCGATTTAGCATTAAGTTACGTGCGAAGTTACTCCCGCAAAAATGATGTCGATCTTTCTCTCGGTATCGGCAGCAATAACGCCAATCAACCATTCAATCAAAGTGCCACCAGAGGGAACCATTACGGCATTGAAGCAAGCTGGCGGCCTTCGCCTCGATTTGCCCTTGCAGGCTGGGCGGGATACGTTGACGCTCAGCAGTTGTCCGGCGGCGATGCGAAGGCGGGAATTTGGAACAGTGGGGTAACTTTTGCCTTCCCAGATTTGTTCGGAGAAGGTAATGTCGGCGGCTTGATTGTTGGTGTCCCGCCCAAGGTGACTCGCAACGATATTAAAGAAAACAAAGACAATGCTACTTCTGTCCACGTAGAAGCTCTGTACCGCATCCAAATGAGCGATTTTATCAGCGTTACGCCCGGAGTTTATATGATTACCAATACGGATCACAACAAGGACAACGGTACAACATGGGTGGGAGTTCTGCGGACGAGTTTTAATTTCTAAACTATGGTAGTAGTCAGTAGTCAGTAGTCAGTAGTCATTAGTCATTAGTCATTAGTCAACAATCAACAATTAACAGTCAACAGTCAACAGTCAACAGTCAACAGTCAACATGAAACGTTTTAAATTCCGATCGATGGTGTCGGCGGCGATCGCGATCGCCTTTAGCTTAATGGCGATCGCCAGTTACGCCCAAGCCAACAAAACTTTAACCCTAGCGACTTCCCCAGACTACCCGCCCTATGAATTTAAAGATACAGCGGTTAGCGGCAACGAAATCATCGGTTTTGACATCGATATTGCCAAATATATTACTAAAGAATTGGGCTACGAACTGAAAGTCGTCGGCATGGATTTTAACGGCTTAATTCCCGCTTTGCAGGCAAAAAGAGCCGATTTGGTGATGGCTGGAATGACTCCCACAGCAGAAAGGAAAAAAAATGTTGATTTTTCTGACCTTTACTACGAAGCTCAAAATACAATTGTCGCCAAAAAAGGCAGCAATTTGACCAAAGCTGAAGATTTAACCGGGAAAAAAGTAGGCGTTCAACTCGGAAGCATTCAGCAGGAAGCTGTGAAAAAAATGGCGGGGGTGCAACTGGCTCCTCTGAACAGGATTCCTGATATCATTCAAGAAGTTAAATCAAATCGGCTGGCGGCAGGAGTAATTGAGGATACTGTCGCTACAGGTTATGCAACAGCGAACCCAGACTTGGAATTTAACACAATTCCGAATACTGAAGAAAGCGGTTCGGCGATCGCCTTTGGCAAAGGTTCGACATTAGTTCCAGAATTCAACCGCGTCCTCCAGCAAATGAAAGCCAGCGGTCAAATTCAGGAACTAGCTACTAAGTGGTTTTCTCGCCCGATCGCGCCCGAACCCGCTCAAGCAAATCAGCCGGCGGTAGCGCCCAAGTTCGGCTTAGATTTTGGCAAAATCGTGCCGAGTTTGCCTTATATTTTGTCCGGGATTTGGGTAACGCTCACCTTTACCTTGCTGTCGGCATTTCTCGGATTTCTCTGGGGAATCGTGCTGTCTCTGTTTAAAATTTCTAGCATTAAACCGCTGTTCTGGTTTGCTACTGCTTACACCTCAATTTTTCGAGGAACGCCGCTAATTTTGCAGTTGACTTTAGTTTATTTTGCAACGCCGCAGCTTACGGGCTACAATATATCTGCGCTGCAAGCTGGCGTGATTACTTTTTTCCTAAATTCTGGGGCTTATATTTCCGAAACAATCCGCGCCGGAATTCAAGCCGTAGATAAAGGTCAAAAAGAAGCAGCAGAATCCCTTGGCGTTCCCTACAAACAGATGATGGGCGATATTATTTTGCCGCAAGCATTGAAAAATATTTTGCCTGCATTGGTGAATGAAAGTATTGCTTTGCTGAAGGATTCAGCTTTAGTTTCAGTAATCGGCGTAGAAGATTTGCTGCGCCGCGCTACAATTGTGGGAGCAGAAAAGTATATTTACTTTGAACCTTTGATATTTGTCGGCGCAATTTATTATTTAATGGTGCTTAGTTTAACTTGGGGGGCCAATGTACTCGAACGCAGACTCCAAAGTAGCAGTTAAGGTCGATCGCCTGTATAAATCTTTTGGCAATCTTAAGGTTTTGCGCGAGATTACCACGGAGATTCAGAAAGGAGAAGTGATTGCCATTATCGGCCCTTCGGGGTGCGGCAAGTCTACTTTTCTGCGGTGTTTGAATTTACTGGAAGTTCCGACTTCAGGACAGATTTACATTGACGGCGTAGATACAGCGGATTCCAGGTTTATGCAGTACAGTAGCAGCAGTTTGTAAACCAGTTTTTAAAGTGCTTAATATTAACTAAATCAAGCGCAGTAGCTAGTAAAACGTCAACCATCTTGGTAGTAGTGGGCGAAAACTTACG
>JANYGO010000218.1 GCA_025362325.1 Cyanobacteriota bacterium | reverse complement strand
AAAAGCCGAAATAGTTTCATTTTTAAAAGCAGCTAATCGTACTTCTAGTTTCACTCCTACACCGATTGTTCCTATGGGGCGGGACGGAAATCTACCGCTTTCCTTTGCACAGCAGCGCTTGTGGTTTCTCGACCAATTAGTACCGAACAATCCTTTTTATAATGTTCCGGCAGCATTGCGTTTGACAGGTTCGCTCAATTTTTCGGCGCTGCAACAAACCTTCAATGAAATTGTGCGCCGCCACGAAGCTTTACGCACAACTTTAGCAGTAGTTTCGGGGCAAGCTGTTCAGAGAATAGCTGCTGCTTTCCACCTCCCGATTAATGTAGTGGACTTGCGAAACTTGCCAAAGGAATCTCGACAAACTGAAGCAAACAGGCTCACCGCCCAGGAAGCTCAACGCTCTTTCAATTTGTCCAATGACTTGTTGCTGCGAGTCACATTATTGCAGTTAGATGATGCCGAATATTTACTAATGCTGAATATGCACCACATTGTCTCCGATGGTTGGTCTATCGGAGTGCTAATTCAGGAATTAGGCGCACTTTACACGGCTTTTGCTAGCGAAAAACCTTCGCCTTTACCGGCTTTGTCGATTCAGTATGCTGATTTTGCAAAATGGCAGCGCGAATGGCTGCAAGGGGAAGTTTTAGAAACGCAGCTTGCTTACTGGAGACAGCAGTTAAACGGCATTTCTATGCTAAATTTGCCTGCGGATCGCCCCAGGCCAGCAATTCAAACTTACCGAGGCAAAAGGCAATTTTTGCAACTGCCAAAACAACTGAGCGAGGCTTTAGAAACGTTGAGCCAGCGCGAAGGAGTGACGCTGTTTATGACAATGCTGGCAGCTTTTAAAACGTTGCTTTACCATTACGCGCAGCAAGAAGATATTGTTGTAGGTTCGCCGATCGCCAATCGCAACCGCAGTGAAATTGAAGCATTAATCGGTTTTTTTGTCAACAGTTTGGTGTTGCGTACAGATTTGTCGGGAAATCCAACTTTTCGGGAACTTTTAAACCGAGTCAAAGAGGTAGCATTAGGAGCTTACGCTCACCAAGATTTGCCGTTTGAGAAGTTAGTAGAAGAACTGCACCCCGATCGCGCGTTGAACCAAAATCCCTTATTTCAGGTGGCGTTTGCGCTGCAAAACGCGCCGGGGAATCGGTTAGAATTGCCAGAATTAACACTCAGCCCGCAGCAGTTAGATGTGGGTACAGCGCGGTTTGATTTGGAGTTTCATTTGTGGGAGCGATCGCCCAACAGCTCGGGAAGCAACCAATCGCCCAGCAATAAGCTGTGGGTTGATAGCTCCGAGGGTATCAGCGGCATGGTTATTTACAGCGCCGATTTATTTGATGAAGCTACGATTACCCGCATGATCGGGCATTTTCAAACTCTCTTAGAAAGCATTGTGACAAATCCCGAACAGCGCATAGCAAACTTGCAATATTTGAGCGCAAAAGAGCGTGAGTATTTGTTAGTTGAATGCAACAATAGTCCGGCAGATTATCCGCAAAATTTGTGCATTCATCAGCTATTTGAAATGCAGGCGGCTCGGACACCGGAGGCGGTGGCGCTGGTATTTGGAGAGGAGCGAGTCACCTATGGAGAGCTAAATCTCCGCAGCAACCAACTAGCACGTTATTTGCAAAAAATGGGGGTTGGGGCGGAAGTTTTAGTCGGGCTTTGCTGCGGGCGATCGCTCGATCTGATCGTGGGGATGTTGGGTATCCTGAAAGCGGGAGGAGCTTACTTAATTTTAGAGCCGAGCTATCCTGCTGAGCGATCGAGCTTTATGCTAAAAGATGCTCAAGTGTCAGTATTGCTTACCCGCCAGGGAATAAATTCCCTGTCTAATAGCGAAAGTCGTCTAAAGACGACTGAAGGAGGACAAGTTTCCAGTCGGCTTCAGCCGACTTCAGCTATGAGCCAGGGAATTTATTCCCTGGTGGATGATGGCGAAGTGCAAAATTTAGAAACACAGTCAGATGATAAAATTCACCATCCAAGGGTTGTTTTTCTAGACACAGACTGGGCGATGATTTCCCAAGAAATCGCCGACAATCCCACCAGCGCCGCCACAGCCGAAAATCGGGCTTACGCGATTTACACCTCCGGTTCCACCGGAAAGCCGAAAGGAGTGGAAATTGAGCACGGGAGCTTGTTAAATCTGGTTTTTTGGCATCAAAGAGAGTTTGAGGTGTCAGCGGGCGATCGGGCTACGCAAATTGCTGCGATCGGCTTTGATGCTTTCGGGTGGGAAATTTGGCCATATCTCGCCGCCGGAGCTAGCATCTACTTTCCCGAAGATGACATTAGGCGAAATCCTGAAAAACTGCAAAACTGGTTAATCTCAAATGCGATCGCAATTAGCTTTTTGCCAACACCTTTAGCCGATCGCATTTTGCAATTAGATTTGCCTCCAACAACAGCATTGCGAATCATGCTCACAGGCGGCGAAAAACTGCAACAGCATCCCATCAAATCCCATCCATTTAAACTCGTAAATAATTACGGCCCAACCGAGAATACCGTCGTCACAACTTCCGGTTATATTCCTGTAACAGAGCAAACAGACATCGCCCCGACAATTGGCCGCCCCATTGCTAACACTCAAATCTACATATTAGACAAATATTTGCAGCCAGTGGCGATCGGCGTTGTGGGCGAATTGTACATCGGCGGAAACGGACTCGCTCGCGGCTACCTCAACCGCCCAGATTTAACCGCACAAACCTTTATTCCCAATCCTTTTCAACCAAATTCACGAGAGCGAATTTACAAAACAGGCGACTTAGTGCGCTACCGATCCGACTACAACCTGGAATTTTTAGGGCGCATTGACGAACAAGTAAAAATTCGCGGTTTCCGCATCGAACTAGGAGAAATAGAAACAGTATTAACTCAACATCCGGCGGTGCAGCAAACTGTAGTAACGACTTCGGAAGATGCACAGCAAAATAAACGTTTAGTAGCTTATATAGCTCCGAATACCGAATATAGCACTGCCAGCGAAACCGACCAAATCCTGGAATTGCAAGCAGAACAAGTTTCGCAGTGGCAAATGCTCTACAATGAAACCTACAATCTACCTGCCGCAGACTCAGATCCAACATTCAATATTGTCGGCTGGAATAGCAGTTATACCAACCAACCAATCCCAGCAGAACAGGTGCGCGAGTGGGCGAACAATCAAGCCGCGCAAATTTTAGCTTTGCAACCGCAACGAGTCTTAGAAATTGGCTGCGGCACAGGCTTAATGCTGTTCCAAATTGCGCCTCGCTGCACTCAATATTGGGGTACAGATTTTTCACCAATTTCGATTAATTACATTCAACAGCACTTAGCAAATCAACAGTTAGCCAATGTCACGCTGTTGCAAAAAATGGCAACTGATTTTGCCGAAATAGAAACAGCAGCTTTTGACGCCGTAATTCTCAACTCTATTGTACAATATTTCCCGAACATCGACTATCTCGTGCAAGTGCTAGAAGGTGCAGTGAAAGCAACTGCTTCCGGTGGCTTTATCTTCATCGGAGATGTGCGCAGCTTACCTCTGCTGCGAGCTTTCCACGCTGCGGTACAACTGCATCAAGCCGAACCGAGTCTCGCTGCTGAACAGTTGCAGCAGCGAGTACAAATGCAAATGTTTCAGGAAACAGAGTTAGTTATTCACCCCGATTTTTTTAGCGCTTTACAGCACCGCTTTCCGCAGATTTGCGGCGTAGAAATTCAATTAATTCGCGGCAGCTACCACAATGAGTTGACTCAGTTTCGGTACAATGCAATTCTGCATCTTGCACCGCCGAAAAATCTCCCCTACCACCCTGAAAAACTAGAAGTTGAGACATCGCAACGGCTGGATTGGTTCGCGACAAATCAGCATCTGACTGTTACCAAGGTGCAACAAATATTATTAGAAAATCAACGGGATAGCTTGACAATTGCTAACGTACCTAATGCGCGCGTAACTGCTGCGGTAAAAACCGCAGAATTGCTGTCAAATGCTGAGATAATTAAAACA
Source organism: Cyanobacteriota bacterium (assembly GCA_025362325.1). Lineage (GTDB taxonomy): Bacteria > Cyanobacteriota > Cyanobacteriia > Cyanobacteriales > Microcoleaceae > Microcoleus. Next base: position 25,851 of record JANYGO010000218.1, on the reverse strand, counting down.
GCAGCTCAGTTGCAGAAAGCTTTGGGAAAACTAGATAATTTAGGAGTAGATCCCGAAGCTTGGTATGCTTTGCAAGTTCCATATAATGTTAGTATTGCTTGGTCTGATTCCGACAGTGACGGGCGCTATGATGTAGTGTTTTCCCGGGGGGAAACCAGAAATTTTGTGCGAGAAATTACAGGCGATAAGTTGCGTCCTTGGCGCTCTTATGCTAACAATCCCTTACAAGCTAAAGCAGCGCGGAAATTAGTGCCGCAGTTGCAGGCTTATCTAGCGGAAAAACTGCCGGAATATATGGTTCCGTCGGCTTTTGTGGTGCTGGAGTCGCTACCGGTGACGGCTAACGGAAAGGTCGATCGCCTCGCTTTGCCCGCACCAGAGCCGATTAAGTTAGAATTAGCTGGCGGTTATATTGCGCCTCAGACTGCGGTTGAGCAAGTTTTAGTCAAAATTTGGGCGGAGGTTTTGGGAATCAAGCGAGTGGGTATCCGCGACAATTTCTTTGAATTGGGAGGCCATTCGCTGCTAGCGACTCAGCTTGTTTCGAGAGTGCGAGATGCTTTCGGGATAGAGTTACCTTTGCGCAGCGTTTTTGAAGCACCGACAATCGGAGATTTGTCTGAGGTTGTTGAGAGTTTAAAGGATAAGAATGCTAAAAGTCAAGTTCCGGCTTTAGTGCCGATTTCGCGCGATAGTCGGCGGCGCAAGCTATCATCTTTTAATCAAGAAAGTAAATAAAAACGATGGCTGTTGAACAGGGTGCAATTTCGATAAATATGCAGCAAGAAACAGAAGTTTTTGTCTTCCCGGCATCGTTTGCTCAGCAGCGGCTGTGGTTCCTCAATCAATTAGCACCGGGCAATCCTTTCTACAATGTTTCAACCGCACTTTACTTAACAGGTTCCCTCAACTTAAGCTCCTTAGAGCAAACTTTCAACGAAATTGTGCAGCGCCACGAAAGTTTGCGCACTACATTTGCGATGTTTGAGGGGGAATTGGTACAAATTATTGCTCCGATTTTCACGGTATCTTTTACTACAATTGACTTACAAAATATCTCGCCCACGCAGCAGGAAACCGCAGCGCTGCAACTCGCAACTGATGCCGCACAAAGTCCTTTCGATTTAGCCGCCGGGCCGTTATTCAAAGTAACGCTGCTACAACTGGGCGAAACCGAACATATTTTGTTGCTGAATTTGCATCATATTGTGGCTGATGGTTGGTCGATAGGAGTGCTAATTCGAGAGTTGGGAACGCTCTACACGGCATTTGTAAAAAACGAGCGATCGCCCCTCGCAGCACTCCCCTTGCAATACGCCGACTTTGCAGAATGGCAGCACCAATATTTGCAGGGCGAAGTGTTAGCAAACCAGTTAGTTTATTGGCGCGAGCAGTTAAAAGGAATTACTGCGATCGCTCTACCGACAGACAGACAAAGGCCGGCCGTTCCATCCTACCGAGGCGCTAAAGAATTTATAACACTATCACCTGCTTTGAGCGAGGAACTAAAGTCATTGAGCCAGCAAGAAGGCGCGACTTTATTTATCACCTTGCTCGCGGCTTTTCAAATTTTGCTGTACCGCTATACAGGACAACCAGATATTGCAGTAGGAACGCCGATCGCCAATCGCAACCTGAGCGAAATAGAAGCATTAATCGGATTTTTTGTCAACAGTTTAGTGCTGCGCGCCGATTTATCGGGAAACCCCACGTTTTTGGAACTATTGCATCGGGTAAAAAACGTCGCAATTGCAGCCTACGCCCACCAAGATTTGCCCTTCGAGAAACTGGTGGAGGAATTACACCCCGATCGCGAATTGAGCCGCAACCCCCTATTTCAAATTAGTTTCAGCCTACAAAACACTCCTGTAGCAGCGCTGGAATTGCCGGGAATTGCTTTCAGGGCGATTCCCTACGGGATAGCGACGCTTCACGACTTTGACAGCGGAAGCGCCAAGCTCGACTTAGAGTGCAACTTGTGGGAAGATGCAGGAATCATTCACGGGCAATTTGTCTACAGCACCGACTTATTTGAGCGCGCCACCATTGCGCGGATGGCGGGACATTTTCAAACGCTGCTGTCAGCGATTGTTGCTAATCCCAAACAGCGCCTCAACGGCTTGGCTTTGCTGACAGCGCCAGAATACCAGCAATTATTAATTGATTGGAATCACACTCAGAGAGATTATCCACGAAACCAGTGTTTCCACCAGCTATTTGAAGAGCGAGTCGAGTCCGATCCCGATGCTGTCGCCGCCGTCTTTGAAAACCAGCAATTAACCTACCGCCAACTCAACAGCAGAGCCAACCAACTCGCACGCTACTTGCAGCAATTGGGAGCAAAACCAGAAGTTTTAATCGGCATTTCTGTAGAACGTTCTTTAGATGCGATCGTCGGAATCTTAGGCATTATCAAAGCAGGCGCAGCGTATCTCCCTTTAGATCCAAATTATCCTCAACAGCGCCTTAACTTCATGTTAGAAGATGCTGGCGTGTCGATTTTGGTAACTCAGCAGCACTTAGCAAAAAACTTAACTCAGGCGGAATATACAGTAGTTTGTGTGGACTCCGACGGAGAACATATCGCCCGAGAAAGCCCTGCCAACTTAACTTTAAATATCGTACCAGAAAACCTGGCTTATGTCATTTACACATCCGGTTCAACCGGAAAACCCAAAGGCGTTTTAATCGAACATCGCGGACTTTACAATTTAGCTTTAGCTCAAATAGAAGCTTTTAACTTAAACTCAAATCACCGCGTTTTGCAATTTGCCTCCCTGAGTTTTGATGCCTCGATTTTTGAGATTGTCATGGCCTTGGGAAGCGGAGCCACACTTTACGGCGCGCGGAAAGAATCTTTGTTACCAGGACAAACATTAATTCAATTTTTGCAGGACAATGCTATTACCCACGCTACCTTCCCGCCTTCGCTGCTAGCTGCGCTTCCAAGCGCCGAACTTCCCGCACTGCAAAGAATTATATGTGCTGGCGAATCCTGTTCCTTGGATGTGGTGAAACGCTGGGCTTCCGGGCGCAGGTTTTTTAATGCTTACGGCCCTACAGAGGCGACTGTCTGGTCGAGTTTTGCCGAAATTGGCGAGCTGCAAAAACCGCCCATCGGCCGCCCAATTGCCAACACGCAACTCTATATTTTAGATCAAAATTTACAGCCCGTACCCGTCGGAATTCCCGGTGAATTGTACATCGGCGGTGCTGGTTTAGCGCGAGGCTACATCAACCGCCCCGAATTAACCGCCCAGCGATTTATTCCTCATCCGTTTAGCGAGAAAGCGGGAGAACGAATTTACAAAACAGGTGACTTAGCTCGCTATTTACCCGATCGCAATATTGAGTTTTTAGGCCGCACTGACGCACAGGTAAAAATTCGCGGTTATCGAATAGAATTAGGAGAGATTGAAGCGCTGCTGGTGCAGCATCCAGCAGTCAAAGAAACAGTGGCGGTTGCTGAAGATGATTTGTCGGGAAACAAGCGCCTAGTTGCCTATGTCGTCCCCGATCGCGATCGGGCGCTTAATTCCTTGGAAATGCGCAATTTCCTCAAGGAAAAGCTGCCCAATTACATGATTCCCCATGCCTTTGTGGCGATCGCATTTATGCCCCTAACTCCCAACGGCAAAATCGATCGCCTGCGCCTCAGAACACCAGATAATCTCACTAGCAATTCAACAGATAAAAGCTGCATTGCACCTCGCACGCCAACCGAATCAACCCTCGCCAAAATTTGGTCGGAAATCCTCAACACCGAGCCTGTGGGAATTCGCGACAACTTCTTCGATTTGGGTGGAGATTCCCTGCTGACAATTCGCCTGATTAAGGAGATTAACCAGCAATTTGAACGCGAGTTGCCACTATCGTCTTTGTTCTTAAATCCGACAATAGAAGGTTTAGCAGATTCGCTAGATTCAGGAACAAAGTCTCAGAAATGGTCGCCTTTAGTCGCCATTAAACCGCGCGGTAAAAATCCGCCTTTCTTCTGCGTCCATCCCATCTTTGGCGTCGTATTTCCTTATTGCGAGTTAGCATTTCAGCTAGGAGAAAATCAACCGTTTTACGGGCTGCAACCAAAGGGGATTGACGGCGAAACTGCTCCGCTAACTCGCATTGAAGATATGGCGGCTGACTACATCGCAGCCTTGCGTACAGTTCAACCACAAGGCCCTTATTTTTTAGGAGGTTGGTCTTTTGGCGGTTTGGTGGCTTTTGAGATGGCTCAACAGTTGCTCGCAGCGGGGGATGAAGTGGCTTTGCTGGCTGTGCTGGATACTTTAGCGCCGGTTGCTGCTAACAAACCTTCTTTTTGGGACGGTTGCAAGTTTATTCTGACTACTGTTTCGCGCTCTATTTGGCCTTTTGTGGTCGATTATTTTCGCTTGGTGGCTGCTGCGGAAAATGTGCAAATTGGCGGTATTGCTGGGCGGTTTCCTAAGTTAAATAAGCTGCTTAATCTAGCAGCTAATTTTTGGCATGGCTGGAATTGGAAACAGGCTGTTATGGTTAGTATCTTATCTCAAGAGTCAAAACAAAAAAGCTGGCGCGAGCTGGCAATTCCGTCGATGTTCACTGTATTTCAGGCTAACAGTCAAGCAACTATCAGCTATGTACCGAAAATTTATCCGCACCGAATTACTCTGTTGCGATCGGGAGAAAAGCTGAGCGCGAGCCATCAAGATCCGACTCTGGGCTGGAGCGATTTAACGACGGAACAAGTAGAGGTGATTAGAGTTCCGGGGAATCACCTGACTATGTTGAGAAAGCCCTGTGTTGAGGTGCTGGCTCGACAGCTAAATACATTGCTTGGATCGAAAATTAAGTGATTTAGGTTCGATCGTTCGGAATGCAAGTCCGCATCCAAGAAAGGACTGAAGTCCGAACGATCGAACCTATGGCGTTTATTGAACTAAAATCCATTGGGCGATGCTGAAAATGCTAGCACCCAAACCGGCGGCGATCGGGATTGTCACCACCCAAGCCGAACCAATTGATTGCAAAGTTTGCCAGCGTACTGTTTTCCAACCTTTAATCAGCCCGACTCCCACCACTGCACCGACTAAAGCGTGGGATGTGGAAACCGGTAAACCCAAACGAGATGCTAATAATACAGTGGTAGCTGTGGCTAATTCCGCACAAAATCCGCCGCTGGGTTGCAGTTGGATGATTTTTTCGCCGACTGTGGCCATTACTTGTTTGCCCCAGATGGCTAAACCGATGACTATTCCTGTACCTCCGAGGACTAAAATCCACAGGGGAACGTTGAAATCCTCTAGGGGAAAGGAACCTGTGCGCTCGATGTAGGCGATCGCAGCTAAAGGCGCAACGGCATTCCCTACGTCGTTGGAACCATGCGCGAATGCCACAAAACAAGCACTCAAAACTTGAAATCTCGCCATCTGTTGCTCGATCGGACAGTGGGGGAGTTTGGGAGATGGGGAAAATATTCCCTCTTCCTTATCCGTTACATCCGTTACATCCGTTACATCCGTTACATCCGTTACATCCGTTACATCCGTTACAGAATCCGTTGCTAACTGCTCTAATTTTTTCCAGCTATTGAGCGAAAGCCCGATCGCCCCAATACTCCCGATAGCAATCACAATATCGTGAATTGGCAGATTCCAGCCGAATGTATCGCGCGCGAAGTCGATCGCCCCTGTCTGCACCAAAGCCACATCTACAATAGACGGCAGTACAATTATTCCAAATACGCTCAGCATTGCTGCACTCAGCCAAGGTATCCACTCGCGCAGTTGCAATAGAGGATCTGGGCGATCGAGAATCCAATGCTTCACCCCACTATAAAATAGTGCGGCTAAAGCACCGCTGGCAAAAGGTGTCGCCACCCAAGTTAACGAGATCCTGCCGATGACGGGCCAATCAACCGCATGAATTCCGGCTGCTACCCAGCTAAAACCCGCGATCGCGCCCACCACCGCATGAGATGAAGAAACCGGCAAACCTCGACTGGTAGCGATTTGCAGCCACAAGCCGCAAGCTGCCAGCACTGACACCATCCCGATTAAAAATACTTGCGGTTTGTCTGCGAACACTTCTGCATTCACCACTCCTGTAGCGAGAGTTTCGGAAACTCCTTGTCCGAAGAGTACGGCGCCGGAAAATTCCAGTATCCCTGCAACAATTATTGCTTGCCGCAGCGTTAGCGCCTTCGAGCCTACAGATGTCCCCATAGAGTTCGCGACATCGTTGGCCCCCAAGTTGGCGGCGACGTACAAGGCGAGGGCGGCGATCGCCCCCAGTTGCAGAAATTCGACCCCAGAAGTATTTAACATAGAAGTTTTTTGAGATAAAACTGGCAGTTCGATATATGATAAGGGATTGTGAGTTTTAGGAAATCCTATGAAAGGCGCAGCAGAAATAATCCGTTCGCTCGAAACGGCAGAAATAAATAGAGTCAAGGTAGAACTCAGCAAAGTGCTCCCCGATATTTACGTCGGCGACACAGTTCGAGTCGGCGTGAGAATTAAAGAGGGCGCGAAAGAACGGGTTCAACCCTACGAAGGCACTGTGATTGCCATGCGCAACGGCGGGATTAATGAAACAATCACCGTGCGCCGCGTGTTTCAGGGCGTGGGTGTGGAACGGGTGTTTTTGATTCACTCGCCCCGCATCGCTACTGTCCAAGTCATGCGCCGCGGTAAAGTCCGCAGAGCTAAACTTTACTACCTGCGCGATCGCGTCGGCAAAGCTACTCGCGTCAAACAGCGGTTCGATCGCTCCCTGTAGGAATGCACCCAGCTTCCTCTTGGAGAGACAGAAAATGGGAAATTGAAAAATTGAAAAAAAAGTTTCCCATTTCCGAGCGCACTGTGTTAAAATAGTAATCTAGAGGTTAAGCGAATCAGCAACCTCACCTGTGCGCTCTTAGTTCAGTTGGTAGAACGCAGGTCTCCAAAACCTGATGTCGGGGGTTCAAGTCCTCCAGGGCGCGCTGAATCACCAAAATTTTAATTCTGCCCGAAAGCGCCCGGATAATTGGCTGGAAACAGCTAAAACCGCAGACTTTCGGGTAGAATTAATTTTTGTGGGCGGTTCGCAACAAAGACCATCAACAAATGCTCGGTGTTGCTTCTCGATCGTCTGTTTGGGCGATCGGCATTTACACCGTGGATGAATTGGGCTTGTAAAAAAGTGCTGGCTTTGGATTTAAAATTTGGACTTGGGCGTAAGTGGTTAGTGTCAAAAATCAGATAGCCGCGGGCCACTCACAAAATCTAAAATCTAAAATCTAAAATCGCAAGGGGGATTCAATCGTGGCGAAAAAAGACGAAGCTCAACAAACTCCAGAAATGACTGCGCCTGGGTTCGATCCTGCGGGTTTTTTAAAGGAAACTAGAGAAGAACTCGACAAAGTGGTCTGGCCGAGCCGCCAGCAGCTAATCAGCGAGTCTTTGGCCGTGCTTTTGATGGTAATCCTCTCAGCAAGCCTGATCTATTTGGTGGATAACTTCTTTAACTGGGGCGCAGGAAAGGTGTTTGGGCCATGACTTTTGCATCAGAAGAATCTGAGTATTCCACAGACGCGACGGGACAGCCAGCATCGCCAGATGTGCCGGAAATTGACGCTCGCTGGTATGCTGTTCAGGTTGCATCAGGCTGCGAAAAGCGCGTGAAGGCAAACTTGCAGCAGCGGATTCAAACTTTGGATGTTGCCGATCGCATCGTTCAAGTGGAAATTCCGCAAACTCCGGCGATCAAAGTCGGCAAAGACGGTGCCCGGCGGGAGTCAGAGGAAAAAATCTTCCCCGGCTACGTACTCATCCGTATGTTTATGGACGAGGATACGTGGCAGGTGATTAAAAATACCCCGAATGTAATTAATTTTGTCGGGGCAGAGCAGAAACGCCGCTACGGGCGCGGCAGGGGTCACGTCAAACCGCTGCCTCTGAGTCATTCGGAAGTAGAACGGATCTTCAGAAACGCTCAGGAATCAGAACCGGTTGTCAAAGTATCGATGTCTGCTGGAGACCACGTTGTGGTACTTTCCGGGCCATTTAAGGATTTTGAAGGTGATGTGATTGAAGTTAGCCCGGAACGGAACAAGCTCAAAGTTTTACTCTCGATTTTTGGGCGCGATACGCCTGTAGAATTAGAGTTCAATCAGGTTCAGAAACAGAACTAACTAATGGCAAAGAAAGTTGTTGCAGTAATTAAGTTGGCGATTACGGCGGGAAAAGCCAACCCAGCTCCTCCGATCGGCCCGGCTTTGGGTCAGCACGGCGTCAATATCATGATGTTTTGCAAGGAGTACAATGCTAGAACCGCAGACCAAGCAGGTCTGGTGGTTCCGGTAGAAATTTCGGTTTTTGAAGACCGCAGTTTTACGTTTATTCTCAAAACCCCCCCAGCGTCGGTTTTGATTCAAAAAGCTGCTGGCATTGCTAAGGGTTCGGGTGAACCTAATCGCAAGCAAGTAGGGACAATTACACAGGCTCAGTTGCGAGAAATCGCTGAAACCAAAATGCCTGACCTTAATGCTAATGATGTTGACGCTGCTATGAAAATTGTGGCGGGAACAGCTAAAAACATGGGCGTGGCGATCGCTGATTGAAGGAAGAAGGCAGAAGGCAGAGGGAAGAGGGAAGAAGGAATTTTTTTTCTAATTTGCAATTCTTTTCTTACTGGCCAGTCGGAAATCCTAAATAGTCATCCAAAATTCCTGATTTTCAATTCTTCAATTCTTCAATCCAAAATCGAAAGTCGATTCAGGGGGAGAAGTAATACTTCGCTAGGAATCGCAAATGTTTGAGATTTGAAATGAGCGAAACGGTTCAATTCTTCAATCTCAAACCTAAAATCAACTGACCCCAGGAGATAACAATGGCAAAGAAAGTATCGCGAAGACTGCAAGAACTTCTTTCAAAAGTTGAAGAGAGACCTTACCTACCTCTGGAAGCTCTGCAACTTTTGAAAGAAACAGCAACCGCTAAGTTTGGCGAGTCTGCTGAAGCTCATATCCGTTTGGGAATTGACCCGAAATATACTGACCAACAGTTGCGGACAACTGTATCGCTACCAAAAGGAACTGGTCAAGTAGTCAGAATTGCGGTGATTGCTAAGGGCGAAAAAGTTAAAGAAGCTCTGAATGCTGGCGCGGATATTGCTGGTTCTGAAGAGTTGATCGAGGAAATTCAAAAGGGCATGATGGACTTCGATTGCCTGATTGCTACCCCAGACGTGATGCCGTTGGTGGCAAAATTGGGTCGGTTGTTGGGCCCGCGCGGCTTGATGCCTTCTCCGAAAGGCGGCACGGTTACAACTGACATTGCTCGCGCGATCAACGAGTTCAAAGGTGGTAAACTAGAATTCCGTGCCGATCGAACTGGCATCGTTCATGTTATGTTTGGCAAGGCAGCTTTCTCAGCGGAAGATTTGCTCGTCAATCTTCATGCTTTGCAAGAAACTGTTGACCGCAACCGCCCTTCTGGTGCGAAAGGTCGCTACTGGCGCAGTTTGTACGTATCCGCAACCATGGGCCCATCGATCGAAGTCGATATCAGTGTCCTGCGCGATACGAAAATTGATGCTGGTTAGAAGGTATTGAGCATTCGGCAGAAGGTAAAAGACAGCTTCGGCTGTCTGTGTAAATCTCGTGAGAGATTTACATCATACCCTTGCTAATGTCTGCCGGATGGTGATAGCCTAATCGAAAATCCATAAGCTGAAGACCGCAGGTGCCAAGAGCTTAATTTCCTGCCGAGGCTGAAGAAATAAAAACTCAAGAAAATCAATTAAAAAGTTCTATCTTTTAATTCCTAATTCTTAATTTTTAATTCTCTGCCCCGGCTCTAAGGTTGGGGTTTTTGATTGGCAGTTTTCGATCCTAAAAGGAGGTGAAATTAGTATGGGCAAAAGTTTAGCAGTAAAGAATGAGATTATTGCAGGTCTCAAGCAAACCTTGAGCGAATCTCAATTGGTAATCGCGATCGACTACACAGGCTTAACAGTTGCTGAAATCACAGATTTGCGACGGCGTTTGCGTCCGAAAGGCAGCACTTGCCAAGTGGCAAAAAATACGCTAATGCGAATTGCTGTTGAAGGCAATGAGACATGGCAGCCGATGCAGGAATTGTTGACTGGTACGTCGGCATTCATGTTCGTGCAAGAAGATATTGGCGGCGCGATTAAAGCTTACCAAGAATTCCAAAAAGCTTCTAAGAAGAGTGCTCTTCGCGGCGGCGTGATGGAAGGACGGGTATTGAAAGAAGCTGATGTTAAAGCCTTAGCAGATCTGCCGTCGAAAGAACAACTCATGGCTCAAATTGCTGGCGCTCTCAACGGTGTCGCAACCAAGTTGGCTGTGGGTATCAATCAAGTTCCTACTTCGATCGCGCGCGGTCTCAAAGCTTATGCTGAAAAAGACCAGAACGGATCTTCAGCAGAAGCAGAAGCACCAGCAGAAGCACCAGCAGAAGCAGAAAGCGTATCTGCTTAGATAGTTTTGAATTTTGAGTTTTGAATTGAGAAATCTCGAACTTGAAAATCACAACTGACAACTGACAACTGACAACTGACAATTAATCAAATCGAACTAGGAGTTTAACGAATGTCTACTGCAACCGACGAAATCTTGGAAAAACTGAAGACTCTGACTTTGCTCGAAGCTTCTGAATTGGTCAAGCAAATTGAAGATGCTTTTGGCGTCAGCGCTGCTGCTCCTGTAGGCGGCATGATGATGATGGGCGGCGCTGCTGCTCCTGCTGAAGAAGTAGAAGTACAAACTGAGTTCAGCGTCATTCTTGAAGAATTTCCTGCTGACAAGAAAATCGCAATTCTGAAAGAAGTCCGGGCGATTACCGGTCTGGGCTTGAAGGAAGCGAAAGACTTGGTAGAAGCCGCACCAAAAGCAGTTAAGGAAGCTCTTGGTAAGGATGCTGCTGAAGAAATGAAGAAGCAGCTTGAAGCTGTGGGCGCAAAGATTTCTATCAAGTAGTAATCAAGTGTAGCCGACTGGTTTGAACCTGTCGCTACGAGACCTCAGTTTGCTGGTGCAGACTGAGGTTTTTTTGGGTTGGTGCGATCGACAAAGGTTCGATCGTTTGGACTTCAGTCCTCATCAAAATCAAAGGACTAAAGTCCAAACGATCGAACCTATAGGGGTTATTTTACTAGACATGATTTTGTTCACCAATTATGAAAATTATGCCTCCATTTGCCGCACGACTGTTAAAGCAGAATAGGAAACACCGGCGGTGCCTTCTCCGGGATGGGTGGAATCGCCGACTAACCACAGGTTTTTAATTGGTGTACGGTTGGCAAAGCCGAAGGGGCCGAAGGTTGGTACTCGCTGGCCGATGCCGCCTACAACGCCTTTATCTCTCGCTGTGTAGCGGGCAAAGGTGCGAGGTGTGGCTGATTCTTGGTGTACAATTTTTTCAGGTGTTAAATCGAAATATTCGCTCAAACGGGCGATCGCCCCCTCAGCGTATTTTTGCTTTAATCCTTGATAATCAGCCGAATTCCACCACATTCGAGTATCAGTAAAAGACGAAGCGATAATTGTCGCCATACCTTTCGGTGCACGGCCGTCGCCCGGATGGCTGACAGAAACAAATAATGAATTATTCTCCCCAATCTCGCCGTCGTAGTCGTAGAGAAACTGCAAATGCGGGGGACAATTTGCCGGAATTGCGCTTTCATGCACTCCCAAATATATGACAAATGCGCCGGATGCGGGCGGCAATTTATCAACTCGATATTTGTAGCCTGACATTTGATGGGGCAGTTGGTTTGTTGTTTCTGAATTATCTGTTAAAGTTTCTAAAACAGACTGATTTGACAGCAATTTTACTAGATTTTGGGCTGTTACGTTGGCAACAATGCGATCGGCTGTTTCTGTCCAAACTTCGCTGGTTTTTTGATTGCGAATCACTGTACCGGTGGCTTTGCCGTTTGTGGTGACAATACTTTCAACTGTATGCCGCAACAGGACTTTGCCGCCGTAAAGCTCGATCGCACTTACGAGGCGATCGCTCAACACCTGCATACTTCCCTGTAAATGATACAATCCCAGCGGCGCTTGGCTTACTCCCAAAGCCGTCGCCGCATAAAGCAGCGCCGTTTCTTCAGTATCAACTTGAGAATACAATTTTAACTGCAAATCCAGAAAAGTTTTCAAGCGCAAATTGTCGCCCAACCCGCAAAGCCGCAAAGCATCTCCCACCGTCATAAAAGTGAAAGGCAAAGTAATTAAAGTATCGGGGCGAACTGCTTGAAGTAATTGCCAGAAATCCCAGAAGTTTCTGGGCGGCAAAACTGGATCGCGCCCTTGAAAGTTCCAGCTAGCTTGAAATAATGTAGATAATAATTGCCAAAAAGGTTCGCTTCCGGGAAACTGCCGCTGTTTTTCTTGCTGCCATTTTTGCGGATCTCGCCACACGCTAATGGGTGCGGTTTCTCCTGGCAGAAACACCGCACAAGCTGGATCGCAGGGTGTGGCGGGGGGAAGTTCGATGTCTAATTCTGAGAAAATTCGGTGGTGAATGCCTCCGGGTTCCAATCCTGCAACCTGCGTGGCGCCGACATCGAAGGTAAAGCCTTTGCGTTTGAAGGTGGAAGCGCATCCTCCGGGGACGATCGCCTGGTCTAAGACTAGCACTTTGTATCCTCTGCGGGCTAGCAGGGCTGCTGCTGTGAGCCCGCCGATTCCGGCTCCAATTACCGTGACGCGGCCCTTAGTGTCTGCTGGACTGGATTTGCCAAAAGGGGTGCGATCGATCGTCATAATTTATTTATTGTAATATTTCTTAATATTATGCTCATATTTGGCAATAAAAAGCTCTTGTAGCGACAGGTTGAAATCTATCGCTGCAAGAGCATTCCTCCCAGTTGAGAGGACTTTTCAGGGTTAAAATGCTGCGCGCACCCGAAGCGTGAGAGTGGGCCGTGCCCGGAGAATCAGGAACGGCGTCACTTGCGCCACTTATTTAGATAAGCTTCGCCAATCCCAGCCACAGCTTGCATTTGAACTAGCTGTTCCCGTAAAGCTTTGATGGTTCTTAGCTGTTCTTGAGACTGTTGCTGCAAAGCCTCGTAATTGTGCTGTTTCGCCCCACTCTGGCTCAATTGATATTTTAGAGAGTGGAACTCGACCAGTTGAACTTGCAAAGATGCGATCGCACTTGACTTTTCTGCTAACTGGTGCTGCAAAGATTCGTAACTCGACTTCGACACGGTTTGGTGCAATTGGCTTTCGAGATTTTGCTTGTCGGCTAATTGCTGCTGCAAAGATGCGATCGAACTTTCTTTGTCGGCGAATTGATGCTGCAAAGATTCCAAATCGCTCGACTTGGAGGCTAATTGCTGCTGCAATTCCTGTTCGCGATGTTCTTTGTCGGCGAATTGATGCTGCAAAGATTCCAAATCGCTCGACTTGGAGGCTAATTGCTGCTGCAAAGACGCGATCGCACTTTCCTGTTCAGTCAACTGCTGCTGTAAAGATTCGTAACTTGACTTCGATACAGTTTCCGGCAATTGACTTTCGAGATTTTGTTTTTCGGTGGCTAATTGCTGCTGCAAAGATGCGATCGCATTTTCCCGTTCAGTCAACTGCTGCTGTAAAGATTCGTAACTTGACTTCGATACAGTTTCCTGCAATTGGCTTTCGAGATTTTGCTTGGAGGCTAATTGCTGCTGCAAAGACGCGATCGAACTTTCCCGTTCACTCAACTGCTGCTGTAAAGATTCGTAACTTGCTTGCAGGGGATTTGACTCTACGCTCACCGAGTCCAATAGAGTTTCTGCCGTTATAGCGTCATTAATGTCGCTTTTTTCGGCTGTTTCCCCTTGCAAGTCAGCGGTCTCGACCGCAGTTTCTTCACCTTTTTTCCAAGTGACACTAACCTCACTCTTGTCCGTAGAAATATTCAGAGCGCCTTGTGCCAAGCGTTCTAGGAGTTCCGACCTTGATATTCCGAGCTTTCGAGCGATCGAGTTCAATCGATCGGCACTAGAAGGAGTCAGCGAAAGTCCGACTTTGACTTTGCTTTCTGGATTTGAACTAACTGGATTGCGACTTTTTTTTACCATTGGCATTTTCTTCATGCCAACCTACACTTAATTAGTATAGTGGCTGAAGCTTCTATTAAAATCAATTTTTGTTACTTACCAATTGTGGCAGCTTCCGTTCCCAATCGAACAAAAATTCGTGAATATACTCGCTTAGTCGATTCCTCGCCGCAGAACCGCTGCAACATTCCCCGGCCCGGTTTTTTGCGGCACGATACGGCAGATAGCGCAGTTGAGCTTGTTAGATGCTATCTAACTTTGCGCCCCATGTCATCTGTTCGGCGCGATCGACCAAATCCGAATAAGCGGCTAGATAGTCTTTGAACGCTGCAAAAAGGCGAGTTTCCACAACTTCCATGCGATCGCCAGAACCACGCTGCTAGAAGCTTTTTTAGACGATGAGGATAAAGTCGGGGGAGGAAGAGTGGGATTAAAGATAAAGCCTGCGGTTTCCAACCGCGTCTACACAGACAAAACCCACTTGGAGTCGGTTAAAGAATTTTTACTCGATCGGGCCTTGACGTTTTCCTCTCAAAATGAGAGCATAAGCATAATAGCCAAGCAAAACAACAACAACTCTCTTATTTATGGAAAAACCCCAACCTAAACGCAACACTAATGCACCTAATTTTTATTCAAAACCTCCGTAAAGATGCTGCCCAGTATCCCGATGTCAAAAATAAAATTGATAGCTGGAACGCAACTGTAAAAAAAGCAGAATGGCAGAATTTGGAGGAGGTTCGCAAGATTTACCGGGATGCCGAAGCAGTAAGAAACTTCACAGTCTTTAATATCAAAGGCAACGAATATCGCCAGATTGCCGGCATCAACTACGAGGCTCAAACTATTTTTTACAAATATTTCCTAACCCACGCTGAATACGACAAAGACAAATGTAAAAATGATCCTTACTTTTGATGGAGCCACTTATAGCAACTTGCTTGCAGAAATCGCTCCTAGGGCGATCGAAACCCAAGAGGAATACGATCGCCTCCTGGCAGTGGCAGAACGGCTAACGTTCGCTAAAAACCGCACCCCAGAGGAGAGAGTTTTATACAAGTTGTTAGTAACGCTGATTGAAGTTTATGAAACAGAAAATTATCCGATCGAATCGGAGCCTCATGAGATTTTGCAACACATCATGGAATCCAGCGGCACCCGTCAAGCGGACTTAGTAGGTATCATTGGATCGAGCGGTGTGGTGTCTGAGGTTGTGAATGGGAAAAGAGCGATTAGCAAGGCACAAGCTAAGGCACTAGGCAATTATTTTAAAATCTCACCTAGCTTGTTCATTTAATTGGGAAATTGGGCATGGGAAATTGGGCATTGCCAATAGGGTATTGGTTATTTGTGATTAGAAAAACTACTAACCAGTAACCACTAACTATTACCCATGCCCGATGCCCGATGCCCATTTCAGAGGCATCTGCCCCTATGCCGACAGTCCCTGAATGTTACCGATTATTAGGCGTTGCGGAATTAAGGTATGATTAGTTCAAAGATAAATTTGGAAAAAACAATTAAGTGACGCTCCTAGACCAAATCGCTGGCGATTGGTGTAGGTCACTATGGTTTTCTACGATTGGCATTATATCTGGGCGTGTTTTTCCCCGCGATCGCCCTAATTTACACTCAAACATTGAAAAACGATCGCCCTTGATTTTTCTAAAAGAATTCAAGGGCGATCTAATTAAAGTATGTATCTCATACCAGAGATTGTTTGCAAGCTGTTATTTTTTCCTAAACAACTTGTGTAACGGAGAGGGAGGGATTCGAACCCTCGTTAAGTTGCCCTAAACACACTTTCCAGGCGTGCGCCTTCAACCGCTCGGCCACCTCTCCAGGGCTAAATGAATTCATTCAGCCACAGCTAAACTATCTTAGCAGAACAAATCTGATTTGGGAAGGGGGTAACGGCATAAATTTGTTGTTTAATATTGGTATGGTGTCAAACAGGCGGGTAGAACTCTCCGCTATGTGTCGCAAACCTATTCATATCAAGGATTTTGCTCCCAAACCCAATTCTTCAATTCTTCAATTCTTCAATCCCTATGACTCGCTCTTACACAATTAAAATTCATAACAGACAAACGGGCGATCGCCACACAGTGCGAGTACCCGAAGACCGCTACATCCTGCAAAGCGCCGAAAACCAAGGCGTAGAATTGCCCTTTTCCTGCCGCAACGGCGCTTGTACCGCCTGTGCGGTGCGCGTCAAATCGGGGGAACTGCACCAGCCCGAAGCCATGGGACTTTCTGTGGAACTGCAAAAAGAAGGTTATGCTTTGCTGTGCGTCTGCTATCCCCGTTCCAACATCGAGGTAGAGACGCAAGACGAAGATGAGGTTTACGAATTGCAATTCGGCCGCTATTTCGGTAAAGGTAAAGTTAGATTCGGTTTGCCATTGGATGAAGAATGAGGCAATTTGATAAATTATCAACCACCAATTACCCATGCTGCTTTATAGGTTATTTGCGATCGCCCTTTGTCTGTTGTTAGCTAGCTGCCAAAAACCAGAAATGCCCCAAGGTACGATCGCCAAAGTAGAAAGGGCCATCAGCGGACAAACAATCGAAGTTATCAGTACAGCCGACAAAATCGCCTTATTAGAACAAATCAGGCTGATTGGTATTGATGCACCGGATTTAAAACAGCAGCCTTGGGGAGAAGCAGCCAAACAAAGACTAGAACAGCTAATTGGCGGAAAACAAGTATTATTAGAATCAGACATCGAAGAGAAAGACAGGTTCGATCGCAAACTAGCCTATTTGTGGCAAGACAAAATTTTGCTCAACGAACAGCTAGTCAAAGAAGGTTATGTTTTGGCCTCAGTGCGATCGCCCAACACCAAATATCAACAGCGACTCATCAACGCTCAAGAATGGGCGAGACTCATGGGTAAAGGCCTGTGGAATCCAGAACGAGCTTTGCGCCAAACTCCCGCAGAATTTCGCCAGCAGCAAAATCAGAAATAGTTGACAGTTGACAGTTGACAGTTGACAGTTGACAGTTGACAGTTGGCAGTTGGCAGTTGTCATTGGGATTATTCTTCCTTCTTCCCTCTTGTCTCTTCCTTCTTCCTTCTTCCTTCTTCCTTCTTCCTTCTTCTAAATGATAGACAATCAACTGCAAAACTTCCTTGAAATAGCCACCGAAGCAGCCCTCGCCGCTGGTTCCGTACTGCAATCTTTTTGCGGTAAATTAGAAAATATTCAAGAAAAAGGTCGATCGGGCGATTTAGTCACAGAAGCCGACAAAGCCTCTGAAGCTGTCATCTTAGAAATTCTGGGCCGCCACGTACCCGAACACGCGATCCTCGCCGAAGAATCCGGCAAATTAGGGAATGCTAGCAGCAAATACCTGTGGGCGATCGACCCTTTGGACGGTACAACCAATTATGCTCACCAATATCCTTTTTACGCTGTGTCGATCGGGCTTTTGATCGACGGCATACCACAAATTGGCGTAATTTTCGACCCTTTACATAACGAATTGTTTCGGGCAGGCAAAGGATTGGGCGCAACCTGTAACCGCAAGTCGATCGCAGTTTCCCAAAGTTCAGAATTGAGAACCAGCCTGCTAGTCACGGGCTTTGCATACGATCGGCGCGAAACACCAGACAATAATTATGCGGAATTCTGTCACCTGACGCACCTCACCCAAGGCGTGCGGCGCAGCGGTTCGGCAGCCCTAGACCTCGCACATACAGCCTGCGGGCGATTAGACGGATACTGGGAACGGGGACTCTCCCCTTGGGACGTAGCAGCCGGTGTACTCATCGTCTCCGAAGCGGGAGGTCAAGTTACAGCCTATGACGGTAGTGCCTTTGAGATGAACTCTGGTCGAGTTTTGGCCACAAACGGCAAAATACACGCCGAACTCAGCAGCGCACTCCTAGCAGTTCCGCCCTTATCTTCCTGGAGGTAGCACGCCCGCAACAAGAGCTCAGGGATAGTACGGGGGTCATAACCCCTTGACTCAGGCTACATTAAAGAATAGTCAAAAGCCAGGAAAGCGAGAGTAAAAGTTATGTCTTTTGAAATGACAAAAGGGCTGTTCAAGTACGATTTTACAGATCAGCACGCAATTTTGGGAATTCCCTTAGACGCCGAGTTTAACGACATCCGCAAGCGGTACATGAAAATTGCCCGCCGCTTGCATTCGGATACTTGCTCTTTTGAAGACCCAGCCGATAAAGATTGGGCTAACCAATTTTTGTCAAAAGTGGTGAATCCTGCCTACAACAAATTCTCTAAGGAAAGCGATCGCAAAGAATACAACCTGCTATTAGGAACCATCAGCAAGCGCCTCGTTAAAGAACAAGCGAAAATGCAAATCGAAAGCGCAGCAGCCAAAGAGTTAGCTACGGCTAAAGATTTGGAAGATGCTTACAAAACAGCAGTTGGTAAACTCGCTCTCAAGCAGTACGAATCGGTTGCGGAAACTCAAGATGCGATCGCTCAAATTAGCGAACTCAACATGGTTTACCTGCTGCGAAAAGAGCGCCTTGGCGTTGGTGTAACGCCACCTCCGCCACCCCCAAAAAAAGATCCACCAGATGTTGTCGTAGATCCGAAAATAACAAAAAAAGACCCGCTGCCCAAACCCCCAGGAGACTCGCTGGCCGATCGATCTTGCGTCCGAGCTCAAGGATTTATGGACAGCAAAAATTACGCCAAAGCAACTTTGGAGTTGAAAGAAGCCCTGAAGCGCGAACCGAAACACAGCAAAGCTCACGGTTTGTTAGCAATGTGTTACTTTCAACAAAGTCAAGCCACAATGGCAAAACTTGAGGTGCAAAAAGCTTTAGCATCAAATCCTGAAGAACCGACGGCTTTGGAGGTGAAGAAAAAGCTGGAACAGGCGGCAGCTTCCGGGGCAAAGGAAAAGAAAAATGAGAGCAAACTGGGCGCATTTTTTGGGAGTTTGTTTAGCGGGAAGAAGAAATAAAAAGTTGTCAGTTGTCAGTTGGTAGTTGTCAGTTTTGAATCGTTGAAAAGATAATGCGGCGGTTTCAAGCGCCCGGTGTTCTGATCCCAAGCGTATTGTTGATACCTTAATTTGTTAAAGTCGAATGTTAGGCTTGCCACGTTCGACTTTAATACCGTCCCTCAAGCTAAGCTTCTACGCCCAATCGAAAATCTAAAGTCTAAACTCTAAAATTGATATGGTTCACCAACCCCCATCGGGTGCAAGAGATTTATTGCCCCTTGACGTTGCTCAAAAAATTGCGATCGAACGGCGCTTGCAGCAGGTGTTTCACCGCTGGGGCTATCACCGGATTATTACTTCTACTCTAGAGAGGCTGGAGACGTTGATGGCTGGGGGTGCGATCGACCGATCAACCTTAATTCAACTCCAAGACGCCGAAGATGGAGAACTCGGCTTGCGGCCAGAATTGACAGCATCCATCGCCCGCGCGGCTGCGATGCGGATGTCCGGGACACGCTGGCAGCCCCAGCGCCTCTACTACAACGCCAACGTCTTCCGCAAAGGCCCGGATACTGGCTCAGGCGGGCAACAGGAGTTCTATCAAGCCGGGGTCGAGCTGCTCGGCGCGGGCGGGAGCGTTGCCGATGCGGAAGTGCTGCTGCTGCTGTCTGAGTGCTTGCAGAGCTTAGAAATTGATGACTGGCATTTGGTGCTGGGAGAAGCGGGCTTGACTGCAACTTTGCTAGAACCGTTTGGGCCCAACGTGCGCCAAAAAGTGCGCGGGGCGATCGCAAATCTCGATCGCATCGCCTTAGAAACCTTGCCGCTGTCTGACGAATTGCGAGAAAGAGCTCTGCTGTTATTTGACTTGCGCGGCCGCCCAGAAGATGTATTGCCGATTGTTGCCAAGCTGGATTTAGATTTGCCGCAGCAAGCAGCGTTAAATGAACTCAAATGTGCGATGGAACTGCTGCACAAATGTCAAGCAAAAATCCCCAATCTAAAATCTCACATCCACCTAGATTTGAGTTTAATTCAAACATTTGACTATTACACTGGAATAGTGTTTGAAGTTGTCAGTAGCAGCAAAACAGGACAGCGAGTTTTAGGACAAGGCGGACGGTACGACCAACTGCTGGGACTGTTCGACCCCCAAGGGCAAAATTCCCCCGGCATCGGGTTTTGTCTGAATATTGAAGATTTGCACCAAGTGTTGCTGACAGAGGGTAAATTGCCCGCAGAGACAGCAGCCAGCGAATGGTTAGTGGTGCCTCAAACACCTGAAGCGGCAGCAGCGGCCTTTGATTATGCCCGCAAACTCCGAGAGTCTACTCCCCAAGTTCGGGTGGAAATAGATTTGGAAAGTCGGGAGACAGAGGAGGCTGCTAGGGACTACGCGCGCGATCGCAGAATTGGTCAAATTGCCTGGGTAAATGCCGAAGGTTCCCCAACAATTGAAAAGGTAAATTAAGCTTTGTAATCAAGCTAATTCCTAATATCATGTCCAACAAATTACTTGCAGTAAAAACGGTTCGTAGTGAGGACTTCAGTCCGCAAAAAACAGGTTCGTAGTGAGGACTTCAGTCCGCAAAAAACAGGTTCGTAGTGAGGACTTCAGTCCGCAAAAAACAGGTTCGTAGTGAGACAGACATGATATAATGTCTAATCCAAAATCCCAAATCTAAAATCTAAAATAGAAACATGGCGCACACTATCGTTACGAATATTTGCGAGGGAATTGCTGATTGTGTCGGTGCTTGTCCGGTTGCTTGCATTCACCCAGGCCCCGGCAAAAACGTCAAAGGTACCGATTGGTATTGGATTGATTTCGATACCTGCATAGACTGCGGCATTTGTTTGCAGGTGTGTCCTGTCGAAAATGCGATCGTCCCAGATGAACGGCCAGAATTGCAACAAACACCAACTTGATAGCAATTGTAGGGTGCGTCAGGGTTGAATGTGACGGCAACAAACTCACGCTTTCGTCCTGACGCACCCTACGGTTAGTTAGCTACATTCAGTTTTTTTGAACCGCAGAGGGCGAAGAAGACACATAGAAGAAGACTGAGAAAGATCGGAAAAATATAACGTTGAGATATCTAAGTGCAGGTAATTAAATATGCTACTTTTAGATCCAAAAACCCTCGAACCAGCACCCGAACAGCGCATTATTTTATATGAGGTGACTTGGGAACAATACGAGCAACTTTCCGATATGTTTACCGACGAATTCCCCAGGATGACTTACTTAGAAGGAACGTTAGAAATTATTATGACGACTTCGCCAGAACACGAAAAACTCAAAAAGATTATTGCCCGGTTGATCGAAACCTATGCAGTTGAAAGGCTAATTAATCTCAACGGTTACGGAAGTGCTACATTTCGCCGCGAAGTTGTGAGACGGGGTGCGGAACCAGACGAGTGTTATTGTTTGGGTTTGCTTGCAGAAGTCCCGGATATTGTGATAGAAATTGCTCTAACTAGCGGGGGTGTTGACAAACTCGATGTGTATCGAGGTTTGCAGGTTCCTGAAGTCTGGTTTTGGGCGAATGACCGATTTTCTCTTTACCGCTTGCGAGAGTCTGGTTATGAGTTAATTTCGAGTAGTGAATTGTTGCCTGAGTTAGACTTTTCTGTGTTGAGTCAATATGTCGGATATGATAATCAGACTCAAGCTGTTATTGCTTATAGAACTGTTTTGCAAACAGCTAGAGAAATCCCAAATCAATTATAAAATCTCCCCTTCCCTTCTCCTTTCTTCCTTCGTGTCCTTAGCGCCTAAGCGCTTCGCGCAGGCTACGCCAACGCGGTTCGTTAAAAAAAGCCTAAAAGAAAATGCAAAATATCGCACTTACCCCCGAACAGATATTATCCATCCGCAGCCACGGCGAAAGCGCTTATCCAGAAGAATGCTGCGGTTTATTGTTAGGTACGATCGCAGACAGTGTTAAAACTTTAGTAGAAGTTTGGCCGACTGAAAATGCTTGGAGTGCAGAAGCTGAGGATAATTGGCCGGAACAAAAAGACTTGACAGAACAACGCAGATATGCTATTAGACCTGAAGATATGTTGCGGGCGATGAAACACGGGCGCGATCGCAATTTAGACATCATCGGCATATATCATTCTCACCCAGATAGTCCCGCAGTGCCCTCGGAGTGCGATCGGACATTGGCATGGGCCCAATACTCCTACATCATACTGTCCGTGCGACAAGGCACTTCAGAAGACCTCCGCAGTTGGAGTCTTGACACAGAGGGCAACTTTCAAGCAGAGGAAATTATCGCGATCGAACCGACTCAGATTAAGAAATAATTACTAAACATAACAAACACGCAAAAATGCGAAAAATTTAGATAAGATATAATTCCAAATCGGCGCTATAACAGAATATCATGCTAAATCCTAATCTGGACGAGATCCAGCTCAACAAACAAGAATACGAACGCTACTCTCGCCACCTCATCCTCCCAGAAGTTGGATTGGAAGGGCAGAAGCGTCTCAAAGCTGCCAGCGTACTCTGCATCGGTACGGGAGGACTCGGTTCGCCGCTGCTGCTGTATTTAGCAGCCGCCGGTGTTGGTCGCATTGGGATTGTAGACTTTGATGTTGTTGACCATTCCAATTTGCAGCGCCAGGTAATTCACGGCACTTCTTGGGTTGGGAAGCCGAAGATTGAGTCGGGGAAAAATCGGATTTTAGAAATTAATCCTTTTTGTCAGGTTGATTTGTACGAGACTCGCGTTAGTTCCGAAAATGCGATCGCCATTGCGACTCCCTACGATATCATCATCGATGGCACGGACAACTTTCCGACTCGCTATTTGATGAACGACGTTGCAGTCCTCTTAAACAAACCCAACGTCTACGGTTCCATCTTCCGATTTGAAGGACAAGCAACAGTTTTCAACTACGAAGGCGGCCCGAATTACCGCGATTTGTACCCCGAACCCCCGCCTCCTGGGATGGTTCCTTCTTGTGCAGAAGGTGGCGTTTTAGGCGTTTTGTGCGGAGTTATTGGTTCTATCCAAGCAACGGAAGCTATCAAGATTATTTTGGGTCAAGGTACAACTTTGAGCGGCAGATTGTTGCTGTACAATGCCTTAGACATGACATTCCGCGAATTGAAATTGCGGCCGAATCCAGTGCGCCCCGTAATTGAAAAGTTAATCGATTACGAACAATTCTGCGGCATTCCTCAAGCTAGAGCACAAGAAGCGCAAGAACAACAGCAAATTCCTGAGATGACTGTCACTGAACTTAAAAAGTTAATCGACAGCGGTGCGAAGGATTTTGTATTGTTAGATGTTCGCAATCCTAACGAGTATCAAATTGCTCAAATTCCTGGGTCGGTTTTGGTTCCTTTACCGGATATCGAACACGGCGCAGGTGTTGCTAAGGTCAAGGAATTGTTGAACGGACATCGCTTGATTGCACATTGCAAAATGGGCGGCCGTTCTGCAAAGGCCTTGGGCATTTTGAAGGAAGCGGGAATTGAGGGGATTAATGTTAAGGGCGGGATTACTGCTTGGAGTCAAGAAGTAGATTCATCTGTTCCTCAATATTAAACTCATTCTTTTTCTGGGCGGGTTTAGCTAACATCACTCCTATACAAGCGAGTGTATGAGTGCAAAACTCGCCCTTCCCATTTAAGGTTTATTTGTAACAACTTAGATATACCAATTATTCAAAATATTGGTACATAGAAATTAGAGGATCTCGTTTGTAGGGAAACGGCATTGCCCATTGGTGTTAACTTAACGTCATAACGTAGTTACAGACTGCTGTTTACCGCTGAGGCCAGATCCCCCCTAGCCCCCCTTAAGAAGGGGGGGACAAGAATCTTCTCAAAGTCCCCCTTGCTTTCGGGGGATTTAGGGGGATATGGCCTCGGCTATAAACGAGAAATACAAAAGTTGTAAGGCTTAATTTGACACCAATAGGCATTGCCGTGTCCGGCGGGGGGTTATGCAAATAGAAAGATAGTTCGTATAATATTAACAATTGTTGCAACACTTTTTCCAATTGGTATCAAAAACCCGGTTTCTTCAATTTCACGGGTGGCCAGAAACCGGGTTTTTACGAAAATTATTCGCTCTAGCCCGAAGATTAGGTAAAAAACCTGGTTTCTTAGATATTGGCGTGTAAGTCCCGATTAATTGAAACCAGACTAAAATAAAAAATACCCACCCATCCCAACCCCACAAATGCTAAACAAAATTTGGCAATTCCTCAAACAACTAATCCAGCGCCTATTAGGAACCACACCCCCACCTGCGCCACCACCTGCGCCCCGCCCCACCCTAACTGACGCGGAATACGAGTCGAAATTCATGGAAATCCTGGAAGGGGTGAATGCCGACTGGAGTCGAGGGGATGTAGCGGGATTCTTAATCGCAAAACGCCTGAGAGATGGTGAATTGGCGGCTTGGTTGCGACGGTTTGGGACTCGATTGTTTGAGGGCGAACATGATGACACGGCTGCTGCGGATGCGGTGGCTTCGCTTCAGGAATTGGCGCGCAGGCTGGGATTGTTGGGGAGAGTTGGTAGCGGGGAATTGTCGCAGGTGGCGGGGGATATTGGGCGGGAGATTTTGACGCGATTTCCGCTGCCGGTGGTTGAGGATGATGGTGGGTATGGGAATGTGATTGAGGCGGTGTTTGTTGGGGATGGTTTGGGTGGTTCTGGGGATGGGAATCGCAGAGGTGTGGAGGGTGAATCGGATGAATCGAAAAAAGTATGACGGGTTTGGCTAAAGTTGGTTAGAAATCCTGTACAAAAGCATGGCTGAGTGAAAGTAATAATAACTTGCGGATATTGGTTAAACGCTTCGACAGATTGCCGCTAGGTGGACTCCATAGCCTTTGCATTTTTTATTCGTTTTCATCAGACTCTTCTTCATCCCAAGTGGGCGTATAATTTGAGTCAGAAGGCTGAGTTTCTCCGAATTCTATAGCTAGCGTTTTGCGATATTGTTCTGCCTCGGCAACCTTAATAAATTGAATTGCATCTTTTTTTACAGTTTTAGTTTCTGCTGCAATCTTTTCAACGGTAGAGGCGATTTCATCCAATGATACCTTAAAAAATTCCTTGCGTTCGTTAACTTTGTTGACGCTTTTATCGCGAAAATATTTATGTAACAAATTCTCAATTTCTGGCACATTTTCACAAGAAATCATTGCATGAATATCAAAAGGAAATGGCACTGACGCTCCACTTAGTTCTTTAATCCGCTCCTCCGGTTCAAATCTGCGTGTCATCCCTATCTTATAAACATTTTCGCCAAAAGAACCAATATTTGAAATGACGTATATATGACCAGATTTTGTCATCTGAGCGCGAGATATAGCCCTTTGATTACCAAGAGACTCTTCAAGTTGTTGACTGAGTTGTTGGATTTTAGCCTCTAGTTGTTCTTTTTGTTTGCCAGCAGCTTGTTCCATTTCGCGACGAGCTTGTTCTAAAGCTTTTTCGCGGCTTTTTACTTCTTGTTCCGCCTCTTTCTTCGCTTTTTCTATTTCACGAAGTTCTCTCTCTTCCGCGCGCATTTGCTCTCGAATTCTTCGCTGTTCTTCTGCGTCTGCTTGTTTCTTCTCGTGAAATTCATGGGTCAGAAAGAGTTCTTCTAGTTTGAGGTCGCGATAGGTAGGCATGATTGTACAGCGATTACTTTCTGATAATTTGTTAATGGTTTGACAAGCTTTGTTGATCCTGGTTTCTAATTTTTGGACGTTATTATACAGCACCTCCGGATGTTATGAGGTACAATAGAATTGACTAAAAATAATATACCAATGAAAGCATACTCAGTAGATTTGCGAGCCTTTCATAGTAGCAGCCCATCTCGATCAGAAGCTGTCGATCAGAAAAACAGCAG
>JANYGO010000216.1 GCA_025362325.1 Cyanobacteriota bacterium | reverse complement strand
CTGCTGTTTTTCTGATCGACAGCTTCTGATCGAGATGGGCTGCTACTATGAAAGGCTCGCAAATCTACTGAGTATGCTTTCATTGGTATATTATTTTTAGTCAATTCTATTGTACCTCATAACATCCGGAGGTGCTGTATCGTACCGTTTTTGCTGGAGGCGAAGTTAATTGAGCGCGGGGCTAATTTTACTAAGGTTGCTAATTTTCAAGTTTGTGTTGTGGCGAGCGATCGACTCGTCACAGGCCAAAACCCGGCTTCTGCCGCAGGTGTAGGGGAACAAATGATAGCATTGATGCAAAATTAATTGACTAAATAATCGATCGGGGTGGGTGCAATTGCCCGCCCTTTCTACATTCGGTTAACCGTATTAAAATAGCTGCTTTGAGTCGAGAACATTACCGCTAACTCTTCGTCTTTGATTTTAGGATGCAAATTGGCGATCGGCATAAACAGATGCTCCCCTTTCGGACACGGGAAATGATTTGACTCTCAGAATATTCCTGCTCATTTTCAACTTATTCAACTTAATCGAGAATTAGTCATGGCAAAATTATTTTTTTTGATTGAATTTAAAAAAAACGCCTTTTTTTTCGGGCTCAAAGCTTGACTTTGAGATTTTTGTGAAGTATTATTAGATAATGGGAATAGTGAAAAAATTAAATTTAAAGCCACCACTTCCATTATTTAAAATATAGCTCAAAAATCAAGCAAAGTCAATAGGTAATAGTTCCTTTTTTAGGCAATTTTTTTTAAACAAAACTAGACTTGAATTGCATAATTTGGGGATTTAGGGGGAAACCGTAGATGTCAGGCAGATAGACGGAGATAAACGCAGATGATTTCAAGAAGAATGATATGACTTTCATGAAAAAATGCAACTCGCTTGCAAGCTCCCAGTTTGTAATTATTAAATCTCAGATGGTATGACCTAGAGCGAGATATTGACCGGAAAATAAAACATCAGAATTAACTGGCAATTTGTTCTGATTCGTACAATAACTAAATGAAGAAGCTATTAGGGCATAATGTTATCAAACAGAGAACAGGGTATGGAACTAAATTTACAGAAATTTTATAAAGCTTGCAATCCCAGCTACACCCTGGCTGTAGCAAATACAGAAGACCGACAATACTATATCGATTTCTCCTCAGTGCGGGGTGGCACAATTGTAGAACAATTGGAGCGCACAATCAGTCGCCTGTCGCCGGATGCACCTACCTGTCAATTATTCACGGGGCACATCGGCTGCGGTAAGTCCACGGAATTGCTGCGGCTGCAAGCTCAATTGCAGCAGCAAGGATTTCATGTTGTTTATTTTGAGTCGAGCAAAGACTTAGACATGGCAGATGTCGATATCACTGACATTTTGTTGAGCGTTGCTCGTCAGGTGAGCGAAAGCATTGAGAAAATGAAAATTAAGCTACAACCGACGGGTTTTAAAGCTTTGCTCAAAGGGGTTGCTGATGTTTTTCAAACTCAAATAGACTTGAGGGCTGAAGCTAATATCCCCGGTTTTGGAGAAATAAACGCCACCACTGAGGGAGAATTTTCTCTGGCGCTCGGAATTGGGAAAATTACGGCTAAGGCGAAAGATGCTCCGAATTTGCGATCTGAGTTGCGGCAATATTTGGAGCCGCGAACTAACGTAATTTTAGAGGCACTGAATAAGGAGTTGCTGGAACCGGCTAATCAAGAACTTAAGCGCCAAGGTAAACAAGGACTTGTGGTAATTATCGATAATCTCGATCGCATTCACCTGTGCGCGAAACCGACGGGGCGCCTTCAGCCGGAATACTTGTTTGTCGATCGCGGGGAGCAGTTGGCAAGACTAAATTGCCACGTCGTGTATACAATTCCTTTGGTGCTGATTTTCTCTAACGACTTGGGCCAACTTACCAATCGCTTCGGGGTAGATCCGAAGGTTTTGCCGATGGTGCCGGTGCAATTGAATGGCGGTTCTGAGTGCGTAGAGGGTATCGAATTGCTGCGACAGATGGTTCTGGCGCGGGCTTTTCCGACGGTGGAACCCTCGCAGCGCTATGCTTTGGTTGGCAAAATTTTCGATTCTGCTGAAACACTCGATCGCCTGTGTCGGGTTAGCGGGGGTCATGTCCGCAATTTGCTGCAACTACTGTATAGCTGTCTGCAAAAACAAGACCCTCCTCTGTCGCGGGAAACTTTGGAAAATGTGATTGTCCAGCGCCGCCACCAGCTTACTTTGGCCATCGAACCGGATGAGTGGAAATTGCTACGCCAAGTATCTGCTACCAAAACTGTCAGCGGGGAAACTAAATACCAAATCTTGCTACGCAGTCTCTGGGTGTTTGAATACCGTTATGGCGAGGATTACTGGTTTGATGTCAATCCAATTTTGGCTGACGCTAAAGAGTTTCGGGAAATAGAAGATGCGGCCCAAAAGCTTTGAGTTCTCAAATATTCACGACGCCAAATTAACTTCGTTTGTAGTGAGGACTTTAGTCCTAGTCATGAGAGATGCGGACTAAAGTCCTCACTACAAACCAATATTACCGTTTGTAGTGAGGACTGAAGTCCTCTGATTTTTACTCTTGACTAAAGTCCAACTTGGGAAAGTGAAAGCGATGTAGTACAATCAGATTTATTTCTGTGAAGAGCCGAACAATATGTTTACTATATTATGATTAAAGGAACTACTAAACTGCTCGGAGTAATTGGTCATCCGATCGCACATTCTTTGTCGCCGGCGATGCACAATGCTGCTATTTCCCACTTGGGAGTCGATTTTGTTTACCTCCCATTTCCGGTAAAACCTGGGGATTTAAAGGCGGCGCTTGCAGGATTTGCGGCGATCGACCTTCGGGGATTTAGCATCACTATTCCGCACAAACAGACAATTTTACCGCTGCTGGCCGAGGTTTCTCCGATCGCCCGGGCGATCGGCGCAGTCAATACCGTATACCTGACTGACAAAGGTTGGTGCGGCACAAATACTGACGTTGAAGGCTTTCTCGCGCCGCTGCAAACCCCCGCCAACCTTGCCAGGGAGGGCTCCGATTGGAGTCAGAAAGTAGCGGTAATTTTGGGCAACGGTGGCGCGGCGAGAGCTGTTGTGGCTGGATGCGCTCAATTGGGATGTGCAGAGATTCACGTTGTCGGCCGCAGCGAACAAAATTTAGCGGAATTTCATGACAGTTGGGTAACTTCTCCGATGCCCGTGCAGAATTTGCAGGTGCATACTTGGGATGATTTGTCAATGTTAATCTCGCAGGCGGATTTGCTGGTGAACACGACGCCTGTGGGGATGTACCCGCACGGGGAAAAGTCGCCGGTTGCTGCTGCTGCGATCGCTCGAATTTCCCCAGGTGCGATCGTCTATGATTTAATTTACACCCCGAATCCTACTCAGTTTCTCAAAGATGCGCAGCTTCGCGGGGCGCGAGCTATTGACGGACTCGAAATGCTAGTTCAACAAGGAGCAGCCGCCTTAAAAATTTGGCTCGACACAGAATCCGTCCCTGTGGATGTGATGCGCCAAGCCTTGCGGCAGCATTTAGGTTTAGATTAATGCCATTTCTGCTCGCGGCGCAAGAAACGGCATTGCCGTGTCCTCCTGGCGCTAATCCGATTTCTGCTCGCGGCGCAAGAAACGGCACTGCCGTGTCCTCCCGGAGCCGGACACGGCAGTGCCGTTTCCCTACAGATGTTAAGAATTTGAGCATCAATTCGCGCTAAGCTGAGAATTAAAATATACTTACGCTGCAATTTATGAAATTTCGAGCTATCAGCCTTTTTTTTGCTACTTGTGCGATCGGAATTTTTAGTTTGGTATTCACTCCACCTGCTTGGGCTCTGACGCAGATTAAACTTTCCGATCTTTCTTATCACGAATGTCCGGCAGAAATGGCAGAAGGAACAGTCACCAGCGGCAGTTCTATGGAAGCTAACTGCTTTTTGATTACTGGAAAAGCTGAAAATAGCAGCGGCAAACCTGTTGTTAATGCTGATATTTTCGGTCGCATTTACGATGCAGATGAAAATCCGGTGATGCAAAACCGCACTCGCTTGGGTTCTATCGAAGAAGTTCCTCCCGGAATTAGCGATTTTCAGATCAGAATTTCGGTTGCAGCCAATCAACGAACACCTTTGCAACTCAAGCAGTTTAAAGCTACAGGTTTTACTGGCGTGGTTCGCCGCTAACAAAAGTATTTGAGATTAAAGAATTGCTGATTTGAGATTTTGGGTGGGCTGTTGAGAAACTGCGATGCAGTTTTCGATTTCCCATTGTAGATTTGAGATTGTTAAGTGGCTTTCACTTTCTCATCTCTAATATACGATGAACTCCCCGGCTTTTCAACCGGGGAGTTCATCTAAAAATCTCAAATCTAAACTTTAGTTGCCAGCAGCTATGTCTACCAACAATTTACCCTTTTAGTGAAAATTCAGCTTTTTTAACTAAAATGCTGTTTGTAAGCTGCTCAAAAGACCGATCAAGAATTCCGATCCGAACTGAAGTACAAAAAACGCAATCAGTGGCGAAAAGTCAATCCCTCCTAAGGGGGGAATAATTGAGCGGAATAGATTCAGGTAAGGGTCTGTTAACTGACTCAAAATCGAAAACGGGGGGTCGTACCAATTGATGTTGGGGAACCAGCTTAATAGCACCCGAACGATCATGAGGACTACATAGATTTGCAGAAATGTGGACAGCGTGGTTGCCAAAAGGCCTATGGAATAACTCATATATTCTGCTTGAAGTTTGAGTAAAGTTTACAGACGCTTTAACTTTAAGTTTAGCATAGCTGCGGGAGAGGGGAAATGGGGGAGAGTGCGAGCATTGGGAGCATCCCGATTTTGTAAAAATGTTGGTTAGGAGTGCGATCGTCCCGCTCGCTTGTGAAAGTCGATCGCCCGCATTCAACTTCCAGATTAACCTAAAATCTTAAATTGACTCAGGAGTCTTTGGCGATCGAACCCTCGCCGCCCAGCGCCTGCGAATTCCCATTGACATCGCCGAGTTGCAGCCGCACGTCATCGATTGCCTGATTTAGCTGGGCAATTTTCTCTTCCAAACTCAGCCTAGCTACTTCCATCCCTTCGGCTTCGAGTTGGCTGGCTTTCTGCTGGCGCATCTTTGTTACCTTGACTTCAGAAGGTTCGCTCAGCATAGCTTCAGCGGCGCGCCGCGACAGCACTGCACCCAAAACTGCACCCACCAAGCCGCCAACTGCGGCTCCTGCAATAAATCCCCCTGTAAAACCCTCTCGATTACTCATAGCTCAACTCAACTGCGCGATATTTCCTTGATTTGTTTATTCTGACACTCTCTGGAATCAGAAACAGGGAGAGTGTTAATTGCCTGGTAAGGCGAGGATTCCGACTTCAGAGTTGAAGCGGATCATTTCCAAAGATCGATCGCCATAAAGGTCTTCAATGTGCTCTAAGCAGCAGTCGATCGCAAAATCGTTCAACTCAGCAGGCTCAACGCCATACATTTCCTGAAACACCTCCTCGTCTACCCGACAAAAGCGCGGTCGATCGTCATAAATTCCGCATTCTCGCGTTTTATTGTCAAAATTGATACACCAACCGTCATCTCCTACTAGGCTCAAGTAGAGCTTTAATTCCTCTTCAGATAAATACTCGTCTAAGTCTGGGCGCTCTGTTGGTTCTAGGTAACAACAAGCACCGCACTGCTTTATGCAACGCCAAGTAGCCATAGTTCGTTCGATTTGAGATTTGAGATTTTAGATTGGGAACACTCCGACAACGGGCATTAATTCCCCGGTTCCCTGTGAATGAGAGGTCGATCGTTCTTTACATTTTGTTGAATTTTGTAAACTTCCTTAAAAAATAGGGCCGATCGCCCGGTAAAATCAGAAGCGGATTTTCTAATCAACAATCTAGACTTAATCAATACAGTAGGAGGACACATGGACTTTATAACCGATCTTTTCAGCGGCCTGAACGGTGTAAACTACCAACTCATTATTCAGGTAGCTTTACTTGCAGCAGTCGTGCTTTCGGGCCCGATTGTGATTTTTCTGTTGGCAGCTAAAGGCGGCGACTTGTAATTATAGCACGTTGCGGGCGATCGATAGTTGGGAGTTTTCAGTTTTAAATTATGCAAAATTCCCAAAGCTCGATCGCCAAATTTCCCTAATTTTCACGGCGCTACACAAGCTTTTTTATCAAAAACCGAGCGCTCAAATACCGAGGGCGTGTTTAGCAGTTTGGATCAAATTCTCAAAAAAAGGTAAAGATACATCGACTTCTCTAGCATCCTTGCGGGAGTTTCCCAACAAACCGATGTTTTGTCCGGGTGCAACAGCCAAAACTTGCCCTTGAGAATTGCGAATTCTCAATTCCTCTTGAGCACCGGCGGGAGAGAGACTGCAAGAATAAGTGCGATCGCAGTAATCAAACTCAACTTTTCCAAACACCTGCGGCCTCGAACTAGCAGCACTTGCCGGCAAGCGAACGCCCAACAATTCCAGCTCAACCGATGTCTTGCCATTAAAACTATTTTCCCGCAATCGGTAAGCAATATCAACCCGCCGAGGCAAAGGAAAATATTCCCCCCAACGCCAAGCAATCCCCTTCACACTAGCCGAGCCTTTTTCATCTTGAGTTGCAGTTAGTTTAACGTGACCTCCTTTACCAACAATTTTCTGTTCAGTTATGCAAACATTAGGCGTCCAAAATACAGGAGCCTTATTTTCAATCCCGCAAGGTTCTAGAGCATCAATTTGT
The DNA here is from genome assembly GCA_025362325.1 of Cyanobacteriota bacterium. Taxonomy (GTDB): domain Bacteria; phylum Cyanobacteriota; class Cyanobacteriia; order Cyanobacteriales; family Microcoleaceae; genus Microcoleus. The sequence goes on along the minus strand of JANYGO010000216.1, from coordinate 3,736 downwards.
CGGTAAAGGTCGAGATTAATCTCAGCCAAATCCGCCCGCACATCTACTGAAACCAGCGGTTTAAGGTGTTCCGGCTGCAAACATTGATTCGCAAAAATTGACAGTTGATTGCCAAATTGTTCGAGATTCTTAGCTGGCATAGAAAAACCCCCAGCCGCCTTATGTCCGCCAAATTTAGTTAATAAATCAGCACAAAAATTCAGCCCGTCAAATACATTAAACTCAGGAATTCCCCTCGCCGAGCCCCGGATGATTGTACCCACATCCTCACCCTCATCCTCAAAAGTACCGATAAAAACGGGTACGCCGTAACGTTCCAGCAACCGAGAAGCCACAATCCCGATCACTCCGTGGTGCCAACCGGGCTGCACGACAACTAACACCCGTTCCTGCTGTAAGTCTATCGCACTTTTCTCACACCAGGCGATCGCTTCTTGCTCAATTTCCTGGCACAACTCCTGACGGCGCTGATTGATTTGTTCGCACTGCATGGCGTTTTTGAGAGCCAATTGGCGATCGTCCGTCGTCAGCAACTCGATCACAATTTGAGGATCAGCCAGTCGCCCCACAGCATTAATCCGCGGCCCCAGTCGAAAACCAATATCTTCAGGCTTTAACGTATTATTAGCTTGAGTTTTTGAGTTAAGAAGAGGTAAAGTTTCCGCACTTGCCGCCTGCACTCCAGCCACCTGAATCAAAGCCTGAATACCCGCCAATTGCGAATGAGGTAAAAGCCGCAAACCACGCTTTACCCAGCGGCGGTTAACTCCAGTCAAAGGTGCCAAATCCGCAATAGTTCCCAAAGTAAATAACTCCAGCAACGGATTCACCAACCCGCCCACTTTATTGAGATCCTGAGCCAAAGTAATCGCCAAAACATAGGCAACGCCTACCCCAGCCAAACCGCGATAAGGCGAAGATTCCGCAATTAATTTCGGGTTAAGAATCGCATCTGCCGGCGGCAGTTTTGGCGGCAAATCGTGGTGGTCTGTAATAATAACTTTAACACCGAGTTCTCGCGCTCTCTTCACCGGGCCATAGGCTGCAATCCCGTTGTCAACAGTCAGAATGAGAGCGACACCTTCGGAGTGAAATTCTTCTACAATGCGATCGTTAATCCCGTAACCTTCCCGCATCCGGCTCGGAATAGCATAATCCACATTCGCGCCCAGAGCCCTGAGAGCTCGCAGCAACAAAGCCGTGCTCGTCATCCCGTCAGCATCGTAATCGCCACAAATCGCAATTTTCTGCCCTGCCGAAATCGCCTCCCGCAACAATTTGACACTCGCAGCCAAATCAGGAAACTCATCCATTGGCGCGGGCAAAACCAGAGATTCCGGTTCGATAAACCCCTGCACTTCTTCAACAGAATTGATGCCCCGGTTAATCAGCACCTGTGCCAGCAAGGATGACAAACCGATTTCAGCAGCAAAATGTTCGGATTGCTGTGGTTGAGGCGCATAAATTTGCCACCGTTGGTTCGGCAATCGGTGAGAATGCGGGGGCACAGATGTGGGTAACTCTTGCACGGAAGCTAACGTCTAAAGATATATAGCTAATCTTACCTAATTAAGTACATCAGTCAATTGATTTTAGATTTTAGATTTTAGATTTTAGATTGATCCTAAAGATGAGTTTTTTGGGTAGAATCCGAAGGTTGTTAGTAGGAAAGCTTTTTTCGGAAGCTCTCACCGCACCCAAATAGGGATGCCAGCGCCCGATAGGAGTCGTGAAGAGCAAAAAAACTTAGACCAAAGTTCCAACCCCCAGATTGCATCTGTAGAGTCAATCGAAAATCGACTTTGGGCGCAGAGTGCTAATTTAATTTTATCAGGAGAATTGCATGAATGCCGATCGACCGACTTGGTTTAAAATTGCATTGCAGGTTCGGGGGTCTGTCATTCCCTCAATTTGGCCCCGGGTTTTGCTGTGCGGTGGCTTTGGAGTTTTTATTTCCCTGATGCACTTTTTAGAAGTGCCGGTTTCCTTCCCTATTTTGGCGAGTATTGTACCGAGTATTGTCCTGGGTTTACTGTTAGTTTTTCGGACAAATACAGCTTATGAAGGATTTTGGGAAGGTCGGAGAATGTGGGGAACTTTAAACAACAACCTCCGCAATTTGGAGCGCCAAATCTGGGTAGCAATTGAGGAAAAAGATCCGCAGGATATCGCAATAAAAAAGTCAGCCCTGCGCCTGTTACCTGCCTTTGCAGTGGCGATGAAACTGCACTTGCGACAAGAATCAGTAAATCCAGAATTGGAGCCATTAATATCCCCATCGCAGTACCAAAAGCTCCAGTCTATGAACAATCCGCCGCTCGAAATTGCCTTTTGGATTGATGATTATTTGCAGGAGCAGTACGAGCGAAATTGCCTCAATGTCTATCAGTTAACTGCGATCAAACAGTTGCTCAACTCTATGATTGATACATTAGGTGGCTGCGAGCGGATATTGAAAACTCCTATCCCTTTAGCTTACGCGATTCACCTGAAACAGCTATTGTTGCTTTACTGTTTGGCACTGCCCTTTCAAATGGTGAGGGATTTGACTTGGGGAACAGGCCTAGTTGTGGCTTTAATTAGTTTTACTTTGTTCGGCATCGAAGAAATCGGCATTGAAATAGAAAATCCCTTCGGGCACGATGCCAATGATTTGCCTTTGGACAATATTTGTGCTGCGATGCAGCGCAATATCGACGATTTAATTTCTTTATCTCCTAGCGTTCACGATCGCATGAAAGATCAGTAGAGTTATCAGTCATTAGTCATTAGTGAACTGTAGGGGCTGGTTCACCAATAACTCTCTCAAAGTGCAAACAGATTCAATCAACCCGCCCCCGCTGTAGGGGCTGGTTCACCAATAACTCTCAGTCGATCGACCTAATTATCACAAAACTTAACTTTTTTAAAAGCGCGGACAGGGGGAAGCTTGGGAGCCTGCAAACCCATAAAAATCTCTCTTTCCTAAATTCCAAGTTTTTTCCGAGCAAATATTTTTTTATTACTTACGAGGTATTGACAAGTTTTTAAGTTGACTTTATAATCTTGAGCGAAATTATTTTGCGTTGCAATCTCGTCCAGCTCAATTGCGCCATCAACTGCGCGACTTCCCCTGCTAAATTGCGGAACAAAACAAAAAAGTTATTTCCAGTTGCTGGCATTCTCAAGAAGTTATTGTCGCCTTCAGAGTCCGCTACCAAGGATACTCTTTTGGTGTCTATTAATACATTTGGCACTAGGGTCAAAAGTATTACATTCAAGGGATTAAAAATGCTCGAAAAAACTGCTAATTCTGAAGTAGGTGCAACTTCACCATCTCAGGTAGAAAAAAAGCCTCAGACAGGAGAGGCTTACTTTATTTGCCACGGTGAAAGTACCAGCAATGAACGCAACATTTTTGCAGGAATACTAGATGTTGGACTAACAGCATTTGGCAAGCTGCAAGCACGCCGCGCAGGCATTGACATTAAGAAAAAAGGTGTGAAGTTTGACGCAGTATAGCAATCCTAAATGATTTTCTATGCGCCCCTGTACTGATGGGTTTTGGGATCATTAAATTTATTTCCGTAGTCTTGATAATGATTTAGGATTGCTATATACAGCACCTCCGGATGTTATGAGGTACAATAGAATTGACTAAAAATAATATACCAATGAAAGCATACTCAGTAGATTTGCGAGCCTTTCATAGTAGCAGCCCATCTCGATCAGAAGCTGTCGATCAGAAAAACAGCAG
>JANYGO010000128.1 GCA_025362325.1 Cyanobacteriota bacterium | reverse complement strand
CTCGGTAAACCTCATACCCCTGGGCTGTTAGCAGCTTCGACAAGAACCGCAAATTGCTCGGTTGGTCGTCAACCACCAATAGTTTAATTGCGCTATTATCCATTTATTTTAAACTCGATTGAGTTAAATCCATTATCCTGTCGAGTCGGTAATCGGCAAGCAAATCTTTTAAAGCATCAGCTAAAGTTGGATGACTTTCACAAATGCGATCGACAATTTGAATCGCCAGCTCTTCATTAACATCATTAACTGCGTCGTAGAGTTCCTGCACCCAATTTCGAGGCATCTGGGCCAGCAGCGGCCCGAAAAATGAATCAGGTTTTTCGCTAACAAAATAACGCCGTAAAGCCCCCGTTCCCAGTTGGGGCAATTCTTCATAAATATAGTGCACTCCTAAGTAGCAAGCCATCTTATCAAAGAGGGTTTGTTCTTGAAAAGGTTTCCGCACAAAATCGTCGCAACCTGCGGCGATAATTTCGCCTTTTTTTTCCTCAAAAATGCTAGCAGTCAGAGCAATAATTACAGTTCGCGACTGAGTTTCTTTCTCTTTCGCTCTAATTTGTCTGACAGCTTCAAAACCGTCCATTACTGGCATTCGCGTATCCAGCCAAATTAAATCAGGCTGCCAACTTTCCCAAAGTTCAACTGCTTGGAGGCCGTTTTCCGCTTCTCGGACTTCAAAACCAATTGGTTGCAGCATTTTCACTAGCAGCAGCCGATTTTCTTGATTGTCGTCAACTGCTAAAATCCGATAAACTGGTTGATCTGCTTCTAGTCCGATCGCCCTTCGCAACGTTACGACTGTTATTTCAGACGAAATAGCCGGAAATACTCGGATATCAAATTTAAAACTGCTTCCCTCACCTAAAGCACTTTCCACCCCAATATCTCCGCCCATTATCTGCACGTACTTTTTAGTAATTGTCAAACCCAACCCTGTACCGTCAGCCGCTTGTTTGCCAGCTTCTGTTTGCACAAAAGCATCAAATAACTTGTCAATTTCTGCTGCTGCTATACCAACTCCCGTATCTTCAACTTCAAACAAAATTAAACATTGCTCGGCAGAGGTTGACTTAGGAACAATTTCCGATTCAAGGGGGTACTGCTTGCTTTCTACCCTCGCGCGCAGCCAAATGATGCCGCCCTCTGGAGTAAACTTTATGGCATTCCCCAGCAGGTTAATTAAGCAGACGCGCAGCTTTTTTTCGTCAGTTTTTATATATTGGGGAACATTCGCCTCTACGGAGAATCTCAGTTGCAAATTTTTAGTTTCAGCTTTGATTTGAAACATCTCTTCCAGAGTGTCGAGGAGTTGATAAAGGTCAAAGCTGCGTTCATCTAAGCCAATTATCCCAGCTTCTATTTTCGACAAATCTAAAACATCGTTAATTAGTTCCAGCAAATGCTGACCGCTGCGGTTAATAATTCGGAGATTTTCGAGATTTTCGTGACCGAGGAAAGAGTCGCGGCTCATGACTTGCGTAAAACCGAGGATGGCGTTCAGGGGAGTCCGCAATTCATGACTCATGTTGGCAACGAATTGACTTTTTGCCAGCGATGCAGCCGCTGCGGCTTCTTCGGCTTTTTTGCGTTCTATTATTTCTTGTTGCAGTTCGGTATTGCGATCGATCAATTGTTTTTTCAGTCTTTGGATAGTCAATTGGTGTTCGATTCTCGCTAAAACTTCTGCTACATAAAACGGTTTTGTGATATAATCAACCCCTCCTACTTGAAAGGCGGTTACTTTGTCCAATACTTCATCTAAAGCGCTGATAAAAATAACCGGAATTTCTGATGTTTTCGGATCTGCCTTAAGCTGAGTGCAGACTTCGTAGCCGTCCATTTCCGGCATTTTGATGTCGAGCAAAATCAAATCGGGAGAACCAGATCGCGCAGCTCTGATTGCCATTTTGCCGTTAATTACGCCCCGAACTTGGTAGCCGCGATCCGACAGCGTTGCTGATAAAACTTGCAAATTTTCGGGAGTGTCGTCAACAATTAATATGTTGCCTTTATTTTCATCTGTTTGATTGCTAGTCATTGATGCTATTTTTTGTTAAATTGAGAATTGCTGAAATCCTGAAAACTGGTTAAATCGCCATTATAGCACTCGCTCGTCAATCAACTACTTTTATATTTACAGAACTTATACCATTTGAGATTTGAGATTTGGGAATTGGGAATGACTGATGATTAGCAGGGTGTGGAGCAAGGGCTTACAGGTAAATTAGTCGATCGACCTAAATCATCAATCATCCCGAACCCGCCCCTCATAAAAAATCCGTTAATATCGGAATTATTCCTCTCTCTCTTCTCTTCCTCTGTGTCCTCTGTGACCTCTGCGGTTAAATCATTCCAATGCCACCGCAAACAATCTCACCCCTCTTCCTTTCCCCCTCTTCCCTCTTCCTGATATCCGTTACATCCGTTACATAATCCGCTGCCGAACTTCCCTCTTCCTTCTGCCTTCAAACATTTCTAAACTCATCAATCAAATCAATAATCCGATCGCACCGAAAGTTGTTCGTCAAATCAGCAAGCGCGCTGCGGAAACCAGCATTAACAGCAGGAATCGACAACAGCAGCCGAAAAATCCGCTCGTTATCAACCGCATCCGCCGCAGCGTACAACTCATCAACCCATTCAACAGGCATAGCTCCAAAAAATGAAGCATTGAGCGTAAAAGGCAAATGGGCCGTTCCAATCAGCGTCGCAGCGTCACCGGGCGCCACAGCATCAGAACTCAGCGAAGCTTCTCGATCGTAAACATAGCGAACTCCCAGATACTTAGCCATCTTTTCCAGAATCACTTGCTCCCGAAAAGGCTTCGCTACAAAATCATCGCAACCAGCAGACAAAATCACCGATCGCTCCTCATCAAAAGCACTCGCCGTCAGAGCAATAATCACCGTTGCTTGACCTTTCAAATGCGCCTTAATTTGTTTAGTAGCTTCGTAACCGTCCATCACCGGCATCCGCATATCCATCCAAATCAAATGAGGTTCCCAACTCGACCACATGGACACAGCTTGAACGCCATTTTCAGCATCCCGCACGGCAAAGCCGAGGGATGACAGCATTTTCACCAACAGTAAACGGCTTTCTTCGCGATCGTCAACAGCTAAAATCCGGTATTGCCGCTGTCCCGGTTCCAGCCCCACCACGCGGCGAGCTGTTTGAGCCACCTGAATTTCCACTGCATTAGGAAGCGAAACTTTAACATCAAATCTCA
>JANYGO010000187.1 GCA_025362325.1 Cyanobacteriota bacterium | reverse complement strand
TTGCTTCAATTAAATTCATTGCTGATTCATTCCATAATTATAGTCTACCCGGACGGGACCGACTTGATTAGCTCTTCTATCATACATTCCCCCGCTGACAATTAATCCACCCTGCTTGCTTTCGGGGGGCTAGGGGGGATCTCCGGGCTTAACTGAACCGTATTGAGGCTTAGCTGGATGTTTACTGAACAAAAACCACCATAGTTCTAAACCAATTAATGTCAATCCGCCTGCTGTTACGCCAATTCTTAAACTTACCGGCTGTTCGATATGCCGAAATTGGGCGGTTGATTTTGCAGGATGAGTTGATGTTTGATTTGCTCGAACTCCCGATGCAATTGCGAGCATAATCCCTAAACTTCCGACGCTTCCTAAGATTTGACGCTGCTTCAAAATTTTTAAATTACTCCTAATTTATACAATAGATTTGGGTTGAAAATTCCGCAAACGCAAGGCATTAGTTACTACCGAAAGTGAACTGAAAGCCATTGCTGCACCAGCGATAATTGGATTGAGCAGCCAGCCCAAAATTGGGTACAAAATCCCCGCTGCGATCGGTATTCCAGCGATGTTGTAAATAAAGGCAAAAAACAAGTTTTCGCGGATGTTCCGCATAGTGGCGCGCGACAGTTGAATTGCTGTAACTAGGCCTTGCAAATCTCCTGAAATTAAGGTAATGTCGCTGGCTGCGATCGCCACATCTGTGCCGGTGCCGATCGCAATTCCCACGTCTGCTACGGCCAAAGCCGGAGCATCGTTAATCCCGTCTCCCACCATCGCCACAATTTTTCCTTCCCCTTGCAGCGCTTGGATTTGAGCTGCTTTTTGGTCTGGTCTAACTCCGGCAAAAACGCGAGTAATACCGACGGATTGGGCGATCGACTCCGCAGTCGATCGGTTGTCCCCAGTCAGCATCACCACCTCCAAACCGAGTTTTTGTAGTGCTTTCACCGCCTGCGCCGACGACGGTTTCAGGGCATCAGCAATGCCCATAATTGCCTCAATTTTGCCCTCACAGGCTATCCAAATAACCGTTTTGCTCGCAGCTTCCAAAGCTCTGGCGCGCAGTTCCAGATATTCAGTATCACAGCCTAGTTCCTGCATCCACCTCAGTGTTCCCAGGGCGATCGACTTTCCCCCTGAAACGCCTCGCACGCCGCTCCCCGCGATCGCCTCAAAATCCCGAACATCTGTTAAACTAACCTCTTGAGATTGAGCGTACCTAACAACAGCTTCCCCCACAGGATGCTCCGAATTTCGCTCAACAGACGCTGCCAATTGCAGCAACTTTAACTCATTGCTGTTGGCCGTTCCTTTAATAGTTACAAGATCCGTGACAGTCGGCTTACCGACCGTCAGAGTTCCCGTTTTATCTAACACAATAATTTGAATTTTATGAGCCAATTCTAAACTCTCGGCTCCTTTAATTAAAATCCCGTTTTCGGCACCTTTACCCGTGCCCACCATCACAGCAGTGGGAGTCGCCAAACCCAAAGCGCAGGGACAGGCAATAATCAGCACTTCCACCATTGTTACTGTTGCTAAAGTGAAGTTTCCCGTCGCGTTAAACCAGATAATAAAAGTAGCTAAAGCGATGGCAATTACTACAGGAACAAACCAACCAGTCACTTGGTCTGCTAACTTTTGAATCGGCGCTTTTGACCCCTGTGCCTCCTGCACCATCTTGACAATTTGAGCTAAAAATGTATCTTTTCCAACTCTGGTGGCGCGAAACTTGAAGCTGCCAGTTTTGTTGATTGTCGCTCCGATAACTTCGTCGCCAAGCTGCTTTTTAGCGGGCAAACTTTCGCCCGTAACCATTGCTTCGTCTACCGTCGAAGAGCCTTCAATTACCTCTCCGTCAACGGGGATTTGCTCGCCAGGCCGCACCTGCACGATGTCACCAATTTCCACTTTGGCGATCGGCAATTCCAACTCTTCCCCGTTGCGAATTATCCGAGCAGTTTTCGCTTGCAAACCCATCAGTTTGCGAATCGCCTCCGAAGTCTCTCCCTTCGCCCGATTTTCTAGGGTTTTCCCCAACAAAATTAAGGCTACAACGCTAGCGGCAACTTCGTAGTAAACGCTAGGAGTCAAACCTTGGGCGGTGAAGAAACCGGGAAACAATGTCACAAATACCGAATAAAAGTAAGCAGCACTCGTACCCAAAGCAATCAGGGTATCCATTGTTGCGACGCGCCGTTTTAGGGATTTCCAAGCTCCCACATAAAATGATTTGCCGCACCAGAATTGTACGGGTGCTGTCAGCACTAATTGCAGCCAATAATTGTGCAGCCATGCGGGAATGAATGGTAGGTGCAAGCCTGTCATCGCTGGAAGACCACCCACAACGAGCAGAATGCTTATGATACCTGCTGTCCAGAGTTTCCGCTGCAATTTTTGAGAGGCGGATTTGCGATCGGCTTTTTCTGCATCATCCTCCGTAGCCATTTCTTGCAGCGGTAAAGCTTCGTATCCCGCAGCATCAACAGCCGATTGAATTGTTGCTAAGTTGGTTTGCTTAGAGTCATATTGAATGGTTGCTTGTTCCATCCCAAAATTGACGCTGCACTCAATTACGCCGGGAACAGATTTGATTGCTTGTTCGACAGAGGAAGCACAGGATGCACAACTCATTCCCCGCAGTTTAAGTATAAGATTGTCCATAAATGCCCTCCTAAATTAGAAAATTTCCTTGCAACTGTCAACTGTCAACTGTCAACTGTCAACTGGCAGGATAGCCAGCAGATGCGATCGCATTCCTAACTTCACTTTCCGGCTTAGCTGTTTGAATCGTGACCAATTTTGTCTTGACATCCGCCTCAACAGTGGCGGCTGAGTCAATGGCTTGGACTGCTTTTGTTATGGTATTCGCACAAGCAGAACAAGCCATTTTGGGAACTTTTAGCTGTAGAGTCATAATTTCAACCTCAGCAGAAACTACTCTGCTCAATCAATGAATTAACTTCATTGTAAAGCCTCCAGTTAGCAGGAGAGTCAAGGGGGAATTCCGAACTAATTCTTAAGTTTTACTCTAACTCATGCTTTATTTAACCGGCGGCACAGCAATATCTATTTACAAGTCAGAATCAATAATTTCATCCTAATTTCATTTATATGTGAGAAAGTGAATAGAAATGGCAATTTTAAGGATAAAAAATCTATGAAATCAATTTCATTAAAAACAGGCTTTGCAGCGCTGACATTGACCGCCACAGCCGTTTTAACCAGTGGAGTGCTTGCAGCTTGTTCAAAAGCCCCTACCAGCCAAACTCAAGCCCCAAATGTTACCGCAGCAACTGAAGCGAACAACAAGCAAGACGCGGCACAAGGCGGTATGGGCGGCATGGGTGGCATGGGTGGCATGAATCATAATATGTCAATGGATTTAGGCCCTGCTGATGCCGACTACGATTTGCGATTTATTGATGGCATGACAGTACACCATCAAGGTGCTGTAAACATGGCGAAAGAGGTGCTGAACAAATCCAAACGCCCGGAAATGAAAAAACTAGCAAATAACATGATTGCCGCTCAGAACCGCGAAATCAATCAAATGAAAGAGTGGCGAAAAAGTTGGTATGCCAAAGCCAGCAGTACGCCAATGGCTTATCACGCTCAAATGGGTCACATGATGGCAATGACTCCCGAACAGATGCAAAGCATGATGATGAGCATGGATTTAGGTGCTGCTGACGATAAGTTTGATTTGCGTTTTATTAATGCGATGATTCCTCACCACGAAGGAGCTTTAGTGATGGCACAAGATGCTTTAAAGAAGTCTAAACGGCCGGAAATGAAGAAATTGTCCCAAGAAATTCTGACTTCGCAAAAGCAAGAAATTCAGCAAATGAAAGAGTGGCGGAAAGCTTGGTACAAACAGTAGTAACGGGCTGGCTCAATTAATCGCAATATCTGTAGGGGCGGGTTAACCAACAATATTTAATTCCCACAAATAATCTTTATAAACCCGCCCTCACTCACACCACAGATAACCTAAATTAACCTTGATTTGTATTAAATGCAAAAAATGTACATGGTGATCGATCGTTGGGTGGGGGCGGGTTTTTGAGATTGTCGATTATTGGCAGGTATTGTTGGTGAACCCGCCCTTACAGAAACAATGTTTATTTAACCTATTTCATCCTGATTTCATATTTATCTGCAAAACTGAGCTGTGAGTTCAGATTCGCCCCTACTCAATCATGCAATCTTGCCACTATTTCGCCTCCCCAATAAAGCTCTACCGCGTTTCTGGCTTACTCCTGAGCCTCGCCTTCCTAACTTCTCCCACCGCCGTTTTCGCCCATGCGGGACACGGCAATGAATTTCACCAAAGCGGCGAAGCAAGTCAAAATCCTGCTGCTATTTCCGTCGATGCCGAAACAGCAAAACGGTTAGGGATCAAAGTATCTCCTGCCGCCCGCCAGCGATTAGATATCGGCATCAAAACCACAGGACAAATTGAAACTTTACCCAACCAAAAGGTAGAAGTAACTGCTCCGGTGGCTGGTAAAGTGGTAGAGTTGCTAGTTAAGCCTGGGGACAAAGTATCAAAAGATCAATCCGTTGCGGTTTTGTCTAGTTCAGAATTAGGACAATTGCGTGTTGAATCTCTCTCGAAACGAGCGGAAGCTGAGGCAGATTTGCAGCAAGCACAAGGGGATTTAAAACTAGCACGAGAAAATTACGATCGCCTAATTAAAATCTCTGAAGCCGAAATAACACAGGCCCGCACTCAATTAGCAGCAACAACCAAACAATACGAACGAGAGCAAGAATTAGTAAATCAGCGCTCTGTTGTGAAAGTAGCTAAGGAAAATTATCAGCGTCAGAGTGAAATAGCGCAAGCCGAAATAGCGCGGGCGGAAACTGAACTGACGGTGGCTAAAGAACAGTTCGATCGCGATCGAGAATTAGTTGCATCAGGTGCGATCGCGCGGCGTACAATGCTAGAGTCGCAATCCCACTTCGCGGAAGCCAAAGCCAATGTTGCGAAGGCAAAAAGTCGGCCAGAAGTTATCAAAGCCGAAACCGAAATTAAACAAGCCGAAGTAGACCTGCCCATGCGGGAATTGCGCGATTCCCAAGGTAAGGTGGCCGAGGCTAAAGCTCAACTCACCAAGGCTCAGAGCCGCCGGGAAGTGCTGGAAGCCGAGAATCAGGTCAAACGCGGCAAAACTGCCGTGCAAGTCGCTCAGTCGCGCATTCGTTTAGCTGGTGCAGCCTATCAAGCGCGACTGCAACAATTAGGGACTGTTGCGAATGAGCAGGGACTTGTCACCGTAATTGCTCCGATTTCTGGTACGATTGCCGATCGCGAAATCACCCAAGGAGAATCAGTAAACGCCGAAAAACCGTTGATGAGCCTCTTAAATGACAGCCGTGTTTTTGCCACCGCCAATATCTACGAAAAAGACTTAAATCAGGTAAAACAGGGCCAGGAAGTCAGGGTGAAAGTTGCTAATTTGGGCGATCGCACTTTCAAAGGAAAAATCACCTTAATTGGCTCATCCGT
>JANYGO010000175.1 GCA_025362325.1 Cyanobacteriota bacterium | reverse complement strand
TGGTTAATGCTGGGGCTGAGGTGATTTTGCATTACTGTCGCAGTCAGCAAGCGGCGGAATCGGTAGCAGCAAGTGTGGCGGGCGATCGCTGTTATTTATTAGCAGCAGATTTGATGCTGGAAAACGCGGCCTCGACTTTGTGGCAAGATGCTTTAAAATGGCGCGGTCATATTGATATTTTAGTTAACAATGCGGGGATTATGCAGTCGGCGGGTATTGAGGATGATTTCGATATTTGGTCGTCGGTTTGGCAGCAAACTCTACAAGTTAATTTAGTTGCTGTTGCTGATTTGTGCCGGGAAGCAATTCTACATTTCCAAACTCGCAGTGGCGGTACAATTATTAATATAGCAAGTCGCGCTGCTTTTCGCGGAGATGACCCGAATTACCTGCACTACGCCGCCTCAAAAGGTGCGAGTGTTGCTTTAACTCGCAGCATTGCTAGAGGATTTGCGGCTGATAATATTTTAGCTTTTACTGTTGCACCGGGATTTGTCAGTACGGAAATGGCAGATAAGTTTCTTCGGGAGTTTGGCGAAGCAGAGATTGTGCGCGATATCCCGATCGGCAAAATCGCTCCTCCTCAAGATGTCGCCAATGTTATCGCGTTTTTAGCGTCGGGTTTGGCTGCACACGCTACCGGGACTACGATCGACATTAATGGCGCTTCTTACGTGCACTGATACGATTCGCGATGTACTTAAAACATCAAAAAACTCTTGCAAAAATAATTAGGACGTTGCTCAGAGCAGCGTCCTAAAAGTCCTATCATATCATGTCCGGCCAATTACCATAACAAAAACGGTTCGTAGTGCGGACTGAAGTCCGCACTACAAACCAATCTTGTTGTGGTCAATCCACCGGACATGATATGATAGGACTTTTGCAATCTTGTCAAAATTGTAGCGTGCGGCTAACATAAATCTGCCTACCTCCAAAGACTCACTTCGCACATCTTCCCACCAACCAATTTATAACCTTAGCCAGACGCGAAAACAGCAACAAATAAATTAAATTTTATAAAATACTACATTAAAGGAAACTGATTATGACAGTAGATAACGCAACCAAAACCAAACGAGTTGCCATACTAATCGAAAATGGAGTTGAAGATTCGGAATTTCTAGTTCCTTACAACGGATTAAAACAAGCAGGATTTGATGTAGTTGTCCTCGGTTCCCGCACTAACGAAAAGTATGCCGGGAAAAATGGTAAAGTTTCCCAGCAAGCTGACGGAACTACCACTGAATCATTAGCAGAAGAATTCGATGCAGTGATAATTCCCGGGGGTATGGCTCCCGATACCATGCGGACAAATCCGAATACAGTGCGGTTTGTCAAAGAAGCGATGGAGCAAGGAAAAATAGTCGCTGCTGTTTGTCACGGCCCGCAACTTTTGATTGAAGCCGACGCGCTCAAAGGCAAAAATGCGACGGGTTTCTTGGCAATTAAAACTGACATGATCAATGCCGGAGCTAACTACATCAACGAAGCTTTAGTAGTTGACGGCAACTTGATTACTTCCCGCCAACCCGGAGATTTAGCAATATTTACTACAGCAATTTTAGCGCGCCTCGGTTACGGTGGCAAAGCCGTTGGTTTACCCGAAGAAACCGACGCCAGTGCAGAATGGTGGAAACTAGCTAACGGTTGGGGCGGCTCCACACAAAGCGACATTGTTAAAGGTTTGAATACCGCCCTCGCAGGGGAACGCTATGCTTGCGAAGCCTTTCAGAATTATGCGGAAAAAACCGGAGATGCCGATTTGCGATCGCTCCTGACGGAAATGATCCAAAATAAACAGAAACACATCCAGGCTCTCGAAAACCGCCTCAACGATTTCGGCGAAAAACCCTCAATTCCCGCCCAAATTGCTGACAAATACGCTAAATTAAAAGCCTCGGTGCAAGGAACCGATGAAACTTTCTTGCTGCGGAGTACCCTCGGCGATTTGCAAACAGGTGTTGTCGATATCAACAACCTGCGGGCGAAGTTCACCGATCCGGTATCAACTGACATTTTTACACAGATAGAAGCGGATTTGTCCAAGTGCGAGCAAGTCGTTGCTAAACTCTTCCGCGCCCGTGCTGTTTCGCAAGAAATTAAGGCTCCAAAACCTTCGACTAGCCCCGCTGTAAAAATGTAATCTCCATGCGGATTAACAAGTTTGTAGTTGTGCCTAGGGGTTAAAACCCCCACCCAGAGCGCAACTACAAACTTGTTGTGCAATAATAAAATCTACGCCTTTGCGGTAAAATAAAACGTAAGCATAAAAAGCTGACACTGAAGTAACTGCAAGGTGGAGATTTTTATTAAATGGCTTCTATTTTTGTTTCAGCCGGACACGGCGGGTTTGAAGGCAGCGTGCGCGATTCCGGGGCGATCGCCTTTGGTACAACCGAAGCCCAGGAAATGATCCTAACTCGGGATTTAGTAGTAGCCGAATTAAAGCAGCGAGGCCTAGCAATTTTCTCCGTACCCGATACTCTAAGTTTAGTAGAAACTATCGCTTGGATCAACAACCGCTGCCAGCCGGGAGATGTAGCAGTAGAAATGCACGCCGACTCTTTTTCAAATCCCCTAATTCGCGGTGCTAGCGCGTTTTATATTGGCAGCAACCCCACGCGAAAAGCCGATGCGGATTTACTCTTAAACGGCTATTTGCGCAGGTGTCCAGAAGTAGCCAACCGCGGCGCAAAAGCAGATACTGAAGCAGGTGTCGGCAGCCTCGGATTTTGCCGCCGCGTCAACATTCCTTCGGTGTTAATCGAACTCGGTTTTATTACCAATCCCGAAGACTTGAAAGTATTTCAAACTCGCCGCCGCGATGTCGCCCTCGGACTCGCTGACGGACTCGAAGCTTGGTTAAAAAATACAGATTTGAAACCTTTGCCGACACCGACACCCGCACCAACACCTGCACCAACACCTGCACCAACACCTGTCGTTTATCGCTTAATTAATATCCAAATCAACGGCGCGCCGCACGAAGACAAAGGCATTTTGGTAAACGGAAATGCTTTTGTTCCTTCCGAAGTTCTAGATTTTCTCAATGTCAAACCCGAGGCAGCCGATCGCCGAATCACGTACAATGGAGTAGTATTCGCGCGGGCAGTCGATTTGCGCGATCGCGAAATTTCCGTAACTTGGGATCAGGCCACAACATCAGTATCCCTGCGATCGCGCCGCGATATCCTCTCAGGCGTAGGAAAAATCATGGGCCGCGGTTTAACCACAGCCCAACAACTGACAGTATTTCTTACCAAAACCAACAGCAAAGCCCTGGGAGTATTTCCCAATTTAACTCAAATGTACGTGCAAGAAGCAGCCGCAGAAGGCGTCAACCACGATTTAGCTTTTTGTCAAATGTGTTTAGAAACAAACTATCTCAACTTTGGCGGTGCAGTCAAACCAGAACAATTTAACTTTGCCGACATGGGAATCATCAGCCCCACAAATTCCGGCATCTCATTTCCCGACGCCCGCACCGGAATTAGAGCACAAATTCAGCATCTAAAAGCTTACGCCAGCACCGAACCAATCAACCAACCTTTAGTTCAAGAAAACGTGCGTTTTCGCTTTGTCAAGCGCGGCATCGCCCCCACCGCCAACGAACTTGCAGGCCGCTGGAATTCCGACCCCTTATACGGACAAAAAATCATCAATATCATCCGGCTTTTGTACGAAAATGCAAGTTTGCTGTAGTAAGTTGACCGTTGACAGTTGTTATTAGTTATGAGTTATTAGTTATGAGTTATTTGTGTGTGACAGACTGCTAATAACTAATAACCAATAACTAATGCCCTGGGAAGGCCTTCTTCCCAATGCCCAATGCCTTCTTCCCAATGCCTTCTTCCCAATGCCCAATGCCCCATTCCCGATTATTAAATAACTATGGTTTCCAGCACAAATCGCTTTTCCGACATTCAAAATCATTGGGCAAAAATATTCATTGATGGCTTAGTAGAACGAGCTGTAATTAGCGGATTTCCCGATCGCACTTTTCGCCCCAACAGCAACCTCACCCGCGCCCAATTCGCCGCCATTGTCAGCAAAGCCTTTCCCGGAGCCGACAAACGGCCCTACATTTCTTTTATCGACGTTCCCCCCACCCACTGGGCCGCCGCCGCCATTCAAGCAGCATACAAAAGAGGATTTATCTCCGGCTATCCCGACAGCCTGTTCAAACCCGAAAGCATGATTACCAGAGCCGAGGCATTAGTTGCCTTAGTCAGCGGAATTTTTGGGGCGAACGCTGCACCGACAACCAATCTGATCCTATCCAACATCTACCAAGATAGTACAGAAATTCCCAACTATGCCAAAAAGGCGATCGTCATCGCCACCCAATCCGAAATAGTCGTCAACGCCCCCAATTTAAACCTATTAAATCCCGCCGGAAACGCCACCAGAGCCGATGTCGCCGCCTGGGTTTATCAAGCATTAGTATATCTCAAAAGAGCACCAGCAATCTATTCTCAATATATTATAGTTCTCAGCAAAGTTCCGCGACCGCAAGTTTACGTCAACCACCAGCGAGAATTTCGCGGAGTTTGGATAACATCCGTGTGGAATATTGACTGGCCCTTCAGCAACAAACTCTCAACAGAACAGCAAAAAGCCGAACTCCTAAAAATCCTGGACAGGCTGCAAGAAATGAATTTCAATGCGATTATCCTGCAAGTTCGAGCAGCAGGCGACGCCCTTTACTCCTCAGAATTAGAACCTTGGAGTGCGTGGCTGACAGGAACTCAAGGAAAGCCACCGCAGCCTTATTACGACCCTTTAACATTTGCCGTTGCAGAAAGTCACAAACGCAACATCGAAGTTCACGCTTGGTTCAATCCCTACCGCGCCAAAGTTTCTTATACCCAAACCCCTCCCAACGTCAGCCCGCACCTCTCTGTTACTAATCCCGAATGCGTTTATCCGTGGGGCGACGACTGGTGGATGGACCCGGGAATTGATTTAGTTGTAGACAAGACTTACAACGTAATTTTAGACGTAGTAAAGCGCTACGATATAGACGGCGTTCACTTCGACGATTATTTCTATCCTTATCCGATTGACGGTCAAGAATTTCCCGACAGCAAAATTTACAATAGTTATATTTCCAGAGGCGGTCAAATGAGTTTAGGAGACTGGCGCCGCGAAAATGTCAACAAATTAGTTAGAAGACTCGGACAAGGAATTAAAACAGTCAAACCCAACGTCAAATTCGGCATCAGTCCCTTCGGCATTTATCGCCCCGGACAGCCACCGCAAAGTCGCGGTTTAGACGCCTACGAAACACTCTATGCCGACGCCAAAAAATGGTTAGAATCAGGTTGGGTAGATTATCTAAATCCCCAACTTTACTGGCGCATCGACCAAACAGCTCAAAGCTATCCTGTCTTACTGGAATGGTGGCTAGAAAACAACCCCCAAAACCGACACATTTACGTGGGAAATAACTTAGGAAAGCTCGACGGCAATAAGTGGACGGTAGAAGAAATTAACAACCAAATTGAGATTACGCGCAACTCTAAAGACAGCTTAGCTTTAGGCAATGTTTTCTTCAGCATGAAAGCCTTTAGCAACAATCGGCTACAAATCTACGATAATTTCAAATCGACAACATACACACAACCCGCACTCGTTCCCGCGATGCCCTGGCAAAAGGGAACTCCGCCAGCCCCTCCCGTATCCGTGGTAGTACAAAAAGTCGGCAGTAGCAATGTTTTGCAGTGGAAAAATCCCGCCGATAAAAACATTCGTTCTTGGACACTTTATCAAAAAAATGGCGATAGCTGGAAGCTCATCAAAATCATCAATGCAGACACAGTACAAGTAGCGGTAGAAACGGGAATTTACGCTTTGTGTGCGGTGAGTATCATGGCTGTAGAAAGTGTAGGAGTTTTTATCGAAATAGCAGCCTAAAATATCATGCCCCTCAAAAAAACACAAAAATACAGGTTTGTAGTGAGGACTTTAGTCCGCATAAAAGCCCTCACTACAAACAGTTTTTTCGAGAAAAGATGAACCCAACCGCAGCCAAGCCCCTCTTCCTTCTGACTAATGACTAACGATGCGAAGTGTTCGCACTTCTGAAATTACACTTTTGACATTGCAGTAATGACAACTATCAACTGACAACTGTCAACTGTCAACTGTCAACTGACAACTGACTTCTTCCTCTAGACAGGAGACACATTGGGTATAAATGCGCTATCCTGTTCCAAATATTTTGATGTTGAGGAAAAAAAAGCCGTGGTTCCCTTACGCGATGACAATCCCACCAGTATCACTCCCTACGTTACCTTTGGGCTGATTGCTGCAAACGTATTAGTATTTTTGTACGAAATCACTTTACCCGATCGCCAATTAACCCAATTTTTCTACTCTTGGGCGGTAGTTCCTTGCCAATTAAGCAATATGTGTCGGGTGTCTCTGCCTGTTTCGCCCTTTCCCGAATGGACGACGCTAATTAGCTCGCAATTCCTGCACGCAGGCTTTCTCCACATAGCTGGAAATATGTTATTTTTGTGGATTTTTGGCAACAACGTAGAAGACCGTTTAGGGCACGTCAAATTTTTAATATTTTACCTTACTTGCGGCGTTTTAGCATCACTAACTCAGTGGTATTTTTCCTCAACATCGGCGATTCCATCCCTGGGTGCTAGCGGGGCGATCGCAGGCGTCATGGGAGCTTACATTCTCAGATATCCCCAAGCCAAAGTTCTGACACTGCTGCCCTTAGGATTCTTTATTACCACCGTCAGAGTCCCCGCTTTCTTCTTTCTAGGATTTTGGTTTGCACAGCAAGCATTGAGCGGCTTGGCTTCCTTGAATGCCCCGGCAAGTGTCGGCATGGAATCTGGGGGAGTTGCCTACTGGGCACACGCCGGCGGCTTTGTTTTTGGTGCTATTCTCGGCCCTTTGTTGGGACTTTTTTCTGAGGACAATCAGATTTAATTTTTTACCGCAGATGAACGCAGGCCTGTAGGGTGCGTCAGCTCGATCGCCCCAAAGGCTAAGGTAAACGCTTTGGGCTGACGCACCCTACAATACTTTATACGGTCAGTGTGCAGGCGGATTGTTAGCCGACTTTAGCTTTAGCTGCCAGCAGTGAGTTCACGCATATGCAAACTCTGGGCGTACTCGCCTTATTACCCTAGATACATCACTGATTACTTTGCCACAATGCTGCACGAACGTATCGTTCACTTCAACTAACGTCGATACCTCTGACACGTCACTCTCGAAGAAAAAAGACTCGTCTGGTAGTTTTATTCTAAAAGGTAATGATTTTGCCTTCGCGACAAGAGCATCGTAACTTCTGCCGCGTCCATGTTTTAGTACATTGACAGCTAGGCAGAGATTATCAAAGCATTCTTTTAGTTCTTGCTCTCCTTCATCCTCCAATATTTTCTTGGCTTCAGAAAATCCATTGCTACAGCTCAATCCCTTTTGCAAATTTGCTTCAAAAATGGAAAACATACCGACAGCAAAGATCGTTTTTTGAAGCTGCACCATCTGAAGAGTCTTCACAAGTGAAGTCGAACCGCTTGTTTGAAGCCCTTCAATAGTTCTATCGTTTGCCTCTCTTAATGCATTAAGAGTAAACGCTGCGCATCTATCAACAAGTTCAGTAAAGCTGTGCATGTCGAATCCAGAAGTGTAGTGTTTTAATCGGTCACTCGCGCATAGATGTCGGCTAACGTTTCTGGTCAGCGGCGACGAACCACTTTTTGAGATTATAAATCATTTTTTGAACGTCCGCTGCATCAGTTTGTAGCTGTAGGGTGCGTCAGCTCGATCGCTTCCAGCAGCAAGGGAAACGCTGCGGGCTGACGCACCCTACAATACTAATGACTTCGTTTCTAGATAAAAGTAAAGTCAAATGCCGACAGAGAAGAAATCCCAGTTACACCATTTAACTTCGCCAAAATGCGAGAATCAGCGCCGTTGAGATTATTACCATTGCCGTCATAAATGATGTAGGTATTACCGCCGGAATCGTAGGCAAACAAGAAGGCGCTTCCTCCCAAAATATTGGCAGAAACAGTTGTCTGCACGTTCAAGAGAACTTGACTGCCATTGCTGAGATTGGGGAATCCGGGGGCAAAATTAAACTGATCGGCGATCGGCACACCGAGACCGCTAAAATCAGTAATCACATCGTATCCGCCCGCAGCGATCGCAGCATTGATTGCCGCCGAAGAAGCCGCATCAAAGGCCGGGCCGCCTTCTGCAGGACTGGTATAGCGGAATTGATTGCTGCCGCCACCGCCCGTCATGGTATCTGCACCCAGGCCCCCGATCAGCACGTCGTTATCCGCGCCACCATTAATCGTATCGTTGCCGCCTTGGCCGTCAATAGTATCGCTGCCGGCAAAACCGTTCAAATTGTCCGGCAAAGATCCGCCAACCAACCTGTTAGGCCCGCTATCTGCTGGCAAGATGGAAACGGTGATCGTACCTGTGCCCGGAATTGTCCCGAATCCGTCGCTGACGCTGTAGGTAAAAGTAGTTGTACCCGCTACGTTGCCGGGGATGAACTGCACCTGAGTGCCGAGATTCACAGCTATGCCCAGTTTCGGGGTGCCGACATTGATAATGCTGAGCGGCCCTTTTTGCGGGCTGGAGTCGTTGGCGAGCACGTCGATGAAGGTGGGCAGCAAATTATTCGTATTCGTAAATACGATGCCGTCATCGTTCGCCACCGGCGGCAGGTTAGTTGGAAGGGTTGAGGACGGATTGAAAGAGTTGATGTTAATCGCCACTGAGGCTGCTGCCGTGCCGCCTTGGTCGTCCGCTACGCTGTAGCTGAACGAACCGGCTTGCCCGATCGCATCAGCTTTAGGTTGGAATTGCAGACCGAGCAGTTCTTGAACCGTCAATTTTTGATTGATCGCGATCGGACTCGTACCGACAACTATTTGACCGAAAGTCGGATTGGGAACTCTGACAACTGCGATCGACAGCGGTTGACCCTCCGGGTCGCTGGGCGCCGAAATGCTCAGAGACAGAGGCAAATTCTGCAAACCAGTCAGCGTCTTGCCAGTTTCGACGATCGGCGGCTCGTTAGGAGTCGGAGATGTAAAACTGGGCGGAACCGGCCCCCCGCCGAAAGGTGGAGTTGGAGTCGGGACGATCGAAGGAATCGGACTCGGCAATGTCCCAGCCGTCGGAGTCGGAGTCGGACTCGGAACCTGTGTCGGCAATGTCCCCGGCGACGCAGTTGGACTCGCAGTTGTCCCCGGTGATGGACTCGGAGTCGGAGTTGTCGCCGGAGTCGGAGTCGTCGCCGGAGTCGGAGTCGTCACCGGAGTCGGAGAAGGACTTGTCCCCGTCGGAGTTGGAGTCGGTGCCGGTGTCGTAACAGGTTTTGTCCCCGTTGCGGGTGTTGGAGAAGCAGTTGTTCCCGTCGCGGGTGTTGGAGAAGCAGTTGTTCCCGTCGCGGGTGTTGGAGAAGCACTTGTCCCCGTCGCGGGTGTTGGAGAAGCACTTGTCCCCGTCGTTGTCGAAGGTCTTGTGCCCTGAATGACGAAGGGATTGTCGTCTACGCGCGGAATTTGAGCTGTAGTAAACCTAGATTCATCGAGCGAGTTCGATCGCACATCAAGCAACACCGCCAAAAATTCGCCAGTTTGTTTGTCCTGAATAATCGTGTTGCTAGAATTCGAGCCTTGACCCTGGAAGATGTTTAACTGTGTAAAGTTCAGACCTCCAGCCAGACCGATCGAATCTCCCGGCTTAAAATCTCTAATTAAATCAGCATCCCCGACTTCGCGGCCGCCAGTAGTGAGAAACCCGTTACTGGAAACCGACGTGCCCACCCTACCGAGAACAAAGATATCCGAACCGTCGCCTCCTGTCAGAGTATCAGACCCGCGATCGCCCGAAAGAATATCATCCCCAGGTCCGCCAGACAAAGAATCATTCCCGTCGCCCCCGTAGATCAGGTCATCACCCTCGCCCCCGTCAGCAGTATCGTTACCCACACCACCGGTGATGACATCCCCGCCCTCGCCGCCCAACAAAAGATCGTTGCCAGCAGCCCCAATCAGGCAATCGTTACCCGTGTCGCCAAACAGAGTGTCATTGCCCTTGTCGCCAAACATCAGGTCGTCTTCCCCACCTCCGCGCAGAAAGTCATTGCCTTTACCGCCGTACAGCGTATCGTTGCCTTCAGCACCCAAGACAATATCGTTCCCCTGGTCGCCAAAAGCTACATCGGCGCCCTGGTCGCCAGAAACCAAGTCATCGTCTTTGCCGCCCCGCACCGTGTCATTGCCGGGGCCGCCCTCGACGGTATCATTACCAGCGCCGCCGTTGAGAGAATCGTTCCCGTCATCGCCCCTGAGAGAATCGTTGCCGTCCCGACCCAAAATCGTGTCGTCGCCGCCGCGCCCGGAAATCGTATCGTTGAACAAGCTGCCGATTAAATAGTTATTGCCATCATTGGCGACAATTACGCCATCGACAAAAACTGGCTGTGGGGGAGGCGTGGGTACCGTTATCGCTGGCCGCGGCACCGGCGTGATGGAAATCCCCGGGCCCGTCCCCGTCATTGTCGGAGAAGTCCCGGTCATTGTCGGAGAAGTCCCCGGCGATGGCGTAGGCGAGGTGATCGTTTCGACAATAATTGCTGGTACTGCTGGTGGCATTGTTTCGGCTCCTTGCGACGCTACTCAAAAACTACTAAATAAACTTAAAGTCAGAAGCAGTAATCACGGTGCTCAGAGCGCCCGGTACTGTAGGAATAGTATTCAACACTGCCAAGTCGAACGCTGGGAGACTGTCATCTGCCACATTTGGATCAAACCCAAGAACGTACTTATTAAAAGTATTGTTCAGGTAAACAAAGAAAGCTCCACCTTTGCTCGAACCATTTTGATTCTTCAACACTGCGTTGACTGCTTGAGCGTTGTCAAATTTAGATTCAAACAAAATGACTTCTTGCTTGCTGATGTTGTCGCCGCCGCTGCCGATATTCCTGACGATAAAACTGGTGAAATCGTTAGTAGTTCCCGAGTTGGTTAAACCGCCGAAATTGGCAGACCTGAACAAGAACCTGTCGGTGCCGCTGGCGTTAAAGTCAGCAATCACGTCCACGCCTTCGCTGGGAGTTTCGTAGTAGAAGAAATCATCGCCGGGGCCGCCCGTGAGCAAGTCAGAACCGTTCCCGCCGCCCAAAATGTCATTGCCCGCACCGCCGTCGAGGCTATCGTTGCCATCGCCTCCCAACATTAAGTCGTTGCCGAAACCGCCGCTGAGACAGTCGCTGCCGACACCGCCGTCGAGAGTGTCGTCGCCCGCTCCGCCCAACAGGGAGTCGTTGCCGCCCTCGCCCAATAAGTAGTCGCTGCCGACACCTCCAACTATCGTGTCGTTGCCTTCTCCACCCAACATCGTGTTTTGGCCGTCGCCGCCGAAGATGGAATCGTTGCCTGCACCGCCGTCGAGCAAGTTATTGCCAACTCCGCCGTCGATGATGTCATTGCCAATTCCGCCGTCGATCGAGTCATCGCCACTTCCGCCTAATAAGGTGTCGTTGCCGGTGCCTCCAAGTATCGAGTCGTTGCCGGTGCCTCCAAATATCGAGTCGTCGCCTACACCGCCGTCAATGGTGTCGTTGCCGTCACCGCCGTCGAGGATGTCGTTGCCGTCGCCGCCCAACAGCGAGTCATTGCCCAGTCCGCCTAGGATCGAGTCTATGCCGTCACCGCCGTCGATGGTGTCGTTGCCAATTCCGCCGTCGAGGGTGTCATTGCCGATCGAACCCAGCACTGAATCGTTGCCTGCTTCACCAAATTCGAGGTCGTCGCCGCCCCTGCCATCAATGATGTCGTTGCCGTCGCCCCCGTACAGGGTATCGTTGCCTGCGCCGCCGATGATGTAGTCGCTGAGGTTGCTGCCTGTAAATGTACTGGCGGGGAGTGCGGTGCGATCGACAATATTATCTACCACCGTGATGCTAAAGGAATTCGGCCCGATCGTGGCAGACCCGTCAGAGGCTGTAAACGTGAAACTGTCGCTGCCGCCACCAGCCAGCAAGTTGTATTTGACGATGTTGTTGTTGATATCGTCTTGGCTGAATTTGCCGCCGACATTGAGAAAAGTAGTGCCCCTTTGCACAAAACCTCTGGTAGCGTTGGGGGCTTTGGTAATCGTGTAAACGATGTCCGACGGCGGGTTGTCGGGATCTGTGACTAACAAATCGGCAGCCGTGATTGTCTGGGTAGGAGCACTTTTGGCAACCACCACACCACCGTTAATTGCTAGCTTCGGCGGGTTGCTGACGTTGATAGTTGCTACCGCCTGACTTGTGCCACCGTTGCCGTCTGAGATCGAGTAGCTGAAGCTGTCAGTGCCCGAGAAACCGGGATTCGGGGTGTATTTGAACACGCCGCCGCCCAAGGGAGTCACGATTCCTTTGGCTGTTGGGGTAAAAGTCGTAACCGTCAGAGGGTTCTTTTCCGGGTCAGTGTCGTTGAACAGAACGTTGAAGGTGGTATCTTGACCCGCAACCGTGGTGAAGTTGTCGTTAACCGCTCTTGGAGCCTGGTTGGGGAAGGGTATCGGAGTCGGACTCGGCGCTGGGCCTGCTGTCGGCGTCGGCGTCGGCGTTGGATTTACTGTCGGACTAGGTGTCGGACCTGCTGTCGGCGTCGGGAAAGTCAGCGGCGGCGTCGGTGTCGGACTTGCTGTCGGCGTCGGTGTCGGACTTGCTGTCGGAGTCGGTGTCGGACTGTCTGTCGGCGTCGGTGTCGGACTTGCTGTCGGTGTCGGCGTCGGACTCGGTGTCGGCAGCGGCAGCGGGGTAGCGCTGCCTGGTACTGTGGGCGCAATTACAAATGAGGTTCGCCCTAGGGTTCTGCTATCTACTCCGGGCAATACTGCTAAAAAGTCGCCGCTGACTCCGTTGCGAATAATTGTGCTGCCTGCTTTGCTGTCGGTGCTTTGGAAGATTACCAAATCCTCAAACTTGAGGTCGCCGCTCAGCCCGATCGCATCTTCACCTTGGCGAAAGTCTGTAAAAATGTCAGCATCGGCGATATCCGGGCCGCCTGTGGTGAGAAATGCTGGGTTAGTGCCGTTGCTGCTGCTACCGCTGGGGGAACTGAAGCTACCGATGACAAAGACATCTCTGCCTTCGCCTCCTGCCACGATGTCTTTGCCAGCACCGCCCGAAAGCACGTCGTTGCCAGCACCGCCGTCGATGACATCGTCCCCGGCACCGCCGAACACGATGTCATCGCCGTCGCCTGCAAAAATTGTGTCCGCCCCGGCATCGCCGTAGAGCCAGTCGCCTCCTTCGTTACCAAATAGCAAGTCTTCGCCGTCACCGCCGAAGAGCGTGTCGTTACCTTGGTCGCCCCACAGGATGTCGTCGCCTTTGTCGCCCAAAATACTGTCGTCGCCCAACCCGCCACGCAAGCTGTCGCTGCCTTTGCCGCCGTACATGGTGTCTTTGCCTTCGCCTCCGACTACCGTGTCGTTGCCGTCATTGCCGTACAGGAGGTCGGCATTATTTCCCCCGTCGAGGTAGTCGTTGCCTTTGCCTCCGTACAGGGTATCGAGTCCTGAACCGCCGTCGAGGGAGTCGTTGCCGGGCCCGCCGTACAGCACGTCGTCATCTTCGTTGCCAAATAGAAAATCGTCACCGTTGCCTCCTTGCAGGGTGTCGTTGCCTTGGAGCCCGGAAATCACGTCGGGCCCGGGACTGCCAACTAAGGAGTCGTTGGTTTCTGTGCCGCGGACGATGCCGCCGATGATTGCTGGCGAGGTACTTACGCCTCCACCCAATGTGCCGTCTATGCCGCCAAATGTATCATCTACCGCAGTTGGCGTCGGCGTCCGCGTCGGAGTTGGTGTTGTCGCTGGAGTTGGCGTCCGCGTCGGAGTTGGTGTTGTCGCTGGAGTTGGTGTTGTCGCTGGAGTTGGTGTTGTCGCTGGCGCTGGCGTTGGCGTTGTGTCAATTACCACAACTGGTACTGAAGGGGGCATTATTTTGGCTCCTTTAAACGACGTTCCTGATTAACTTTAAGAACTGATTAGTATCAGTTTGCCGCCACAAATATGGCTTAAAATTGATTAATATTCCCGCTCATTTCTAGCATACTCAATCAAGATTGCCACAACCATAGATATTTTTTACCTCGGGCATCTTTCGAGCTAAAATTATTAATGGTTGCAGGTTTTGATGCTGATTTTGGGTATACTTGAATGTCACTGCATTTTGATCTCAGATCGAAGTCTGCTTCGAGTCAGCCAGGGTTATTTATCCACCGCTGTAAAAAAAAAATCTGGGGATTGATATTTTTTGATCTCCTACTGCCCAATGCCTTAGACTGACTGCTGACAAGAAACAGAGCTGTTAATTAGGGGCAGAAGCGGCCCGGTTTGCTCTTGTCCGTTGACGGCTAGTTCGCTGTGACAAAGGTAAAGCAGGGAACAACGACTTAACAAATCTACCAGAATTCGCCGCAGCCGCTGTTGGTCGGCCGTCGTTTCGTCTTCGGTTTGCCAGGGACGCCCCAGTTGCGATCGCACAAATAAGGGTGCGCCAAACAATGTCGCCGCACCGCCGATCAGCCACAGGGGCGAGCCGGCATCCAGCCAAAAGTGCCATTTGTGGGCGCGGCGGCTGCTGCGGTACTGGAAGATGTTGGCGAGGGTGACGGCTCGGGCTGCGGGGCCTTGTGGACGGACTGGAAAAGGGTTGGCGGTGACGGTTCCTTGGCGCAACAACTGGATGAACCGGGCGATGGTTTCTGACTCGCCGCCGTTTGTGGGTTCTACTCGCTGCATTCGCCCGTGTATTTCCCAGTAGTGGGCGGCCGTTTCCATTAACTCGCGCAGGGCTGCTAGCCGATCGTACGCAAGGTATCTGTCGTTCATCAGAAATTTCTGGATCGCTCGATCGAGCAGGGCAATTGGACTCGGCAACAGCCGCTCTTGCTGTTGCGACCGCTGTAGTTCGATCCACTCCACAATTTGCTCGTAGGCCTCGGAGGCTCGGTGTCCCACTCTGTCCCACCGGGGAAAGGCTGTAATTGCCAGCAGTTGAGGTCGATCGAGCTCGGGGCAAAAACAGTGATCGGCGATTAAACCTGCTCTCACCGGGTCGATCGATTGCGGATTGGGGATTTGAGATTTTAGATGGAAATTCTGCGGGTGAGAATCTTCTGTTTCCACCACTTCCCGCTGTTTCTGGCTACCTAAAATTACCAGCATTTCGGCTACTGCGTCTCGATCGACTAAACGGCCGAGTCCCGGATAAACTAACGCCAGCAGAGTCAGCAAAGCTCGAATCTCTGGCGCCGTCGATAGGGGACGCTGATCGTTGAGGGATACGGCGGCAATACCATCTCGGGCGAGAATTTCCGTTAAACTGTAACGGGCGATCGCATCCATCCCGGGAGCAATTACGGCGATTTCCTGCGGTTCCACGGCTTGTGACTTCACCGCATCCACGATGATTTCGGCGGTTTCTCGCAGCAGTTGCGCCCGGGAAGTGGTTTGGAGCGATCGAACCGATGCTGGCAAACTCAAGCCTAAAGGATAAAAACCCTCAGAATTAACTGCTAAACTTAGCGCCAACTCCCCAATCTCTGGCGCTAAACCCGATCGCGCCTCCAAAATTTCCACGCGAGTACAGCGGCTTGCGAGTCCGGCGAGGTATTCCGTGTCAGCCCCCAAACCCAAACGCACTCCTCCATCTTGATTGTAGGAAAACGCTCCCGCTGCACCATACGCGAGCATTCGCTCGAACAAATGGCGGCTGATGGCCGGATAATCGTCCACATCGTCGGCGATCACAGCTTGGTATCGAGAAGCCAAATGCTGCTGGTAAGTGGCATTTGGCAACAAATCCCGCCAGTAGAGTTCGCAAACAATGCCGTAAGTGAGGAAACCCCGCTTCAAGCACCATTCCCGCCACCTGTCGAGCAACTCTCCCGTGCTAGCCCACAGGTTGTTCGAGCTCTCAGAGACAGCAAATCCCTGTTCCAGAATGCTCTTAATTTCTTCTCTCGGCGTACCGCTGACAGCAGCAAGTTGTAATATGTCTAGAGTTCGACGCACCATTCGGTTTGGACTTACCCCTGTTTGTTGCAAAATCCCTTCGTCTAGTTCGCGACGCCAGAGTCTGGTGGCAAGTTCCAATTCTGTTTCAGGTTGCAGCCTCCGGGGAAATTGCGCCCTCAAATCCAGCGACTCAACTAGCAGCGGCCAAAATAGCAAAACTTCCTGCTCAAAAAAACCAAACGGTGTTGTCGAGTGAAAGGCATATTTTCCTTGGGTAGCGACGGCGATGCGATCGGCAAATTCCAGCCGATTGTCCCCGTTAGCTGCTAAGACTAATATTGCTGGGGCGGTTTGTCCCGCCCGCCACCGCCCAGAATGCCCGCGGGCTGAAACTCTTGCTGCTGGTTCCGTCTTGACGGTTTTGCTCCAAATGCAGAACTGCTCGACTAAACGAGCGGTTTTCCCGCTGCGGGCGGCTCCGACAATCCAAATAGAATCTTCGGCAACGGTTCCCAATTTATCTAAATTTGTTACCATACCATGAATACTTTAATCACTAATGTCTACAGCCAACTAATCAGCTTTAGCTATGAATACTTCTGCATGGAACAGGATTGTCAAATATCTCTACAGAGCTAACCAATGGTACAGAGAAACGCCTGACAGGGCCTTAGAACAGGCTTATGATGCTGCGTTAGCAATTAAGGCGATCGAAGACGAGCATTTTGGCGGCCAAGGAATCTCCGAGCGATCGGGAGATTACGGACACAGCACCCTGTCTTACTTTAAATCCGAACTTCAAAAATACCTCAAGGTCATCCAAACCCGAATGGTTGAGTTTAATGCTAGCCGTTCTTTTTTGGAATTGCCCGATCGCGTGGGGGCAAAACCCAAGGCTGGCCAAAGCGCTGAGCGTCACCGCCACCCATTAGATCTCAACAGCAAAGATCGAGCCTCTCTGGTATTTGAGAAGCTAGAGTTTATTGATGGAATCATCGACAAGTATATCAATAATAGTAAATCAACTGCGATCGTCCCACTTGTCAGTTCCGTAAATGTGCAGGTGAAATCTACCAGCAGTTCTCAACCTCACCCAAATAACGGTTCAGCTAATTCTAATCAAACTAATGGCGAGGTTGACACTAGCTCTGAAGAGGTAAATTTATTACCCCGATCGCTGTTGGGAACGTTGAATCGAATTACTAAAGAGTTAGACCCGGAAGCAGAAAAAGACGTACTTAAAAACTTTCGCAATTCCAAAGTAAAAACAGTCATTTCTCTGAGATTTATTTTGCTTTTGATTTTAGTTCCGCTGTTGACGAATCAAATTTCCAAAAACTTTATCGTCGGGCCAGTAGTTGACCATTTTCGAGTCAAGCAAAATGCTCCCGTATTCATCAATATTGACCTAGCAGAAGAAGCCTTCAAAGAACTGGAGAGATTTGAGCAGCAACTCAAATTTGAAACATTAATTGGCAGGGCTCCGTCGCTTTCTTCAGAGGAAACGGAAAAGAAGATTGCCGAGAAAGCAGTTGAGATTGCGGAGGAATACACCAGTGAAAGTGGCGGAGCCATTAAAAATATTTTTGCCGATTTGATTTCCTTTATTGCCTTTGGCGCGATTCTCGTCAATAACAACAAAGAGATTGAGATTTTAAAGTCTTTCATGGACGACGTGGTTTATGGCCTCAGCGACAGTGCTAAGGCTTTCATAATTATTTTGTTTACGGATGTGTTTGTCGGATTCCACTCGCCGCACGGTTGGGAAATAATTCTCGAAGGTGTATCGAGGCATTTGGGAATCCCTGAAAATAGGCAGTTCATATTTCTGTTTATTGCGACCTTTCCAGTGATCTTGGATACGGTATTTAAATATTGGATCTTCCGTTATTTAAACCGGAGTTCGCCTTCTGCTGTTGCTACTTACAAGAATATGAACGAGTAATCGGCTGCCACATTTATTGTAGGGTGCATCTATCGATTTGAGATTTAATATTTGAGTAATCGTAGGGTGTGTCGCCATCAACAATCCCTAAAAAAATCGACAATTTAACAGCGACGCACCTTCTGAACAGGGTCATTGTAAACAAACATAACATTTATTATGTAGCAATCTTTTGTCAAAATGGTATTACGCAGAGTATGGGCCAATACGGTTTAGGTTTAGTTAACAAATCTTGTCATTGCGAGCTCACAAGCGTTGCAATCGCAGAGACTATGGCAGTTCTCAATTAACTGATGTGCACACAGATCAATTAGCTTCTTAACCCAAACGTATTCGGGTATAGAACCCATTTGACATCTTTTGTAAGATCCTTACATGGGAGGCATTCTCGCCTAAATCTACGATTCTACTAATTCGGCCGAAACCTAGTTCTGGCAATCAGTCTGGAATAGATCTCAAATGGGTTCTATAGCCTACCAGCGTGAACAACTGGTAGTGATTGGAGCGTCAAAAATCAAGTAAGGTAAAAACAAAATGACTAAGTACAAAGGATGTAACTACTGCCGATATTTTCGTGGCGATGGAACTTGTCGAGCCTTCGATCCTGGTTTGATTAGCTCTCGTACAGAAATGGCTCTTCCGGTTAAAGTATACATAGCTGATAGATAGATGCCTGCATATTAAGCAGCGTAACCGAAAGTTTTCAAATGTAGATTAAGAAGTTCAAAATGGCTATCAATCTAGATTCTGGTTTTAACATTCTTTATTTTAGTGACCTTAAATATAATGAAATGACTATTGAAATACAATATAAGGGACAACAGATTGCACAAATCAATAAAGATCGAGGTGTTGATCAAATGAAAATAGATATATACTCACAATATGTTACTCCCGATTTTTTGTCAGAATTAAAATTCCCAATCAAGGACTTTTTAGAAGCAATAAATGTAGGTATGGCCGCTTTAAGAGATGCTTGAATAAATTTATATTAGGATAACAACACCGATTCAATAGATTGGGTTGAGTAAATTTAGGGTTGGGAATTGGGTGATCGCTGATGACCCGACTACTCCTAGGGGGAGTGAGGCGAAACTGGTTTTGGAGACTTTTGTCAGGGAAACTGATGCGTTGTACGATTTGTATGTGGATGGGGAGGTGATTTCGACTACGGGGGAACATCCTTTTTGGGTGCCGGATCAGGGGTGGGTTGAGGCTAAGGATTTAGTTGTTGGGAGTTTGTTGCAGACGGAGGATGGGAGGGTTGTTGATGTCGATCGGGTTGAGAAGCGAAAAGGTGCGATCGGGGACAGCACTACAATAAAAAAAAGGCTTTTTGCAAAACTGATATGTTCCCACTGGTCTGGCAGTGCAAACCCTACAAACTAGGGTCATTTTATAATATATGAAATGGCTCGAATTGGCAATTACTAATTAGTAATTAGCAATTGCCAATTGCCAATTACCAATTACCTAATTCCAACGCTTCTTGCGCTGTCGCTGGTTGGCTACTGACTCCACCAGTCCCAGTCCGAGAAAATTACTCAGCAGCGACGCATTCCCGTAACTCAGGAAAGGTAGCGGAATCCCTGTCACTGGGGCTAAGCCAATGTTCATCCCAATATTTACGAACACCTGAAAAATTAACATTGACAGTACGCCGATCGCCAGCAAGGAACCAAAATTGTCGTTGGCGGTTTGTGCGATCGTCACCAAGCGGAAACAAATGAACCAAAATACCAACAGCACGCAAATGCAGCCAATAAAGCCCAATTCTTCGCCGATCGCTGAAAAGATAAAGTCCGTATGCTGTTCGGGAATAAAGTTAAGCTGAGTTTGCGTGCCGTGATTCAATCCCCGGCCGTGGAGTTCTCCGGCCCCGATAGCAATCCGAGATTGAATCAAGTGATATCCGCTGCCTAAAGGGTCTTTCTCGGGGTTTAAAAACCCTGTCAGGCGCATTTTTTGATAATCCTTCAACACGCCCCAAAAAACGTGTCCGACGTGTCCAGAAACCACGTTCACTACCACAGTAGCGAAAGTCCCCAACCAGGGCCAAGGTAGGCTTCGCCAAGCGATAATCCCCGCAACAACTACCCAAGCGATCCAAATCGGTGTAGACAAGTTGTTTAGGAGAACCGAGATTAGAGGAGAGAACAGCAATATCAACCAGCCGGGATTGACATTACCCCAGTAAAACATCCCCATCGTGATCGCGCCAAACACCAAGGAAGTACCTAAATTTGGTTCGGCAAAGATCAATCCCCAAGGTACGGCCATAATCGCCAGCATCCTCAACATATCCCGCACTGTGGGGACAGTCTTCTCGTGCAGGAGAGCTGCTAAGGTGATAATCATCCCTACTTTGGCAAATTCTGAGGGTTGTAGGTAGAAGCCGCCGATATTGATCCACCGCTGGGCACCGAGCCCTGTAGTACCGATAAACCTGACTGCGATCAGCGATAGATTAATTAATATGTAAATCGGCCATTTCCACTGAATCAGTATTTCGTAGCGACAGCGGGAAATGATGATCGCCAGGACTAAACCGACTCCGCCAGTTACCCAGTGCCGCCACCAGTCGATCAGCCCCTGGTTGATTTCGACGCTGCGGATCATGATTCCGCCGAAGATGGTGAGGCCGATGCAGGCGGCAAACAGCCAAGGGTCTGCTTCTTCCCAGGGTTTGAAGATCGATTTCCAGCGGTTTCGGACTTGTATTCTTTGGAACATGAGGATTTTAGATTTTAGATTTTAGATTTTAGATTATCGAGCCGATTTTCGGAAGTTGTGGATATATTTCGGATTCTGAGGTTAGACCGTACTGTAGAATAGTCGGTGTCATACCATTGAAGTATTGAAGCATTGAAGCATTCAAGAAGATTGTCGATCGGGGAATGACAAGCAGGGTTGGGGGCTTGGCTGCAATTGCATTTTTTGGGGGAACTGGTATCACTACGTCACTTTATTCTGTCACTTGTACTGAGGTTCCGGGCCTTCAGCAGCGGGCATTGAGTAGCCCCAGCCATCATAGACTTGAATTGCATAAATCTTTGATTGATAGGTCAACTGCTCTTTCAAGGCAGATAGACGCAAATAAACGCAGATCTGTGCAGATGCCTTGAAAGAATTGACAGTGAATGAATGCAATTCAAGTCCTAATCCTGCTTAGGTGGGTTCGTAAAGATACTCAAAACCGTTACCGTCGGGGTCTCTGCCGTAGAAAGACGCTGTACCGTCGCGGTGTTCGTGAATGTGGGTGACGGAAACACCTTCAGATTTGAGCTGTTGATGGGCTGATTCCATTTCGGTGCGATCGTCAAATACGAACCCAAAATGTGGCCCTGCTTGGTCGTAAGTCGGACTCAACAGCGCCAATCCGTCATCTCCTGCTTTCAAATAAGCCCAGTCTGCATCTTTCCAGACTAACTCCATGCCCAAGTTGAGGTAGAACTCAGCAGATTTCTCTATGTCTTGCACGCAGACGGCTACGTGTCCCAATCGTTTTAGTTTCATGTGTACAAAATTTATGGTTGTGGTTTACTTTATTGTATCTTTTTTCTGATTTTTTTCTCCGTTAATTAGGTATTGTTTCGGAATTATTGGTCGCGGCTAATTGTACTTTTTCTACTTGTTTGCTGGCGTCCATTTCGCTAAACAGTTGAATGGCGCGGTCAAAATTTTATTGGGCTTTCTCGATGTTACCAAGTTTTTGTTCTGTGAGTGCTAGGGCGTCGGTTCAGTATTAGGAGTTGACAAAACAAACTGGAAATGATATGTGAATTGAGAAGCCTGTTAAATTCTCACAATTAGGAAGAAGAAAGAAACCCTATGCGTCCTCCCTTATGGCATCCTCCAGTTGAAC
>JANYGO010000160.1 GCA_025362325.1 Cyanobacteriota bacterium | reverse complement strand
GTGCGGAGCTCTTCGTCTAGTCGATCGATCTCGGCTTCTGGAGTGCCGGCTTTCATTACAATAATCATATTTTTTTCTGTTGTGTTGCGCTAAGACACGCATTATGACATGGATGTACTGATAAAAATAGATGCCGTGCGATCGAGCTTCTATAAATAGAAGACGGGGCGGTTGAAACCGCGTCTATACAGGCCAAACCCACTCGCCTGCGGGTTGAAAAGACGCGGTTTCAACCGCCGTCTCTCTTAGTCGGCGTCCGGCGGACATTGTTTGTGTAGGCGCGGTTTCAACCGCCCGCCGTCTCTCTTAGTCGGCGTCCGGCGGACATTGTTTGTGTAGGCGCGGTTTCAACCGCCGTCTTATCTTAATCTTCTAACTTCTAACTTTTCGGTTTAGCGGCGCGCCACGCTTCTCGCATCCGTCCAAAATTAGTATTAAATTCTTCCCACCCCAGAGTGCTTCCTGAAGCTTCTTCATCCCAGGAAGCCGAAAGGACTCCGTAGCTTAATCCCAGTACACCTAAACCAAAACAGCCCATGCTTACCAGCAATACTGCTGTGTTGGGCAAGTCAAACAAGCCTTTGCTGACTATCAAATAACTCACAAAAAATGTGGAAATTCCCAGGATTGTCGGTACGCCGCAGAATACCGCGATGCGGGATATCATGCGTTTGCTGACTACTTCTGGGATGGATTGCGCCTCCGGGCCAGTTTTTGTGGCTTTGGGCTGCTTGTCTGGTTTGGGTTCTTCTGTGACTAGCTTTGCTTCGGATTCTGGGGGCTTTTTCGGCGTTTTTTTCCGATTTGAGGCCGGTTCAAAGGGTAGGCGCTGGCTGGGTGGTTCGGAGGACATATTTTATCTTTAACCTGAAATCTCGAACATTTATTCAATAAATCTTGGCGAAGGTTTACGCAACTCTGATGGTTAATCGACGGTTTGACATAGATTGGTCATCGGTGCGTAAATCCTGCTGGGATTTGTCCAAGATTCTTGAATATTGTCGCAAATTTTCGCTTTGCTGTTTAGCCGCGAATGCCTAGACGGGCAATTAATGCTTTGTAGCGTTCGACGCTTCCCTTTTGGATGTACGCTAGCAGGCGCTTACGGCGGCTGATCATCATCATCAAACCGCGCCGGGATGCGAAGTCTTTTTGGTTGATTTTCAGGTGGGCGCTGAGTTTGGTGATGCGATCAGTCAGCATGGCGACTTGGACATCTGCTGAACCGGTGTCGGTTTCATGGGTTTGGTAGTCGCCCATGATTTCTAGTTTGCGCTGTTGTGTAAGTGGCATGACTTGAATTTTATGTTTTTTTGTACGATTTGGCGTTCCCCACGCATGAATGCGGGGGATTCTTGCATCACCGGGAGTCAAATGACTTTACCCTCAGCAAGCTTACTCGGACTGCCCGACCGGGTTTGTAGAGTATGAGCCACAATCTGCAATGATATCACAGGAGAAGCGTGAAGGATCAAATTTTTGCTAAGGATGGGTTTGTTGGCTGGGTAGAATTTTGGTTTTTCTTCCCGGTTTCTTGATTGGGTAAGGGATTATCGGCTCAAATGCCCGATCGCCTCACGAATCCAATCTTCCGCACCTTTACCGGACAAACTGTCGTCTTGACAGAGGTTTTGTAGCGCATCCAAGACTTCCGCCCCAGTGTATCCCATTGCCAGCAAAACCATCTCGACTTCTTCTTGAATAGCAGGGGGGACTCCGGCGGCCATTGAAGTTGTCAAACCTGCTTCCTGTCTCCATTCCGAGAGTTTGTTTTTGAGTTCGAGGACGAGGCGTTCAGCGGTTTTTGCGCCCACACCGGGGGTTTTGGCGAGGATGCGGGTGTTAGCGCCGACGATCGCCTTTACTAAGTCCTGCAATCCTAAAGTATCGAGAAGTGCGATCGCCAGTTGAGCACCAACACCGCTAACACTCGTCAACTGCCGAAACAAATCGCGTTCTGCCGCGCTACCAAAACCATACAATATGATTTGGTCTTCCTTAACTTGCTGGTGAGTAAAGATTTGGGCGACTTCGCCGGATGCTGGCAATTGACCGGTCACGCGGGGCAAAATCTGGATTGCATAACCAATTCCATTGACTTCGAGAATCAAGATGACGCGGTTGCTGCCTTTGCTGATATCGGCGACTGTGCCTTTGAGATAGCTGATCATA
>JANYGO010000137.1 GCA_025362325.1 Cyanobacteriota bacterium | reverse complement strand
TTATTTGAATCCATTGAAAAACTAGAATCACTGTTAAATAAACTTTTAAATGAAGGAGGATTAATTATGAAATGGAACCGAAAAATAAAAAATAAAGGGAACTTAGTTAATGCAGTTTAGATGTTGAACAGCTTAGCATTTTCACTATTCTTAATAAAGCGGGCTAAAAGTTGTGCTGCAATCCTTGGATCATTGGCTAATTCTGGATTATTAACTAGCTGATTGCCAAGTCCCACTTGTGGCCCTAGTTTTTGGTAGTTATTTTTACCAGTCAACTGAATAAAACCACGCCCTTTATACCTGTCTCCCTCTCCAACACCATTATTACCTAAATCACTACGAAAGTCGTATTCATCGAAAGGACGACCACCGGGCGACGTGTTATATTGAGATCTACCCTCGTCAATTGGCTCAAAACCTTCAGTTTCAGCGCGGATAGTTGCCAGGGCCATCAGAACCATATCTCGGTCTCCTAACCCCACTTTTTCTAGCTCACTGAGAATTAAAGGAAGATACGTTTCTATATTGGTCTTGACGTAGCCTAAATTAGGAAACATTTGGAAAACAATGTCAGTGCTAAATAAAGCAGTTTGTGAAGACTTACTTGAACCTGAAGTAGGCTGAGGATTAGAAGACGGGGAAGTTTGGGAAGGGTTGGTTCCACTTCCATCAGTGGATTTAGGCAAAACAAAAGCACGACCAGCAGGTGCATTGTTATAGATACTAAAAAATTTTGAAAGTGTTGTCTGAGGAACCTCAACCGCTCTACTAGATAGCGGATCAGCCACTATATAATTGCCATTGCTAGTTCGGCCAAGAATAGCGATGACATGCTTTACCGAGCCGGGATTTGTATAACCGATCTGCGACCACCAGTCTGGATTTGCATAGCCAAACGCAATAACTGGATTTTGATTAGCCAGTGCTTCATTTAGGGTGTTCCAACGCTGATCTGTACTGCCCATACCTACATTAATCCAAGTTCCTCCTGCATTTTGAATGCCCCGTTCAATATCTACGTCGGAAGCATCAGGATGATTTGTTGGGTTTAACCCCATTAATTCAGCCGCTTGATTGATACTTGCTTGTTCACCAATTCCACTAGGTTCTAGCCCTAAAGCTTTCAGAACGATTGCAAGGCTCGCAGGCCCACAATTATTGGTTGGAGGAGCAGCAAGTCCGGCATCTCGGTGAAATTGATTTTTGAAGAAGGCTTGAGCCTCGGAAGCGCTCTGAGGTAACTTACTATTGCTGCCACCGTTATTGTTCTGCTGTTGAACCCCCTCCCAAGCCAAGTCAAAATAAGCATCACCACCACCATCAAAGTAATTAAAATAAACATCATAATCACCGGGTGGAACGTTAATATCAATTGCTTGATGCTTCCCGTAAGCATCTTTTTTCCACTCATTACTAGGCGTGATATCAACCCGTTGACCCGTACTACGGTTGATAGCATATAGCTGATATCCATCATCTGAATACACCGAGGCAGTATACTTTTTACCTGCTTCAAAACTAGCCTGAGTGTAACTGCTGATAGCAAAATTGTTTTTTGGCAATGTAACGTCATTATTGGGAAGCTTGCCATTG
The DNA here is from genome assembly GCA_025362325.1 of Cyanobacteriota bacterium. GTDB lineage: Bacteria > Cyanobacteriota > Cyanobacteriia > Cyanobacteriales > Microcoleaceae > Microcoleus. Next base: position 23,441 of record JANYGO010000137.1, on the reverse strand, counting down.
CGCCAATCTAGGCTGATACCCTTTTTACCGTCACTTCGGTCATTTTGACCCAGATTGTAAACCCCTATCTTATTTTCTGCTTTTTGGAAATCTAAAGGTGGATCGCCCGCTTTAGTCCGATCCCACCAGTAAACACTGGATTTCCAATTTGTCTTGTCGCTCACATAATTAAAACCGTCAACTGGCTTAGCTTCACCCATTGAAATATTAACAGTAGAACCGCCATCATTTTCGTAATACTGGACATAGAAATCGTAATCACCCGAATCAGGCACTTTGAAGTAAATTATCTTATTTGGTTCATCAGCACCACGACCGCGCCAATCTCCATCACTCCAGCCGCCTAATTGTTCAATAGTTTTAACTTCACCCGTCTTGACATTCTTGAGTAAGAACCGAGTCCCATCATCAGATTTAGTTCTCACCTGATACAACTTACCAGCCTGCATATTAGTGCGAGTCGATGCCTGCATAGCAAAGTAATCTTTTTGCACCCGATTGTCAGGACTGTCCAAGCCCCAAGCGCTGTACAAACTTAGATTACCGTTCCCACTTCCTTGAGATCCCAAATCCAAAGTTGCTACAGGATTATTGAAATCTTCAATCTTATATGATTGAGCAACATTTCCAGAATTGCGATTGATAAAGCTTGCCTTCCAGCGGTTCAGTGGGACATAGGGATCTCCTGAAGGAATCAGAGCTAAATCTTGATTCGGGAAAGCCTTAACTGTATTCGGATCAATTCCCATTGCTGTTAAGGTTTCTTGATTCGGAATCAGTCGCTTTTGACCATTCTGCACTAAATAGTAGTCCGAATTATATGTAGCAATGATGTGATTGTCTGGTGAACCTTTTGCCACATCCAACCGATAGTTAGTTGTCGCACCAGATGGACCAGGTGTAACTCGTAAGTAATAAGTCCCTGCTCCTAAAATTCGCTCAAACGATTTTGGATAATTGGGAGTAACTTCAGTCTGCATCACTTCCCTGCTATCAACTTGACCATTACCATTGAGGTCTTGGATCAACTCCACCTTAGCACCATTGCTGAGTTGAGATAATTCAAACTTTACCAATTGCACATTGTTCAAGGTCAATTTGTAGAAGTCACTTAAATCCTTACCACCTATTGAACTAGCAACATACCCTGTTGCAGTCAGCTCCCTATTAACCCCATCCCCTAAGTCAGCACCACCAGAATACAATAATAAATTTTTGGCAGTCTGGATTGAGTAATTACCATCAGGATCGGTCAGAGGAACTGGTTCGCTAATTAATTGTGCTGAAACTGATACAACTCCAGAGGGATAACCATACCAACTTGCTTGACCCGAAGGCTGCACCGTCAAATACCCATTCTTGTAATAGTGATTAACAACCCCATTACTCACTACAGTCTTATCAAATGCCCCTGCGGACGAAGGAACTTTCCCTTGTCCGGGTTGTGGCGCATTAGGAGTAAAAATGGCATTCAGCGTATAAGGTCGTACCAGTGTCTGCTGAGCCGACTTCCCATCAAATTGCCAGTAATCCGTGGGAGTTTTCACTTCAATCTCATAGCGCCCTTTATTCAGATCGAGTTCCACCCATTCATTAGAATTAGCAGGAACCCCACTAAAGCCACCAATTTGTACTGGTCTATCTTCAGAACCGATAAATTTATTAATGTTCAGATCCATTTTACCGTTGGGAGAATTCAAATTTATCCTGAATTTTCCCGACTCATTCACTTCAAACCCATAGTTAGCAACCCCGCTGTTGAAATCTGTATTGTTATAAGTAACCTGACCTGATAAATTCTTTAACTCAGAGACAGTCGGCCCTGAGAACACCGCAGTTAGGCTGTCGTCAAACGACTTATAGGGCTGAGTTCTGTACTGTATATTCCCAGTAAAACTCGCAACTCGATCGGCAGTAAACTGAGTTGATATATTGTAATCTTTGAAAGTAGACCCAACGCCGACCTTGAGATAGTACGTCCCCGGATCGTAGAAATCGCCTCCTGAAAAAGAAGTCTGTCCCTCCACTGTTGCAGACATACTAACAGTAGCCCCTTTATGGAAGCTATGAGACGCAGAACGGCCGTCAGCTTTGATGATGGTTACGTTCGGGCGACCAAATCCTGAAACAGGGTTGAGACTGGTGAAATTCCACGTTACATAACCAGGCTCATTGACCGTAAACTGATAATATTTATCAGACTGATTCGCGTCAACCTGAGCGATATCCGAGAAATTAGTTGATACTTGTACAGTATCCGAGAAATTAGTTGATACTTGTACAGTTGCAGTCGCGATCGAATTTCCACCTTTAGCCGCCCGTTCCTCCGGCGTTACTTTCCCTTCCCCACTCCAAGTATCAGGCGTCACCCACGGAGTCGGATTATAAACTTCCGCCACAGTCTTCTTCGCCAAATCCACCGCCGCCAAAGTATTCAAAAACCCAAAACCCGTCTCATCATCCCACCCAGACGGCCCCAAATCCCTCGCCGTAGACTTCAAAATCTCCATCACTTGGCGATAGTTCAAAGCAGGATTTGCCGCCCAAACCAAAGAAGCCGCCCCCGCAACTTTCGCAGTAGCAACCGAAGTCCCCGCCATCGTCCCCAAATCATTTCCCACCGTCGATAAACCGGGGTGTTCAGTTGTGCCCCCATCGGCCACAATATCCAAACCGCGACCAAAACTAGAATAGTTCGATCGCCCGTTAATATCCCCAGCCCCAACAGTAAAAATATTATCAAATTCCTGAGAAGCTTGACCCAAAACCGACATCACACTGCCGTCGTTACCCGCCGCCACTACCAGCATTACCCCATTTTGCCGCGCATATTCGATCGCACTTCTTTCTGCTGGAGTCAACTCATAGCGCGTCGTCACACTCCCGTCAGCATTCTTCTGAGTCAAATCCAAACTGAGATTGGCGATCGCATTTTTCTGTCCCGAAGCCTTCGCAGCATCCACAAACTCTACCAAAGAATCCGCCCATCTCCCAGAATCGATCGCCCTTCCCACCCACTTCGGCGCAGTCTTATTAATCGCATCAACAATCCCCAACATAAAAGTACCGTGCTCGCTACCTTCCCCAGGCTTCAGCAACGGATTGTCATCCCCGCCCACATAATCGCGGCCCTGCTTAATATTCGCGTAATTCAAATAAGGACTATCCGCACTCACACCAGTATCAATACTCCCCACCAACGGCTGAGAAGCCAAAGGAAAATCTAGCAATTGACGGATTGCATTCGGATTGTTAGGATTCGGCGAATGCGGATCGACGGGAATTAAAGCAATCGGCAAAGTCTCAAACGCACCGCCCGGATTGTAAGGAGTTTGAGTCGCAATCCCATCATGGTACAGACCCAGCGGGTCAAAATCAATCAGCGGCGGTAAATTATTAGTTGGTGCAGAAGGGTCGATCGGGCAAACACCGCTATCAGCAAAGAAATTAGGTAAATGCAAATCAGACAGCGACAAAGAACCCAATAACTGATGTAGGTGGTCGAATTCGTGATTCCAATCCCCAACACCCGCACTCGGAGTCACAATTTTTTCTAATATAAAACTTTTCGGTCGTTTCCGACTCTTTGTTTTACTTGAATCCCCAAAACCTTGAGCCTCTTTGCGTTTTTTGCCACCAAAATTTAGCCAACCCATAACTTTTGCACCCTGATTAATATGAATTCGATCGCACGAACTTAATTAAATGCCTTCAGACATCAAACGAAAACCCTTCCTTGCCAAGGATTTTTCAATAATCGTCAAAAATTTCTGTTTATTTGAGAATTTACGCAAAATTAACAAATTTTCTGTATCGGCGATCGCTTTACATCTTCCGCACTTAGCTTGGGGTCAGGCGGGCGATCGGACAAACACTTTGTTTATCCTTAGTTTTTATGATTTTTGCTTCTTCACACAGTCATCATACACCCAAGTTCTATTTGCGATCGTAAAGTTTGTGTAAAGTTTGTGGGATAGCAATCCCCGCCTCAACCAGAAACATCCGCTCCACTAGGTTTCCCACGCAATGACAGGTAAAAAATGCGTAACTCCTAAAAAAATTAGAATTTACACTTGCTTTTTTTCTAACTTATGATAATATGAACACCAAGGTGAAATTGAGATTAAAGCCTAAAGCCCAAACCAATATCACTAAAGCTTCTTCACAAACAACTTAAATACTTCCCTGCTTCCTTAAAACAGGGGCAAACTCAGCCTTGAAACTTTCCGTTTCCAGAAAGACTTAGGGCGGCTCGAAAAGCTCAAAAACCCAGCGGAGAAAACATACAAACACAATTTTGCGATCGATTCAAGACAATTCAATAAAAACACTCACTTTGATTGAAAACTCTTGTCCCCCCCTTCTTAAGGGCGCTAGGGGCGATCGAGTTTCGGCCTAAAACCCACTGTCTCTCTGCTCGATCCGAAAGTCTAGATCCCCCTAAATCCCCCTTAAGAAGGGGGACTTTGAGTAAATTCTCTTGTCCCCCCCGATGTTTTGGGGAATGAGTGAATTCTCTTGTCCCCCCCTTCTTAAGGGGGGCTAGGGGCGATCGAGTTTCGGCCTAAAATGCGTAATTCCTAAATTAGTGAAAACTCTTGTCCCCCCCTTATTAAGGGGGGCTAGGGGGGATCAGAATCTCCGCCTAAAAACGAGTAACTCCTATCCAATTAAATCGAAACTTTGTCAGCCAAAGTGACAATCTACCATGCAACTAAAACCAGCAGTGCAGTGGATACCTCATCCCGACGGTTATTGGATACTTCGCAATCCCGAAGACATTACCTGTCTGCAAGTTGACGACTTTGACAAACAGGTAATTTTGCAACTAAATCAACAACCACTAACAGCTATTCTCGCTGAATACGACCTCGATTTAGAAGATGTGCAAAATCTTTTGAAAGACTTAGCACAAACGGGAATGCTAGAAGGAACCAAACCGCCGAAAGCCAAATTTAACCTGCTATCCTTCACAATTCCCCTAGTCAATCCCGATGTTTGGCTGTCGCGGCACATCGACAAATTTCGCTGGATTTGGACGTGGGAATTTGGCTTTTTTCTGTGCGCTTTCATCTCTTCATCTGTAGCAGTATGGTTGGCTTCCTCCGCCGAAGTCGCCGCTTCGCACCAGCAGTTATTGACAGCCGGAAAAATTGACAATGCGATCAAAGTTGTCTTCCTGACAATGCTAGTAATAGCTTTGCACGAACTCGGTCATGCTTTCACGCTCAAACACTACGGCGGCATTGTAAAAGAAATCGGATTGTTGTTTATGTGTCTCATCCCCGGATGTTACACAGATACAACCGATCAATACAGTTTAGTCCGGCGGAAACAGCGAGTTTTAGTAGTAGCCGCCGGAGTATTAATCCAAGTAACAATTTGGGCGTTTGCTGTTTGGATGTGGCTGTTATCTCAGTCAAATCCGGTTTGGCATCAAATTAGTTATTTGTTGATGGTGGCCGCCTTACTGACAGTGGCAATTAACTTGAATCCGTTGAATAGATTTGACGGTTATTATTTGTTAGTGGCTGGAACTGGCATTAACAATCTGCGACAAAGGTCGTTTGATTTTTATGTGGATTTGTTGCGGAGGGAGAAGATTGAGGAAGCAGCGGAAACGCGATTTGTTTTGGCGGCATATGCGCCTTTGAGTATACTTTATACTGTTTGGGTTTTGAGTTATTTAGCATCCTTGCTGGGTAATTGGGTTTGGCGGGTTTGGAGTTTTTAACCGCAGATTAACGTGAATTAACGCGGATGAAATGCAACTTTATTATTTTAGGGGGTTTACTGAAATGAATGTTTGTCAAAAGTTGGGAATTGTTGGTGGAAGTTTGAGTTTTGCAGTTGTTAGTCAATGTTTTTCTGTACAAGCTGCTACTCTTACTCAAACTTATACTGTGGATATGGGTTCGCAGCCATTAAATAGCAGCACTAATGTGGTTTTGCCGAAGTTTAATTCGCTGTTGGGAACGCTATTAAGGGCTTATGTTACGGTTAAGTCTACTGTTAATAACACTGTTAGCATTACTCCTTTGACTGGAGATTTTATGGGGACGGCGACGAGTAATGCAAGTATTGCTGTGAATATTCCGCTGCTGAAAGTTGACCCTAATTTGACTTTAAGTGTGTTAGCCAGTCCGCCGGAAACGAGGATTGCTAATGGCGCTACAGGAAGTGTTAGCGGTTCGGCTTCGGGTGCTGTGTCAAAGAGTTATGATTCGCAGCAGTCTTTGAGTGCGTTAAGTGGATGCGATGGTGATACTTTTATCGCAGCTTTGGTGACAACGGGTTTTACTCAAGTTCAGGGGAATCCTGTTAGGGGTAGTTTTGATGGTAAGGTTGTGGCTAACACTATGGTTAGTGCAATTTATGAGTATGAACCTGTACCGGAACCGATGAGTGCTGCTGGTACTTTTGTAGCTGCTGGAATGGGTTTGTGGTGGAAGAAAAGGGTGGCAAAAAAAGGGTAATATCAAGTCCGATCGCGGTTATGCGATCGGTTTGTAGTAATGACTTCAGTAATCATACTTAATGCTTGCTCTTCTTTAATTGACCTAAAGTTAGTGACTGAAAAATCAATTAACATAGAGTAACTTAACTTTTAACTAAATAAACTCAGTCAATATATACAAATGAAATATATAGAATAGATAAATACCTCATAATTATAACTTTTGACGGCCGTTACAAGATGGTAGAGGCGTGTATAAAGTCTTGTAAACCAACTCGGCAAGACGATCGCCAACCCTTGAGTGATTATTGTCCGCTTGTATGTCACAATAAACAAGCAATTATTATATTTTGAGTTATCCTGTGAGTCCTACTGCCGAAGTCAGCAATAACCTGAATGCGGGTGTTCTGCCAACTGTTACCACTACCCCAGCCCGCCGCGCTGTTTTTCCCTTCACCGCGATTGTTGGCCAGGAGGAGATGAAACTGGCGCTGCTGTTGAATGTCATCGATCCGAAAATTGGTGGCGTGATGATTATGGGCGATCGAGGTACTGGTAAATCTACCACAATCCGGGCCCTCACTGACTTGCTGCCGGAAATTGAGGTGGTGGCTGACGATCCTTTTAACAGTCATCCCACCGATCCAGATTTGATGAGTGATGAGGTGCGCGATCGCACTTTATCTCAAACTGACATTAAAATCGCCCGCAAAAAAGTTCAAATGGTAGACTTGCCTCTGGGCGCTACCGAAGACCGAGTTTGCGGTACTATCGACATCGAAAAAGCTTTGTCCGAAGGAGTTAAAGCTTTTGAACCAGGCCTTTTAGCCAAAGCTAACCGCGGCATTCTTTACGTCGATGAAGTCAATTTGCTCGACGATCATTTAGTCGATGTTTTGCTCGACTCCGCCGCCAGCGGTTGGAATACTGTCGAAAGAGAAGGCATTTCGATCCGCCACCCAGCTAAATTTATTTTAATCGGTTCCGGCAACCCAGAAGAAGGAGAATTGCGGCCGCAATTGCTAGATAGATTTGGAATGCACGCCGAAATTCGCACTGTAAAAGACCCAAATCTGAGAGTAGAAATTGTCGAACAGCGATCGAGCTTTGACCAAAATCCGCCCGAGTTTCTCGCCAAATATCAGCACCAACAAGACGATATGCAGCAGAAATTGGTGGAAGCCCAGGAAAGGCTAAAATCCGTAACTATCGATCGCGATTTGCGAGTCAAAATCTCCCAAGTCTGCGCCGAATTGGACGTAGACGGACTGCGGGGAGATTTAGTCACAAATCGGGCTGCCAAAGCTTTCACCGCCCTAGAATGTCGCACAGAGGTCACTGTGGGCGATATTCGCAAGGTAATGACTCTGTGTTTGCGGCACCGATTGCGCAAAGACCCGCTAGAATCAATAGATACGGGTTCTAAAGTGACCAAAGTGTTCGATCGCGTATTCGGCCTAGAAGCAACTGAGGGGTAATGAGTAATTGGTAATTGGAAATGGGTAATTTGTGGTGATGAAACATTCCCAAAATTTTCAGACCGGATGCCCCATTTCCAATTACTAACTCAGGCAATGGAAAAACGAATTTTAGGATTAGATCCGGGCTTAGCCAATCTCGGCTACGGCGCAATTTCCTGTAAAATTGTCCCCGGAAAACAAGATCAAAACAGCGTTTCCATGATTGATTGCGGCGTAATTCAAACAACGCCAAAACAGGAAATGGGACAGCGCTTGAAAACAATTTACGAAGATTTGCACGCAGTAATTGAACAGGTAAAACCAGATTTGGCAATTGCCGAAAAACTGTTTTTTTACAAAATGGGAAATACCATACTTGTAGCGCAAGCGCGGGGAATTTTAATCCTAGTATTGGCGCAGTGCGGAGTGCCGCTGTTCGAGTTTACGCCGGCTCAAATTAAAAAAGCTTTGACCGGCCGCGGCAATGCTGATAAATCGGAAGTGCAAGAAGCTGTGGCGCGGGAGTTGGAGTTAGGTTATATTCCGAAACCAGATGATGCGGCTGATGCTTTGGCGGTGGCTTTGACTGGTTGGTACGATGATGATATTTGCCCGAAAAACATACGGTTGGAAACTCAAAAAATTTGATGTAATATTATCTGCGGCCGCCGGAAAAAAAATCAAATAGGTTTGTAGTGAGGACTTTAGTCCTCTGATTTGGAAGAGGACTAAAGTCCTCACTACAAACATTTTATATAAAATCAAATCGTCAAATTAAAAACAAATCCGGGCAAAACATCTTCTCCCGATAAACTCACGGGAAATTGTAAAATCTCTAGTTCGCGATTAGGGCGATAAATTTCTACTTGTTGGTCTTGAGGATTAATCAACCAACCCAAGCGCAAACCGCTGTTGAGATACTCCTGCATTTTCTCCCGAAGCGGGCGCAGCGGGTCTGTGCGCGAGCGCAATTCTATTACAAAGTCAGGACAAATTGGCGGAAATTTTTCTTGTTGTTCTGCTGTCAAAGCAGACCATCTTTCTAAGCTAACCCAAGCCGCATCGGGAGAACGGTCTCCGTTATTCGGTAGCCGAAAAATTGTTGAAGAACTAAACACTCTCCCTAGCTGTGTTTGACGGTTCCACAAGCCCAAATCAATAATTAAATCGGCTTCTCGATTGCCGCTGACTCCGCCTACTGGTGACATAATGATGATTTCTCCTTTGGCTGTCCGTTCAAATTGCCAGTCTCGATTCATCTGGCACAAACGGTAAAACTGTTCGTCTGTTAGTTCGACAGTATCTAAGTTTAAAGTAACTGTTGTCATTTTTCCCAACTCCCGATAAATATGAGTCCTGCAAACTATTTTAGCGCCGCTTTCTGTCAATTTTAACCTCAGTCCTGACAGCGAAAGTCCAAAATATGAGTTGAAAATGTAATTAAGTACGCGCCGCAGCTATCCCTGTGAATCGCCCAATCCCAACCTCAATCCCAAAAATGCTATAATATCAACTTTAACTGCTAAACTTACCCCGCCAGCATAGAACATAGGAAAATCTTATGGTGATTATTACCTCACAAGAAATTGCCCAATTTCGATCGCAATTAGCCGAATATCCCGAAGCACTAAAAGCCCTAGACGAAATCGAAGATTGCGAAGGCAACATCGAAGATGCAGCGATATCTCTAGCAATTCAAGCCGGACAAGAACCGAATATTTCTGAAAATTGGTTGGACGGATTGGCAAAAAGATGCCGCGTTGCTATCTGCAAATCTGAGGTGAAAGAAGAGTTGATAAACGGACAGTTGAATGCAGCATTTAGAGATTTAGTCGCAGCCAAAACTTGCCCGCAGATTTTAGTGACATCGGTGATTATTTATGTATTTAAAACTGGGGTGAATGATTTTTGTGAGCCTCTGGAATATAAACTGTAAAGCCATCGATGCAGTTAAATTCGCCGCGATTTATCAAAACATGATATAACGAGGCGAGCGAACTTTTTTCTATCCCTGCGCACTGCTGTACCTAGCAGGCACCAAATCCGGCGACAAACCCAAAGATTTCCCCAGCAAACGAGCAAGTTGTACTAAAAAATTGGCAGTATCTTCGTCACCTTCCCGGGCCATTGAACCCGATATCTGGATGAGCAATTGCACAAATCCCGCATCAATTAAATCCGAACAGGAACTCAAAACTTCTGGTTCTTGGCCGTTGGGACAGGTAAGCACTCGCTCGATTAAGTTCAAATAAGCCTCTTGGCGTTCTGCATTCATTTTGGGAGGATCGGTACAGTAAATAATTTATTATTACGTTTAACTCAGTTCTGTCAATCCGGCGATCGAATCTGCGATCCCCGTCTTTCCTCTAGAATCTCCATTCCGTCGGGAATAGACAGAAGTTTAAAGAAAATCTTAAGTTTTTAAATGCTAGTTTAGTCGAGGTAAGGTGCGCCATGAGCACCCTAGGATTCAAGGGAATTAGGAATATAAAAAATGAAAATAGGAATATTTTTAGGAAATCTAGGAAATCCCGCCATCTACTATCCCAAACTAGCCAAAATTACGGGCGGAGTCACGGCGAGTATTTTTCTTTGTCAATTATTGCAATGGCAAGCACAACAGTGCAATTCTGACGAATGGGTCAAAACTAACGGCGGCGAAATTGAAAAAGCTACTGGTTTAAATTGCGAAGAACAAGAATTCGCGATCAAACTGCTGAAAGTGCGATCGCTCCTCAAAGAAAAATCCACAAATCCCAACACCGAAACCTTAGAACTCTGGGCGGACATTGACGCTTTGGAGGAAAAGTTTAATGACTGCTGGGGAACCAATCCTGCTGATATTATAACACAAACAAGCCGCGAAAACAACAATCGCCCTGTAGAAATATTACCCGAAACTTACCCCCCAAATCATGCAGTTAAAAGCGACAAATTTTTCGGGGAACCTCGCCAAAAAATAGCCGTTACAGTAACCCCAAATTACCGATTTACTGGGCCTTGGAATTCCCAAGAAGAACTGCATAACTTTCAGCGCACCTTAGAGGAATATGCCAGAGTTCGCAACTTGGGATTTGGCAACCCTTCGGGATGGGCATTTAAAATTATTGACAGCATGACAAAGGGCTTAACCTCAACTTTTTGGGATGAATTTATTGCCGGAATCCCTTTAGGAGAAAGTCAGAAAGTTAAGCGAGATTGGGAAATTGAGCCGGAAGTGCCTTATCCGGCGTTTGAAGAGGAGCGAATTCAGTATTATGTACACAAGGGCGAACCGCTGGAAGCAGCAGTGTCTAAGGCTCGTGCTGACTTGAGAAATCCTGTGTTGGGTAAAGATTTGTGGGAGGGTTTTTTGCGAAAGTGCGATCGTATTGCTGACGATGCACTCAAAGCCAAAAATCAGGGCGTGCAAAACGCATATTTGCCCTCTTCCTTCAACGAAAGACCGCAAATTACCAAAGAAAGCGTGATGAATAAATTAGGGGCGATTGCGCCTCAATTTGCCCTGAATCAATCCACATCTGAAACAATTGCAGAACCGCCCAAACTCGAACCAAAAGAGTCACCAACGATAGACGAAATCCCCAGTATTTCCTTTTTGCAAAAAGCTTACCAAACTTCTCTCGGTCGAGGTATTGTTGAAAAGCAAATCGCGGCTAACCCAGAATGGGGCTACGAAATAGTTGACGGTGATATCGTAGAATCTATTCCTTTTTAATGAGGCTAAAATGAAACGAATTAGCGATGTCAATCCGCTGGGAGTTGAGCGGGCAAGTCCTTCAAATCCCGAAAGAGAAAAGCTGCGCCAGGAAAGATTGCAGCATGAGAAGTATTTAGGTTTTCAGCAGTTAATAGAACTTTGCAGTTTGGGCGAGTATGGCATGGCGAAACAACTTGCAGCCAGACATTCTCGTTGGGGTTATGAAATAGTTGATGGAGTTGTAGTGGATTGGGTAGATTAGGTTCGTAGTAAGGACTAAAGTCCTTTCAGCCTCGGAGTTAAGGACTGAAGTCCTCACTACGAACCTACTTTTGCAGATATGTTAGAATCACAATAGAGACTTAATTGGTTTTAAAGTTATGACCGTTATTAATGCTAAAAATTTAACGCTCCATCAAGTTAGTGATTTTTTGAAGTTTCAACAACTCTTTAACAACGACACGTACCCAAGTTTCTTGTCCTTAGAACCACTCACCGAGTTTGAACAGCTAGAACTCGTGCAAATCCGCAACGATTTTCGCGAATACCTGTCTTTTGAAAGAGTCTCAGAAGGGCTGGTACAAGCTCTAACTACGTTTCCCTTAATGCGATTGGCTGGGTTCTATCGATCGCCATTAAAGATGAGTCTAGAAGAAAATATTGCTAATATTGCGATCGCAGATGAAGACACAACGATTACAGGTCGATTTGACATCTTAGCAATCAATAAAGAGAAACAAATCGCTGCTGATATAGCATTTTGGATTTTAGTAATAGAATCTAAAAACAGTCTCATTGCTCCTCGTGCAGGTTTGCCCCAACTGCTAACTTATGCTTATAAAAGTTTAGAATATCAGGAGTCTGTCTGGGGACTTGCAACCAGCGGAGAGTTTTATCAGTTCCTTAATATCCGTCGTGGAAATCCACCCACCTATCAGTTAATGCCATTTCTGACTTTGATGGAACCCGAATCTTCAGTTGTGTTGCTGCAAGTTCTGAAAGCTATTTGTAAACTCTAGCAATCCAATCTTCAACCCGCTCCCGTCGGGTGAGAGTTTGTATAGATGCGGTTTCAACCGCCGTCTCTTCAACCCGCTCCCGTCGGGTGAGAGTTTGTATAGACGCGGTTTCAACCGCCGAGTCTTCTGCTTCGTTCCTCGCAATGACGGAAATACTTCATCGCCATAAAAAAAATGAGGCGGGGAGAATTCCCTACCTCAAGTTTTAGCTAACTTTTACCCTACAAAATAGAGCTGTTAAAACTTAGTAGCCTCTGCTGTTCGGCTTGTGCACGATGAAGCTCAGCACTTGGCACTGCTTCACGTTGTCAAAGCCCATGACGCGGATGTAGCACTGAGGATTTTCTTGGCGGCAAGCTTGAATTTCAGCCATGATTTCTTGGACGCTGCGAGCACCAAATAAAGGCAACTTCCACAAAGTCCAATAGCGCATTTCAGGGGCAGAGGTTTCGTTGAATTCTACGCCGGGAATGTAGCCTTGATCCAAGATGTATTGCAGTTGCTTGGCGATTTGGGCGTCTGTCAGCGGGGGCAAATAGGACAGAGTTTCGTAACGACGCTCTTTAGGTAAAGTCTTCATTTTGTGTATCTCTAAGGTGTGTGTTCTATCGCACTTGTCGATCGATTAACTCGACAAATTATCTAGATTCGGTTCAGAATCTATTGAGGATGTTTCAGGATTACTGCTAGCCACAGACCAATTAAGCTGCGTAATTCGCTCCAAATGCTGGCGTCTGTGTTCCATATTCGACTGTTGAATGCCAGTAGAAACCATTTCTGGCAAAAACTCTGTCACATCGTGCGCCAGATATTCTCGCACCGTCATGATCCGAAATCCTAAATCTTGATTTTCCCTCAGCAACTCTTGAATGTAAGCTTCTCCATCTTGGATTTTGCCCTTGGTGGAAAAGTCATTCAACCAGATTGCCTGAGCAGGATTGGTTTCGCTCAACTGAGCGACTACAATCCGCACGGATTGATAGGTTAGGTAACTTGCCAGCACCTTAGCGGTGTCTTTCGCAACTTGTTTGAGATCCATTTTTGACCCCAGCCCTTAAGAGTTTTGGATTGTTAATTTTAGATTTTGGATGCAAACTTACTTGTAAATCTTCTTCCAAGATAAAGACATAACAGTAAGTTTGCTACCTAAAACCTAAAATCTCCAACCAAAAATCATCAAACGGTATCCATTGCCTCGAATTCAAACTTGATTTCTTTCCAAAGTTCGCAAGCAACAGCCAATTCAGGGCTCCATTTGCAAGCTTCGCGAATTACGTCTCCGCCTTCGCGCATCAAGTTGCGGCCTTCGTTACGAGCTTGGACGCAAGCTTCCAAAGCAACGCGGTTAGCTGTTGCACCAGGTGCATTACCCCAAGGGTGGCCCAAGGTGCCGCCGCCGAACTGCAAGCAGGAGTCGTCGCCGAAGATTTCAACCAAGGCTGGCATATGCCAGATGTGGATACCACCAGAAGCAACTGGCATGACACCAGGCATGGAGGCCCAATCTTGGGTGAAGTAAATACCGCGGCTGCGGTCTTCTTCGATGTGGTCTTCGCGCATCAAGTCTACGAAGCCCATCGTGATGCCTTTTTCGCCTTCGAGTTTGCCCACAACTGTACCGGAGTGCAGGTGGTCGCCGCCGGACATCCGCAAGCACTTGGCAAGTACGCGGAAGTGGATACCGTGGTTTTTTTGACGATCGATCACGGCGTGCATGGCGCGGTGAATGTGCAGCAAAATACCGTTTTTGCGGCACCATTTGGCCAAGCTGGTGTTTGCAGTGAAACCACCGGTTAGGTAGTCGTGCATGATGATCGGGGTTTTGATTTCTTTGGCGAACTCAGCCCGTTCCATCATTTCTTCAAAGGTAGGGGCGGTTACGTTGAGGTAGTGACCCTTGACTTCGCCGGTTTCTGCTTGGGATTTTTCAATAGCTTCTTGAACGAACAGGAAGCGATCGCGCCAACGCATGAATGGTTGCGAGTTGATGTTTTCGTCGTCTTTGGTGAAGTCCAAACCGCCGCGTAGAACTTCGTAAACGGCACGGCCGTAGTTCTTAGCAGACAGACCCAATTTGGGCTTAATTGTACAACCCAGTAAAGGACGGCCATACTTGTTCAATTTGTCCCGCTCAACGGTAATACCGTGAGGAGGGCCTTGGAAGGTTTTCAGGTAAGCAATGGGAACCCGCAAGTCTTCCAACCGCAGAGCGCGCAGAGCTTTGAAACCGAACACGTTACCGACCAAAGAGGTCAGCAAGTTGGTGACGGAACCTTCTTCAAACAAATCCAAAGGATAGGCGATGAAGCAGATGTATTGGTTGTCTTCACCGGGAACTGGCTCGATGTCGTAGCAGCGACCTTTGTAGCGGTCGAGGTCGGTCAGGAGGTCAGTCCAAACAGTCGTCCATGTACCTGTGGAAGATTCAGCAGCCACAGCAGCTCCAGCTTCTTCTGGGGGAACTCCCGGCTGCGGTGTGACGCGGAATGCAGCCAAAATATCTGTATCTTTCGGCGTGTAGTCCGGGGTGTAATACGTTAGTTTATAGTCTTGAACTCCGGCTTTATACCCAGCCTTTGATTGAGTTTGGGTTTGCGCGTAAGCCATATCTCGCTTCCTAGTATTCGCTTAATTTTTTGGGCCTGATGGCCGGCTCCTAAAAATATACCAATAAACGGACACTCTCAAATTTTAATATTCTTTTAATCATCATAAGTATTATTTATTTTACTTTACATTAAGACAATATTTGTAACATATCTTATAAAACAAAAGGTATGAAGGATGCGGGGGGAAAGGCTGGGGATCGCAGAGGGGGCGGGGAAGTTCGATCGCGCGAAAGATATTTTGCAGCAAGCCAAACAACCGATAAATAAGGTTTATGTAAAGAATTTGATCCTGGAAAATCAGAATTGGTAATTGGGAATGGGAAATTGGGAATTGGGAAATTGGGAATTAGTTATAAATACTTAGATTTCGTGGTTGTAGTTGAAATCGATCTCAACTGCAATTCAGTCTGCAATCCAAAATCTCAAATCCAAAATCTCAAATCTCGTGGGGGGCGAGAAACCCGGTTTCTACGAAAAATTTACGTTTATTAACGAGAAATCTACAAAGAAACCGGGTTTCTGAAGTCGTAGGTGCGATCGCGAACTAATAGACCTCCCAGACCACAAAGTCAAAAATCCGCACCATAGCACATAATATGGACAGGACTTGTGCCGCAACCTGGTTTCTCACACCAAAATCCGTGGTTAGAGCAATTAAACCTCGCTTAAAACCGGGTTTCTGCGTTAGCTGCGCGTAAGTCTAATATTGATATCTA
Organism: Cyanobacteriota bacterium; assembly: GCA_025362325.1. Lineage (GTDB taxonomy): Bacteria > Cyanobacteriota > Cyanobacteriia > Cyanobacteriales > Microcoleaceae > Microcoleus. The sequence goes on along the minus strand of JANYGO010000137.1, from coordinate 7,480 downwards.
GCCCCATTTCTACTCTGGTTGTGCCTCACCCCCCTTCAAAAGCCGTCCACTGCATCAATCCAGATTGCCCAAGGCCTTACCCTCAGACTTGGGGCAACAATTTTTGTCAAAATTGCGGGACTCCGCTGCGGCTAAAAAATCGCTACGTTCCTTTAGAAGTTCTCGGTTCCGGGGGTTTTGCAGCCATATACACGGTTTTGGACACAGAAACTCAAACCGATCGCGTCCTGAAAGTATTGCTCGAAACTGCCCCGAAAGCGATAAAACTGTTCGAGCAAGAAGCTCGGGTTTTGGCAGATTTGCGGCACTCAGGTGTCCCTAGAGTCGAGCCGGACGGTTATTTTCACGTCAAAACTCAAAATTTTTCAGGCGCGGATAGAAATGCCACAACGAGGCACTTACCTTGCTTGGTAATGGAAAAGATTCACGGCAAAACTTTAGAAGAGGTTCTCAACGAGCACCCTCAAGGTTGTCCGCAGGAATGGGTGTTTAGTTGGCTCAGTCAAGCTGTGGAAATTTTAGAAGAGTTGCACAGGTGTCAGATTATTCACCGTGATATTAAACCGAGCAATTTGATGCTGCGAGACCCGGAATCGCCACAAGTTTTGCTGAGCAAGGGTTTGGGCGGACTGCAATTGGTGGCGATCGACTTTGGGGGAGTTAAACAAATGGGCGGTGGCGAACCAATGGGGAAAGATTCTCCGAGCTCGACGCGGTTGATTTCGCCTGGGTACAGCCCGCCGGAACAAATTGTCGGCGGTGGTGTGGTGCCGGCGACGGATTTTTATGCGCTGGGGCGGACTTGTATTCATTTGCTGACGGGGAAGTATCCGGCGGAAATTGAAGATCCGATGACGGGGGAGTTGCGGTGGCGACATATTGTGTATGTGAGTCCGGCTTTTGCGAATTTGTTGGATGATATGGTGCGATCGAATGTGCAGCAGCGTCCGGTAAATGCTGGGGAAGTTCGATCGCGCTTGCAGGAGATTTATGCTAGGAGTAAGGGCAAAATTGCGTTAGCGAAGCCCTCGAAGAGGATCGCCCCAGTCAGTCAAGCTATTGTGGAATTCTGCCGACAAATAGTGGTGGCGACGGCGCAAAAAACGGCAAGTTTGACGGTTTTGGTGTTCGGCGCGATCGCCCAAATCGTGGTAGCTTCTCTGGATACGGGCTGGGAAATGGTGCTCGGTGGGGTTGGTGGATGCGCGGGGGCGATCGGCGGTTTGGTTTTGGGCTATGCTTCTATAGGCAAGGAAATTGCCGGTTTTCTAAATGAAGGTTTGCATCAACTAATTCCCCACATGACTTTTACTGTCGGGCCGGAAGTGCTGCTGTTTGCCTTTGCGGGTTGGGGCACTGCGATCGGTTTGACGGATGCGGGGAGTTTTCGCCAGCAAAAACAGTATTGGCTGTCGGGATTGATGGGTGCTCAGGCTTATTTGTTGGCGGGTTTGTGCTGGATGGAATCCACAACTTCTAGCGGCGTGCAGGGGATTATTTTGGGGGCATTTGCGATCGCTTCTTTGACTGTGGGAATGGGTTTGCGCAGCCATCAATTAGTTCATGCTTTGGTGGTGGCTGTTTGTTCTACGGGACTGTTTTTGTTTTTGAATGCTTTGAGCATTTTTCCGGGGAGTTTCTTTGGGCTTTTGTCTACCAGCGGCGGGCTGCAATTTTGGGGCTCAATTGTTTTCTTTGGTTTGTTGGGAAGTGCGATCGGGCTTTGTTTGGGAGTCAGTCATTATTTAGTTGTGCCCGTGCTCAGGTGGTTGGGATGGCGGTAGAAATTAACACCAAATCACTATGCTAATCGAGTCGTTATCAATTAAGTCTGTCTCAAGATTTTTAATGGTTGGTGCTCTGGCGATCGCCCTTGTGCTCGGTGGGGCAAATCTAGCCAAAGCCGAATCGCGCGATCAAACCGTAGATAGATTAACCGATTTATTGTTCTACAGGGTTAATCCTGGACTCAACAATCGCAAACTGCAAGCGGGCGATCGCAACTATATAAATGAATGGCAGAGATTACGCACAGCAATAGATCCGCGAGTTAAGCCCGCACAAGAAGTCTGCTATAGTCCCGGCCCAGGAGATATAGGATGGGAATTCACAGTAATTAACGGCGAGACATACGAGCAAATCTACGATCGCCTTGCAGATATAATTTTTTATAGTCGTCATCCTCAAACGACAGGACAGCAAATTAGTATAGGTGATAAAGCCCGCAGCAATGAATGGTTAGCAATTCGACGCGAAATGTATATTTCCAATTGTGGACTGTGAGACTCGATCGCCTGACGCCACAGCATCTATCGAAGATAACTCCTAGAGTAGAGGTCATCTTTACACAACTCTGTAAAAAGAAAGGTTTTTAACCGATGAGTATGAAAAATTGGATATGCGATCGCACTCTTGTTACAACCAGAATTATTGCAGCCTTGCTTGGACTAATCGCCATTGGATATACAAGTTTTGCCAGTGCTGCCCCACAGCAAAAAATTTCCAGCATAAATAGTGCAAACATCGATACAGCCAGTCAAAAAAAATCCCTTAATAATCCTGAAAAAAATTCAACAATCGTTGCTTTAAGTGAAGAAGTTCAAGTTAGCCTTGAAAATTCTGTAAATTCCCCTAAAAAAATACCTCTTCAACAAGGTATGCCATACAAAGACGCGCGTCAACTCCTGATTCAACAACAGTGGCAGCCCAGCTTACAGGGTCAACCTAACCTCAGAGATCGTTCTGTTAAAGAGCTATTTGATTTAGGATATAAAGAGATTAAGGATTGTTCTGGTACAGGAGAGGGGCCTTGTCGTTTTGAGTTTATCAATCAACAAGAAGAACTGCTAGTTATAGTCGCTACGACAAGAGGTTCTGAAAATACAAAACGTTTTGTGAGGAATTGGTGGATTGAGAAAAAGACAGATAGCAATCAACAAAAATCGTCATCAAACATAATTCAAGAAGGTCGTTATTGGTTGGGAGGTACAGATCAGGGTTTAGAGGTCAAGGGAAAACAATATCGATATTATGACGAGTCTAATATCGATCGACCGTGGCAACCTCTCTCTGTGTTACAATATATCAAAAAAGGCGTTGTGTTTGATGGAAAAAATTATTGGTGCTTATCTACGCTAGCACCCAAAAGGGGAGGAATTTCTTGTTCTAAAAATGGATGGTAAAATAAGATTTATTACCAGCTATATCGGGGCAATTGACAATTTTTATTAGGTTTAATCGTGCTAATTAAATCACTTTCAATTAAGTCAAGATTGAAGTTTTTAGGGGTGTGTGCGTTAATAGCCCTTGTACTCGGTGGTTCCAATCTAGACAGTGCTACAGCGCGCGATTATGAATCACGAACTCAAACTGTGGATAGGTTTACGGATTGGTTTTTTTATAGAGTGAATCCTCAATTAGGAGATCGCAAATTGCGATCTGACGATTCTTCTGCCTACATCCGCGAATGGAATGCTATTCGTACTACAGTCGATCGAGAAATGATTACTACACAAGGAGATTGCGTCGGTGATGCTTTCTGGGACTTCGATTATCGTTCTCATGGGCGATCGCTCGTTAGCGGAGCCCTCGAAGAGGATCGGATTGCAGATACAATTTGGGATATCCGCGATCCATCGGGTGACAAAACTCGTGCAGATGTTTCTAAACAAGAATGGCAGAAGCTTCGTAATTCAATAATTAGAGAGCATTTTTGCTATTAATGTGCAAGATTTCTCAATCCAAATTAAACAATAAATAACAACAGCACTTTTAGTTACAAATATTGTTAAAATGTAAAATAGGCAGCCTAGATTGTAGATAATTTAGTCAAAAAGCAACGAAAACATTCTATAGCATAACAAAAAGGTAAAAAAATGGGCATAGTTACCGCAACAATAACCGTCACGAACGAAGTAGACAAGATGCTAGCAGAAAGAGGCTTTATCCCCGCAGAGCAAACACGATCTGTTACCATCGATAACGTGCTAGTAGATACAGGAGCAACTCGGCTCTGTTTACCAGCAGATATTATCAGTCAGTTAGGTTTAACCCTAGTTGGTGAAATTCAAGGAAATACAGCAATAGGAGCCAGACAATTTCGTCTGTTCAAAAATGTGGGTCTTGCCGTAGCTGGCCGGGAAGGCAGGTATGATTGTGTAGAAATTCCCGCAGGAGAAGAACCTTTACTGGGCTTAATTCCCCTCGAAGATTTGGGTTTAGAACCGGACTCCAGAAATCAGCGGTTGATTGTTTTGCCGGCAGAGGGAATGCAAAGCTATATTCGCGTATAAAATCCAGATAATTTCCATCTCTTGAGTCCGCGTAGGCGGACTTGGTTTGTGTAGAAGCGGTTTCCAACCGCCGAATTATTTAATTATCTAATTATCTAAGAGTCAACGAAAATGTCAGTCACTACTCATCAATTAATTCAGTGGAAACAACAAGGGCGTGCAATTGTGGCGCTGACAGCTTATGATTATGCGATCGCCCAACTCATCGATCAAGCAGGCGTAGATATCATCCTAGTCGGCGATTCCTTCGCAATGACAGTCTTAGGCTACGAGACAACACTGCCCCTCACCCTCGATGAAATGCTGCACCACGCTAAAGCAGTGCGTCGCGGAGTCAAACAAGCATTAATTGTTGTCGATTTGCCGTTTTTGACTTATCAAGAAAGTCCGCAGCAAGCCATGCACTCGGCCGGAAGAGTTTTGAAAGAAACGGGCGCTCAAGCTGTAAAATTGGAAGGCGGATATCCAGCAATGGCTGCCACTGTTTCGCAGCTAACATCCGCCGGAATTCCGGTGATGGGACACGTTGGTTTAACTCCGCAGTCGGTACACCAACTCGGTTACAAAAAACAAGGCAAAACAGCCGAATCTGCCGATCGCATCATAGCAGAGTCGATCGCACTTCAAGAAGCCGGTGTTTTTGCGATCGTCCTAGAACACATTCCCGCAGACTTAGCCGCTCAAATTACCCAAAAATTAACTATTCCCACCATTGGCATCGGGGCCGGTCCGCGCTGCGACGGACAAGTTTTAGTTACTTCCGATTTGCTGGGACTTTCCGAAAAACAACCGCCTTTTGCCAAAGCTTACGCCAATTTGCGAGAAACAATTACCGAAGCTGTCAAAGATTATTCCCTAGAAGTTAGAGAACGAAAATTTCCCGAATAGGTTCGCATTCAATTGACAGTTGACAGTTGACTTCGGAGTGCGAACTCTACCTAGAAGGAAGAGGATTGGAGTAATGAATAGTTTTCTTTTAATTTCTCGCCTTTAAGGGTTCCGACTTTAAACCAATTCTTGGGAGTAAAAACTTCCGTCCTCATAAAATCAGAGGACTGAAGTCCTGACTACAAACGTAATTCAAACCTTCGGCTGGCCCTCTTCCTCCTTCTCCTTCTCCTTCTGGGCAGATTCACCATCACCTAGACCAACCCCTTCCTTGAAACTCCGCAGCGTTTTACCCAAAGCATTGCCCAACTCAGGAATTTTCTTGGGGCCGAAAATTAGAATAGCGACTACCGCAATAATGCCCATTTCGGGCAATCCCAGACCAAACATACACTCATCTCCTGTAAAACTTGCTCGATCGCACGTCGATCTACTGATATCCTTAAAAGTATCTACCTTTTTTCCTGCATCCTGCAACCGTAGAATCAAATTTTATTCAGCCATCGCCCGATAAATAGGAATGTTAGAAATATCCCAGCCTTCCCTCCGCGAACAACAGCACCATCTCATCCGCGAATTAGCAGACCGGATGGAATCTGTATGGCACCGCTATCTCGACCTCGAACCCTACCACCTTCCCGCTGAGTTGGGATACATAGAAGGGCGCTTGGAAGGAGAAAAACTGATCGTGGAAAACCGCTGCTATCAAACGCCCCAGTTCCGCAAAATACACCTCGAACTTGCTAAAGTCGGGCCAATGCTGGATATTCTGCACTGCGTGATGTTTCCCAGACCGAATTACGCTTTGCCGATGTTCGGTACGGATATCGTAGCAGGCAAAGGCAAAGTTAGCGCCGCGATCGCAGACCTTTCTCCCCTCAATCAGGGCCGCACTTTGTCGGAAACCTACCGAACCCAACTGCAAACTTTGCCGGTTAACCAATTTTCTTGTCCCCGTCAAATTCCTGAATGGGGCGATATTTTCTCGGAATTTTGCCTGTTTGTGCGGCCAGATTCGATCGAAGAAGAAACCAGATTTCTCGACATAGTTGAATCCTACGTTGAAATTCACTGCCAGCTCGCCTGCGCTGCCGAACCAGTTTCTGCCGCCGAAGCATCGAAAATTCTGGATGCTCAAATTTACTACTGCACCCAGCAGCAGCAAAATGACAAAACCCGCCGCGTACTCGAAAAAGCTTTCGGTCAAGATTGGGCTGAACATTACATGACTGACGTGCTTTTTGATTTCCCTAAATAGCTGAAATCGGTTTACAATACTTCATAGTAGGTGTGAAAAAACTTAATCAGGAAATCACCTACTTTATAAGTTATGGGAAAGGAATCACGGGCCAAGGATAAATCATTTTTAAAACCCCCAGGGCGAGGAGTCATCGGTTTAGCGATCGCCGCCACTATCCTTACCACAGGAATCGGTTTTTGGCAAGTATCTCAAATTAGAAAAGCCGAAGAGTTAAAGGCGGCGGCTGCAACTGCGGCTGCAACTACTGCCTCCACCCGCAACAGCGTCACAGCTTTGGGTAGGTTGACTCCGCAGGGGGAAGTGATCAAATTGTCTGCCCCTTCGGCGTCGGAGGGGGCGAGAATTGAACTGTTAAAGGTGGAAGAGGGCGATCGCGTCAGTCTAGGACAAATCATAGCAGTTCTCGATACGCGCGATCGGCTCCAAGCAATCCTCCAACAAGCCGACAAAGAAGTCAAAGTCAAACAAGCAGAATTAGCGAAAATTCAAGCAGGGGCAAAAACAGGCCAAATCGGCGCCGGGAAAGCCGAAGTTGCCAAGTCTGAAATTCAACGTCAAAGGGAAACCGAAGGCGAAGGAGCAAATGTTGCCCGCTTAGAAGCTCAAATGCGAAGAGACATCGAAGCCGCACAAGCTAACGTCGCCAAATTCGAGGCACAACTACAACGGGAAACCGAAGCGGAACGAGCTAATCTTGCCAAATTTGAGGCACAACTGCAACGAGAAACAGAAGTCCAGCAAGCTAAACTTGCGAGGTTGGAAGCTCAAGTGCGTGGCGAAATTACCTCTCAAAATGCTACAGTCGATCAACTAAAAGCCGAATTAGCCAACGCCGAAGCCGAGGAACAACGCAATAAAGAACTGTCCGAAACAGGTGCAATTTCTGCTTCCGCCTACGATACCCTGATTGACTGACAAAAGTTTAATTAGCCCAAACTACAGTGGTAGCTTGAAACTCAATTCGGTAAGTTCTTTGCTGATGTTGTAAACGAGAAGCTTTGACTGGTTCGGGGTCAATATTAGTAGAAAAAGAGATAAC
>JANYGO010000123.1 GCA_025362325.1 Cyanobacteriota bacterium | reverse complement strand
GAGTTTTTGGCGGTGCTTTCTCACGAGTTGCGATCGCCCTTAAATCCGATTTTAGGCTGGTCACAACTGCTCGTCGGTGGGAAGCTGAGCGCGGATAAAACCGCCAAAGCATTGGAGACAATCGAGCGAAACGCCAGACTGCAATCTCAATTAATCGAAGACTTGCTAGATGTGTCTCGGATTCTGCAAGGGAAACTCAGATTGACTGTTGCTCCGGTGAATGTCGCAACCATTATCTTGTCTGCTTTAGAAACCGTGCAATTAGCAGCAGAAGCCAAAAAAATTCAAATTCAAACAATCTTAAATCCCGATGTCGGTCAAGTTGTTGGCGATACAGGTCGCTTACAGCAAGTTGTGTGGAATTTGTTATCGAACGCGGTAAAGTTTACGCCAGAACGCGGTGGAGTTGAAGTTAGATTAACGCAAATCGAACACCAAGTTGAAATTCAAGTTGCCGACACGGGTAAAGGCATTGTTCCCGATTTCTTGCCCTATGTTTTCGAGCATTTCCGACAAGAAGACGGCGCGACTACTCGCAAATTTGGCGGTTTGGGATTGGGATTGGCGATCGTCCGCCAACTGATCGAACTTCACGGCGGCACGGTGTTTGCAGAAAGCCCCGGAGAAGGTCTAGGAGCGACGTTTACGGTGAGATTGCCGCTATTAAATGATGATTCTAGCAGGCAGGAGCAGGCAGCCGTCAATTCGTCTCTGAGTGCCGATATTTCACCTTTGCCACTAGCTGGATTGAGAATTTTGGTAGTAGATGATGAGCCGGACTCGCGAGATTTTGTCGCTTTCGTGCTAGAGGAAGCGGGTGCAGAGGTGATTTCTGTGTCATCTGCTGCTGAGGCGTTGCTGTTGATCGCCCAAACCGCACCGGATTTGCTCGTCAGCGACATCGGAATGCCCGAGATGGACGGGTATATGCTGATCCAGCACATCCGCACTCAGCTTGCGCCAGAGTATCGGGAGTTGTTGGCGATCGCCCTAACGGCCTATGCTGGAGAAGCCAACGAGCGCCAAATTTTGCAAGCCGGATTTGACAAACACCTATCTAAGCCGATCGATCCGACTGAGTTAGTTGCTACTGTAGTGCGTGCGATGGGCCGAGCGTAAAACACCCCTCATAGGTTCGCAGTAAGGACGAAGAGTCCTTCTCAATCAGGTTCGTAGTAAGGACGAAGAGTCCTCTCCGAGTGCTGCACCACCTTCGCTGTAGACGGATGAACCCACCAAAAATGAGATCTCATCCTTATTCCCTGGGACTTCTTCCTTCTTCCTGATGACTGGTGACTAATGACTAATGACTGATGACTTCTTCCTTCTCCCTTGCGATCGCCCCTCAAACTTCGCTATTATAAACAGTTCGAGTTAAAACCCACAAGCAACGATCATGGCCAAGCGCGTCCAATTAGTTTTAAACAAAGATGTCAGCAAACTCGGCAAAGCTGGCGACGTAGTAGAAGTAGCCCCAGGCTACGCCCGCAACTACCTAGTACCCCAAGGAATGGGATTTAAAGCCACTCCCGGCATTCTCAAGCAAGCAGCGCGCCGCCGCGAAGAAGAAAGACTGCGCCAGCTAGAGCTCAAGCAGCAAGCCGAAGTCCGCAAAACCGCCCTGGAAGCAGCCGGGCCTTTCATCATCTCCAAGCAAGTCGGCGAAGGAGACGCGATTTTTGGTACTGTCACCAACCAAGAAGTAGCAGAGCTGATTTTCAACTCTACCAGTCAAGAAGTCGATCGGCGCGGCATCACCCTACCCGAAATTCGCGGTACTGGTACATACAAAGCTGAAATCAAACTGCACGCAGATGTTACGGCTACAGTCGATCTTCAAGTTATCCCGATGTAATTGGGCATTGGGAATTGGGAATTGGGCATTGGGCATTGGGCATTGGGCATTGGGGATTGGGCATTGTCATTTGTTTTTCTAATAACTAATAACCAATAACCAATAACCAATAACCCATAACCAATAACCCATAACTAATAACCCATTCCCCATAACCCAGAACCCATTCCCCAGAACCCATTCTCAATAACTAATGAGCGACTTGATGCCGACAAACATAGAGGCAGAGGAAGCAATTTTGGGCGGGATTTTAATTGACCCCGAAGCGATTTCCCGAATTGCCGAAATTTTGCGGCCCGAATTTTTTGCCATCACCGCTCATCAAGTCATTTATCGATCGGCATTAGGGCTATTCTTGCAGGGTCAATCCACGGATTTAATGACTGTAACGACTTGGCTGACCGATCGCAACCAGCTAGAACAAGTCGGAGGATTAACTAAATTAGCACAATTAGTCGATCGTACAGTTTCAGCAGTCAACATCGACCAATATGCAGCCTTAGTTGAAGACAAATATCAGCGTCGTAAATTAATCGAAGCTGGCAACAACATAGTACAATTGGGTTACGAGACATCAGCGCCACTAGAAACAGTGTTAGACCGCGCCGAACAAGAAATTTTTAGCATCACTCAAGAACGTCCGCAACAAGATTTAGTATCGATCGGCGAAACACTAAACCAAACATTTCAAGACCTAGAAAATCGCAATGAAGGCCTGACGCTTCCCGGTATTCCGTGCGGTTTTTATGATTTAGATGCCATGACAGGCGGCTTTCAGCGATCGGATTTAATCATCGTTGCTGGGCGCCCGGCCATGGGCAAATGCCAAGCAAGCTCTACCATAACGCTTCAAAGTGATGGAAGCCTTGCTACCATTGAAGAAATCTATCAGAAACGTCAAGCAGAATTACTAACTTTAGGAAAAGATTTTAAGTTTCATCTAACTAGACCATCAGCTTTTATAGATGATGGAATTAAGCCTGTATTTCGGGTAACAACAAGACTGGGACGTTTTGTAGAAACTACGATTACACACCCATTTTTAACGATTAAGGGATGGCGGCAGTTAGGGGAAATACAAGCAGGCGATAAAATTGCTGTCCCCCGCAAGATGAATGTTTTTGGTAAAGAAACCATCCGTGACTGTGAAGTTAAGTTATTGGCTTATTTAATTGGCGACGGGTGCTTGACACAGAGTTCGCCGCACTTCACCAATGGAAATACTGCTATACTGCAAGATTTTGCTAAAGCTGCTACTAGCTTCGGAGGTCTTAAACTGCGATACAACGATAAAGGGAGGCGCGCACCAGAATATCGTGTTATAAGCGATAGAGACAGTTACAAAGACAAAATATCTTTCTTTGGTGTGAATTTGCAAAAAGTCCTTAAAGAACAACATTTGTATGTTAAAGAATTTGCTAAAATATTGAAAGTTTCACCCGACTTAGCCTCGGATTGGGTGCTAGGATTGGCATTCCCAAACCAAACATTATTTGATCGCATCTGTGAAACTTTAGATGTCGAGCCAAAAAAACTAGCCGGGCCGGGAATGGAGGCTATTAATACCCTGCATAAAAACCCGCTGAGATACTGGTTAGAAAAGTTAGGTCTGATGGGAAAAAATGCTCACCAGAAAACAGTACCAGATATAGTTTTTAAATTAGAACGATCGCAAGTTGCCCTTTTCCTCAACCGTCTCTTTTCCACTGATGGGTGGGCAACCCTACTGACAAGCGGTCAATCTCAACTAGGCTACTGTTCTGTTAGCGAAGGACTAGCTAGACACGTACAGCATCTACTGCTGAGATTTGGCATCATTGCCGCCCTCAAAAAACGTTTAGTTAAATACAAAAATACTCGCAACCCAGCTTGGTTTATCGATATTACTAATGCAAAATCTATCAAAATATTTATATCAGAAATTGGCATTTTTGGCAAAGAGGCAGCACTAGCGAAAGTAGAAGAAGCACTAGAAAATAAAATATCTCACAATAACCGTGATTTGATTCCAGTGGAAGCTTGGGAATATTTAGCATTAGCAAAAGGCAACGAATCTTGGGCATCCTTAGCAAAACGTGCAGGCATCAAAGGTTATTCCAATATTCATGTTGGTCAACGTGCGCTGTCCAGGGAAAGATTTTTAGTTTTAGCAACTGCTTTAAATAATTCGTCGCTGAAACAACTGGCAGATAGCGAGGTTTACTGGGATGAAATAGTTTCGATCGAACCGATGGGAAACAAGCAAGTCTATGACTTAACTATCCCGGAGACACACAATTTTGTGGCTAATGATATCTGCGTTCACAATACGGCTTTTTGTACCAACATCGCCCACCACATCGCCGCTGGACAGCAAAAATTGCCGGTGGCCGTTTTCAGCTTAGAAATGTCCAAAGAACAGCTAGTGCAGCGTATTCTGTCCAGTGAAGCGAAAATAGAAAGTAATAGGTTGCGATCGGGTAGAATCAGTCAAAACGAATGGGAACCAATCAGTACAGCCATTGGCAACTTATCAGAACTACCGCTGTTTATTGATGATACTCCCAATATTACCGTGATGGAGATTCGCTCCAAAGCCCGCCGCCTCCAAGCGGAACAAGGCGGATCATTAGGATTAATCTTGCTAGATTATCTGCAATTAATGGAAGGTAGCAGCGACAACCGCGTGCAAGAATTATCTCGAATTACTAGAGGTCTTAAAGGTTTAGCCCGCGAACTGAACGTGCCGATTATTGCCTTATCTCAGTTGAGTCGAAGTGTGGAAGCGAGGACAAATAAGCGGCCGATGATGTCGGATTTACGTGAATGTGTTACTGGTGATACGCCCGTGCTTTTAGCGGATGGTCGCCGAGTTCCAATTCGTGATCTAGTAGGCCAAGAGCCAATGGTGTTGGCGATGAATCACCTAGAAAAGATTGCGGTGGCAAAAAGTGACAAGGTTTGGCGAGTAGGAGTCAAGCCTGTCTTTATCCTTAAGTTAGCCAGTGGCAGAAGCCTCAAGGCTACGGCTCAACATCGAATCTACACAGAGCAAGGTTGGCAAGAGTTAAAGTCGGTTCAAGTGGGAAGTCGGGTGGCGATTGCTAGATTTATTCCTCAGCCTCAGAATCCCATTAACTCGAAGGAACATGAAATTTCTTTGCTAGCTCACTTGATGGGAGATGGTAGCTATCTGAAAGGTCAGCCACTCAGATATACTACTGCATCCGAGGAAAATAGTGAAATCGTCAAAACCGCTGCTCAGTATTTTGGTGTCCAGGTCAATCGACACGAAAGTAAAGGTAACTGGCATCAGTTAGTTTTCAGTGGCAATGGAAACCGTTGGGAACCCAAAGGAATCAATTTATGGCTGCGCAATCTGGGTATTTTTGACCAACGATCCCATGAGAAACATATTCCCCCAGAAGTATTTCAACTTGATAATCAGCAAGTTGCGAGTTTTCTTGCCCTCCTGTGGGCTACTGATGGCACTTACCACGTCCCTAAATCTGAGAAAAGCACCACGAAAATCAGTCTTGCGACTTGCAGCAGTCATCTGGCGCAAGGAGTGGCTGCGCTGTTACTCAGGTTCAACATAGTAGCCAGAATTAGGACTGTTCAACAAAAAAGTCATCGTTGTGTTTACCACGTAGATATTTCTGGCAAAGCCATGCAGGACAATTTCTTGGAACAAATTGGTTCCCTAGGCTGCAAAGTAGCAGATGGTGGGCGCTTGAAGATGAGACTTGCCGGAATCAATGCTAATCCTAACCGAGATACTTTACCTAAAGAAGTATTTCAGACTATTCGTGAGCGTATGCGGGAATGTAATGTCACGACACGCCAGATGTCTAAATTGAGAGAAACAGCCTACGGTGGTTCTTCCCACTTCAGTTTTGCTCCTTCACGAGAAACGGTTTTAGACTATGGTAAACTTCTGGATAGTGATGCCTTGGTTAAAAAAGCATCTTCTGACTTGTTCTGGGATGAAGTGATTAATATCTCAGCAGCGGGAGAAGAAGAAGTCTTTGACTTGACTGTTCCTGGTGTCGAATCTTGGTTAGCAGATGGCATTGTCAGTCATAACTCTGGATCGATCGAGCAGGACGCCGATTTAGTAATTATGCTTTACCGGGATGAATATTATAACCCTGATTCGCCCGATCGCGGAATTGCCGAAGTCATCATCACCAAACACAGAAACGGCCCCACAGGCATCATCAAACTATTATTCGATGCCCAATTTACCTCCTTTCGCAATCTGGCATCCCCAAAGCGCTCTTAAGAAGGAACAAGGAAGAAGGAAGAAGGAAGAAGGAACACACAGCAAGCTTTTTCGCGATCCGTATTTTACGTTTAATTAGGTCGATTTACCCAGGACTTACGCAGAAACCCGGTTTCTTTTAAGAAACCGGGTTTCTAAACACCGAAAAGTTTTACACTTAATTAAGTTGAGCTACCTAGCCAGCGATTTTCAATAATTCCACATCAAAAATCAGCGTAGCATTAGGAGGAATCACCCCGCCCGCACCGCGAGCACCATAACCTAATTCAGGGGGAATAATCAACTTGCGGCGTTCTCCAACTTTCATTGTACCGACACCTTCATCCCAACCCTTAATTACTTGGCCGACGCCAATTTTGAACTGAAAAGGAGAATTGCGATCGCGCGAACTATCAAATTTCGTGCCATCCTCCAAAGTGCCAGTGTAGTGAACCACAACCGTCTGGCCGGTTTTTGGAGTCGCCCCATCACCCTCTTTCAATTCAACATATTTCAGACCGGAATCTGTGGTGACAGTTTTCTCAGTATTATCAGTCATGTTATTGCCAGCGATAGTAGCTGGTTCCTTCGGTAAATTAGCATCAGCTACTAACAAGCTATCTTCAGTGAAAGACTTCGCTGAGAGGATCTCAAGCGCAACATCGGTTAAAGGATTATTCACTTCGGAGGCAACTGCTGTAGGTACATAACCGCTCATTTGAGCGACTATCAAAAACACAAAGCAAACCAGCATTACTCCCAAGCTGACCAGAATTCCTCGCAAAATCAATCCTCCTGACACTTTAAACCGCGATATCTCAGATATCTAAGATATCTTGTACAACAAGAACTACAAAATTTTATCTGAACTTTTCCGCCCAAAAATGGCTGGTGCCAGTTAATTTTAAAGGCAAAAGTATCAAGTCAGAATGTTTGTAATTTTACCTTCTGCTTTCTTGAGCCTTCTGCCTTCGGGTGACAATATTATCACACGATAGGAGCGAAGCGCGATCGCCCGGAGTGCGTTAGCTTTCGCGATCCGTAGGAAAGCCTGCCCCTACGGGAGGCTCATCAACGCAGAGGATCGCACTCAGCGCCAGTTACGGTTTTCTAAATCCCGCATCTGACGTTCGAGACGGTCGAGCCTGCCGCGCAACTCATCCATTTCCGACTGTCGGGGAACGCCCATATCTTGCAGCATATTCCGGAGTTGGCGCTGCAACTGCGTATCCCAATTGCCCTGTTCTGACTTGAGGTGCTCAGTCATGTCATCGACAAAGGTTTTGGCTTGCTCGGGATTGATTTTGCCATCTTTGACCCATTGCTCGCTGGCTTCCTGCAATTTCTCCGCCATCAGAGAGGTAGTACCAATGCCAAGCATGACCAGTTGTTTGAGTAAGTTGCTATTGTTATCCATAGATTTTTCCTACTGTTTGCCCCTTTATACCCGATCGGCTCAGGTCGTCTGCGGTCGCTGCGAAACCGTTTGTACAATTTAAGTTACATCAGCGCTGACCTACCTTTCTATTTTGGAGCATCCAGCCGCCTGATGGCGAGTCTAACCCGCCCATAGGCGTTCGGAAAACCCGCTAAGAAGCCTACCGACAAAATTACCCAATTAGCCTGCTTTCTATGCCTGAGTGTCCCCGCTGTCACCAACCTGTAGACGCCAGAGCGATCGCCTGTGTGCACTGCAAAGCCCCTCTCAAAGCTTTCGGTCATCCGGGTATCCCCCTGTATCGATCGGCTTCCGAAGAATTTTTGTGCACTACCTGTATTTACCACGAAGACGACACCTGCAACTACCCGCAGCGTCCCTTCGCCAAAGAATGCACGCTTTATCACGACCAAGCCGAGCCGCTCGTGCCGCAGACGAGCCGTTACATCAGTGGCGGTTGGCCACAATCAATCAAAAATTGGTGTCAGCGAAATCTCGTTTGGTTGGCTTTATTTGGTTTAATTGTTATTAGCATTGCCCTGTCGATTTGAGATAATTGTACCAAGTCTAGAATAGATACATCACACAAAGCTCATTCAATTGACAGTTGACAGTTCACAGCTACCTGGAAGTCCGAGGATTGGAGTAATGAAGAGTCGGATTTTAATTTTTCCCTAGAATGGTTCCGGCTTTAAACCAATTCTTTCTGGCAACAGGAAGGAAAGCCTGTATTGCTTGTCCCACAAATAGATTATACCTGCGGCTGACAATTTAAAATCGATAGATTATATCTGCGGTTAACAATCTAAAGTCTAAAATCTGACATCTAAAATCTGAAATCCCATGACTTCTAAAATCATTCCAGATTTACAAAAAAAACTCCCTGACCACACCCAATTACCCGAGTCAGACGGAACATTTGTGAAGAATTTTCAAGAACACCCCCAGAGCATAATTCTCACAGATTCGATCGGGCCAATTTTGGAGCAGAGACATCCTGACGGACGATATGCGATCGGTCAAGATTGCGGCATCTACTGGCGAGAAACCGAACCAGCGGAAAAGGGCGCTGAAGCCCCGGACTGGTTCTATGTTCCCGGCGTACCAGCGAAAGTAAACTGTCAAACTCGCCGCTCCTACGTCCTATGGCGAGAGCATTTAGCTCCGTTAATCGCGATCGAGTTTGCCTCCGGTAACGGCTCTGAGGAAAGAGACAAAACTCCTTTGTACAATGAAGCTGGAGAAGTACAAAACCCGGGCAAGTTCTGGGTTTATGAGCGGATCATCCACATACTTTTCTACGGCATTTTCGAGATCAAAACTAACAAGTTAGAAGTTTATCACTTGGCAGATGGCTGCTATCAAGAAATAGCTCCCAACGAGCGCGGGCATTATCCGATTGGGCCTTTAGGAGTGGAGTTGGGATTGTGGGAAGGCAGCTATCAGAATCAAACACAAATCTGGTTGCGGTGGTGGGATTTGGATGGTAATTTGCTGCTTATTGGTTCGGAGCGAGCAGAACAAGCTGAGTCTCAGTTAGAGCAAGTTGAGTCTCAGTTAGAGCAAGCTGAGACTCAGTTAGCTCTAGCTGAGACTCAACTAGAACAGGAGCGACTGGAAAAACAGCGATTGCTCGATCGACTGCGATCTGCTGGAATCGACCCTGACAATCTTTAAAAATCGATTCTCAATGCTGAGAAACCCGGTTTCTGTACGTCGGAACTCGTGCACCGCCGCTACGGAAACCGGGGTTTTTTATGGAAAACAGTCCTGGAGGCGCGGGTGTTCAGAAACCGGGTTTTTCACGAAAATAATTCGCAGGCAGCCCGCAGATTCTCAAAAAAAACCCGGTTTCTTTAGTCGCAGTGAGTCCAGGAGTGGAAAAGTGCGATCGTACAATCAATATCCTGGTAGACAGAGGCAAATCTAGCTGAACTCGCCTCACAGCGGATTTAATGTCTATTCGCCCGGAATATCAGTAACTTTTCGCTTTCGGCGGACGATCAAAACGCTCACCACCTCACCAGGCCTTGCTCCTCGCTGCAAGCGACTCCAATCCCCGATTTTGGCAAATCCCAATTGGTGCAACGTGCTGATAGTTTGCAGAACTCCATCGCGGGAACCTGTCACCGCTACCCGCAAGATCTCTTGTTCTGCCACTGCACAGCCGTCATTTGGACGATCGGAGTCGTCAGAATTAGGTAAAAACTCTTGTGCCATGATATTCTCTCTTTGTTTTTGGGCTAGGAAAACCCAAAAACCCAGCCGCCCCGCACATCAACACCGAGCAGGGCGGCTACAGAGAATGCTAAAATTCTCGATTAGCCTCCAGACTGCGTGATCAGTTTGGCGGTTAGCTGTCCATTGCTGCTGGTCACAGCTTTGGACAGTGCAACTAGATTTTCGGGCCGCCGGGTGCTTCCTTTAAGCAAAGCAACCCATACCACAGAGCATATCCACATTGTGTCCCAGCCGTCAAGATGTTACTTGAAAAGATAAATTAAACTTTTTTTAAATGAATTACGTATTTGGCATCGACGGCGGCGGGACTAAAACTATCTGCATCTTAATGGACGAAAACAGAGTTGTTTTGGGACGTGGCGAAGCAGGGCCGTCAAATTATCAAACCCAGGGAATTGAGATAGTAAAACAATCGATTCAATTGGCGATCGAACGAGCAGTTATGTCCGCTAAAATCGAGCCAAATAGCAATCTCAACATAGAAGCAATTTGTCTGGGATTAGCAGGCGTGGGGCGTCCCAAAGATCTTGAAATAGTGCAATTTGTAGTGCAGAACTTGCAGTTGGCGAATACTTTACCAGTAACCCGATCGCTCTTACCTAGAAATATCGTAATTTGCAGCGATTGCGCGATCGCACTTGTTAGCGGTACGGGCCATCCAGTCGGTATCGCCGTTATTGCAGGCACCGGTTCGATTGTTTTCGGGCAAAACCGTCAAGGAAAAACTAAACGAGTCGGCGGTTGGGGATATATTTTAGGTGATGAAGGTAGCGGATATGACATCGCTGTTGCCGGTTTGCAAGCTGCTTTGAAGTTCTATGACGGGCGCTCCGAGTTTACCGTGCTGGCGGAAAAATTTCAACAGCATTTACGCCTCAATAACCTCGAAGAATTGGTAGAACTCGTTTACCGAAGCGGTTGGGGAGTCACAGAAATTGCAGCTTTAGCGCCGATTGTCGATCGAGCCGCAGCATTGGGCGATCGCGTCGCTGACGGCATTATTAATCGTGCTGTGGCAGAATTAACATTTTCAACAAAAATAGCGATTGCAGCGCTATTTAACCCAACAGAAGAATTTGAAATTGTTATGATAGGAGGTGTGTGGGGCGGTGAGGCAAATTGCCGGGGTAGGTTTGAAACTGCCATAAGTGCGATCGCGCCCAAAGCTCAGGTAATTTCGCCCCGATACGAACCAGCTTTCGGTGCAGCATTGTTAGCCTTAAACGCTCTCAAAAATTAACATCGTTCTCCGGCGCGAACTGCTGGGATTTCACATTAATTGTTAACTACTAACTTAGTTCGCGATCGCACGAGTGGCCAGAAACCGGGTTTTTTAGCCAAAATACTGGCTTAAAATTCTCAATCTCGGTTAAAAAACCCGGTTTCTTTAGTCGCAGTGCGTCCTGGACTTAACGGCTAGCTGCTAAGAGGACGATGAATCCAAATCTCTCCTTTATCTTCCTTATCTTCCGGATCGCCTCAATTCTGCCAATTTTCTCAATTTTGCCAAATTTTAAAATTATTGATTATCTACCTTATCTTCCCAACTTGCAGAATTCCAGCATGGCATAATAAAAACATCAAATGAATGCGAAACCAGAAACAGATTTAGTAGTAGTACATTCCTAAGTAAAACAAAACCGAACCCAGGAGACAAATTATATGATTACTTCTCAAAAATGGCGATCCTCTCCGAGGGCTGCGCTAACGGCAACAGCAGCAATCCTCGCAGCGGGCATTACAGTTGCAACCAGCGCGCCGTTAGTGGTAGCAGCTCCCGCATCAGCTCAACAACGAATTTCACAATTTGATAGCATCCGAATTCCAGCGGGCAGTGTAATTCCAGTCAGCTATGAAAAAGACAAAATTGTTGTTACCCCCGATGAAACTGCACCTTTAACATTAACAGTAGCGCGAGACATCCGCACAGCTCAAGGCAGAGTATTAATCCCCGCAGGTAGCCAGATTGTCGGGGAATTGCGACCTGTAAAAAGGGGCAATCAAGTGGGCACTCAATTTGTTGCCACAGAGTTAATTGTCAGCCGCCGCCAACGCTATCGGATTGACGGAAATTCGGGAGTTATTACCAGAACCGAAAGAGTTCAAAAAGGTGCCGGTACAGGTTCGATCGCGTCTGGTGCAGCATTGGGTGCAGCAGCAGCAGCAGCGCTAGCAGGCGTTACCGGCGACAAGGCGATCGCCACCGAAGAAGTATTGGGCGGCGCTGGGATCGGCGCTTTAGCTGGCGTATTGTTGGGACGGCGCAGTGTTGACGTGATCGTGATTCGCCCGGAACAAGATTTATCAGTGAGATTGCGATCGGACATCGTGCTGCGGTAGTATTGGAATCTTCCGATGAGTTATTTGCAGTAAAACATTGTCGATCGCTAACTTGTGGTCTCCTGATAATTGGCTGGGCATACTCTTAAGATTATGCCTAGCCATGTTTGTTGGCGGAATGATTGGATGGGAGCGCCAACTCAGACACAAACCAGCGGGTTTGAGAACTCATATGCTCGTAAGTATGGGTTCTGCACTGTTTGTTTTAATACCGCTGGCAATAGGTAACAATGAAAATGCACGAGATGCGATCGGGCGCGTAATTCAAGGAATTGCTGCCGGAGTTGGGTTTTTGGGAGGCGGAGAAATCCTGCGGGAATGTCAGCAGGAAGTAGGCAAAGCTGAAGTTCACGGGCTCACGTCTGCCGCTGCTATTTGGGTATCAGCAGCGTTAGGAACTGCGGCAGGATGCGGCTTGTGGCAACTTGCATTAATTGGCGCTTTCATGTCGCTGTTTGTTCTGAAAGTAATTAAACTATTGGAGCGTCGGAGTCGTCGGAAATAGTCTCGATTATATAATGTCTGGTAAAATAACGGTTATAACGTTTGTAGTGAGGACTTTAGTCCTCAAAGTTTTATGAGGGAGGACTTTAGTCCTCACCACGAACCAATTTAATTGCGGTCGAGCGAGGTGACATAACATTAGCTGTTTCATGCCAATTATCGTTAATCAATTAGCATGAATTTAAATAAATTAGCGGTCAATTAAATTATCATCTCACTTTATTTTCTGGCATACAATTAATATATATCCAGCCCGATCAATAAAGAAAGCTGATTAAATTTTTCCATAATTCTTGGGCAAATTTATCGATTCCAAAGACTCTTGCCGGACGCGACCCGCCATCGCAGCTAACTGCAAGCTCATAAAAGCATTTAAATCTTCCAAATCGCACTTCGATGAGGAAAAATTGTGCTGCATTTCATTCTCCGCTGCCAAACTTAGATATCCAGTCGCAATGGCTTGTTGTACAACTTCACGAATCATCACGATCTAAATGTTCCTTACTAAAATTGAATGGAGAGAAAGCTGACTAATCATTAATAGGAATTGAGCGAGGCGGTCTCGCCAAAGATTTCAAATTCTTTGAGCTCGCGAGACTCTTGTTTAACCAAACCGGACATAGCTGCTAGTTGCAAAGTCATAAAGGCATTTAAGTCTTCCAAGTCATACTTGGTATTAGTTAACATCTGCCGCAGTTCATTTTCGGCTTCAATAGTTAGATAACCTACGGTGAGAGCTTGTTGGGCGATTTCGCGAATCAGTACCATAACATTTCTCGGTTTTATTACTTGAATAGCGTCAGTATCAACCGTTTTAACTGACTCCGCAGTGACGGCTATTGCTCTATTTGTGTGACATTTTTAGGGGCTGGTCGTGACAGCCGGACTCGCAGAGTGTGACTGCGTATTTGCACGGGTGTGACGGGGATCACGCGGGCGAGGAGGAGTGGGGGAAGAGGAGGGTGGGAAAAAGACTGAGTGGGAAAATCTTGCTTCTGACTGACGTGCCGACTGACGCACAGGTGGCGAGAAACCGGGTTTTTTTAGGCCTCTACTTCGTTACAGCCCGCCGAAAAGGTGAAAAACCCGGTTTCTGCGATCGTCCATGCGTAAGTCCTTGACTAATCACTGATGACTGATGACTGATGACCAATGACCAATGACTACCGGCTTATACCTTCAGAAGACGCTCTCCGTCTATAATCAGCAAGTTAAATATTTACTGCAAGACCTATGGAAGCACCACATAACGATTTGCTACAACAAATAGCCAGATTATCGGAAACTTATGGTAATTTAGCCTCTCGCCTCTCCCAAGCAGCCAAACAACTGCAAGACTCCGGCCTTCCTCCTTCCGACAGCTTACTGCAAGAAACCGCCGCCTACAGCCGCAACTTTGCAGAAGTCCAAAAAAAAGCTCTCGAACTCAACAAATCTGCCCTCGCGCCGGGGGAAATTACTTCCCTCAAAAATATTCAAAACTTAGTCGAGACTGTCGCAACTTCCGCAGGTAAAGCAGAAATTCGCGACGCAGCTTTGAAAGTGCTCGATCGAGTATTGGCGATCGCCCACCGCGAACAAAGCGACTTCGCGCCCTTACAATCAGTACATGGCAAAGCCCGCGAACTGTACCGCGCCATTTCCGAATCAACCGCAACTCAACTGCACTCCGACGCAGAATCCTTATTGGGCGGCAAACACCCAGTTGCAGCAGTCCTCGCCCTAGTGGAACAGCAAGACAAACTCGACGACGAACAGTGGGTAATCCTCGAAGAAACAGTCAGCGCCGCTTTTGGCAAACAAATAGCCGTCGCCATTTCCAGAGGCAAATTAACCATTACGCAGATGGTAAAAGCAGCACCGCCTAAAGTCGAACCCGCAGTTAAAACAGCAACCGAACCAAAAATCAGCGCCCAACCTCTGCCAGAAGTGATTATCATCCCGTCGGGAAATGTCGCACCGAAACAAGTTACAGTTGCACCACAAATCCAAATTTTGGAATCCCCCGCACCTTCGGCACCCATGCACGAGGTGATTATCGTTCCCAGCGTGGAAGTACCCAAATCCCTGCAAACAACCGGCTCCGGCAACATTATCTTTGGGGCACCTCGGGAGATTCAACAAGCGCCAGTAGAGGGCGGTTTGGGATTGAAAGTTTTGGCGCACATTCAGGGAATTGGCGATCGAACTTTCGGTGCTCAAGAATACGCCGGTACGAAAGCTCAAGGGCGGCGCGTCGAAGGATTTGGAATTAATATCGAGCCACCAATTGCCGGCTTAACAGTCGAGTACATGGCTCACGTCGAAGGTGTTGGCGATACTCCTTGGATTAGCGATGGAGAATTGGCAGGTTTTCGGGGTCAAGCGAAACGAATTGAAGGATTTGCAGTGCGATTGAGCGGGCCGCAAGCTGATAAGTACGACGTATTTTATACCGCTCACATTCAGAATATCGGCGACACCGATGTGTCCTCCAACGGCGATTATTGCGGCACTCGTGGCAAAGCTTTGAGAATTGAGGGCATCAAAGTTTGGATCGCGCCGTCTGCGAGTGCCCAAGCTGCGGCGCCTGTGGGTTTAAAAGTGTTGGCGCATATTCAAGGAATTGGCGATCGAACTTTTAGCGATCGAGAATATGCTGGTACAAAGGCTCAAGGGCGTCGCGTCGAAGGATTTCAAATTAAAATAGAGCCTCCCGCAGCCGGTTTAAATTTGCAGTACATGGCTCACGTTGAAGGAGTTGGCGATACTGCTTGGATCTCGGAAGGGGAGTTGGCCGGTTTCCGGGGCAAAGCTAAGCGCATTGAGGGATTTGCCGCGCGGCTGACTGGGCCGGAAGCTGATAAGTACGACGTATTTTATACGGCTCATATCCAGAATGTGGGTGATACTCCTGTTACTGCTAACGGTCAATATTGCGGCACTCGCGGCAAAGGTTTGAGGGTTGAAGGGATGACGGTTTGGGTTGAGCCGAAAGCGTAAGAATTGAGAATGAATGGAAAATTTGCAGTTGCATTTTCCATTCATTCTACCAGTGGTTATTATGTTTTTTACCCGATCGCAATGGGTGCATCTCAATTTTGTAGGGCGAAGCACCTGACGGCAGATAATTTATTAGTTATAAGCAGAGACTTACTGCCGCAATGCTTCGCCCCTACGGATATATTTGCAAAAATGGGATGCTCCCATCGCAATTTTAATGATGCACCACGTGCAACAAGCCTTCTACGACATGGACTATCGCGTTGGGGGAAGCTTCGCAAGCTGCTTCAGTGGCGCAGTGACTGGCTTGGATAGCTTGTAGGACAACCTGACTCCCTCCGTCCAATGCCTGACCCCCCAATTGACCGCGATATGTTTCTTTGATCATATCAGCCTGAATTTTGCTGGTAGTTTCTGTGGGATTGGATTCCCAGTTGCGGATGGTTTGGACAATCTCGAACCCGGCCCAAATTAACATTCCCAGGACGATTGCGCCAATTAAATATCCCATAGCTTTCTTAAAAGTTTGAGGTTTGCTGTATCTAATCTAGCGTGGCAATTGAAGGCAGACAGGATAGAAAATATCAAAGTCGAGTTCGGATTTTCACCTCTTAGTCTGCGGAGGCAGACTTCGTTTGTGTAGTAGCGATTTCAATCGCCGAATTATCTTCACCCTTCCAAAGCCGCCAAAAGACATAACAACAAAGCCTCCGTCCACTCGACTACAGCACCGTAAGTATCGCCCGTGTGGCCGCCTAAACGGTGGTTAAACCAGGCTCCGGCAAAAATTCCGATCGCACTTCCCCCCAAAGCCATCCCCACCGCCAACAGCCACCGATCGCCCTCCAAGACAACTTGCAGCACGCTCAAACTTAGCAACAACAGCACTCCCGGGATAAAATCAAAAGGAGAATAAATCGATTCTTTATGAAAAGCTCCCTTACCCTCGGCCCGTAGATAGGGATAGCGGGCGATCGCCACCAATTGGCCCCACCTGCCCCAACCCGCCACACCCATCAAAGCCAGCCACCGATAGTTACTCAAGTCCGAGAGCGCCGCAGTTTTGAGTAGGACGATCGCGATCGCAGCCATCGCCCCAAAAGCCCCTGTAACGCTGTCCCGCATGACTTCCAGTCGGCGCACCGGGTCGGGTACAGCCAGCCCGTCCGCCGCGTCCATTGCCCCGTCTAGGTGCAGCCCGCCAGTCACGGCGATGCCCGAGACTACCACCAAGGCCGATCGAGTCAGAGCCGGCATACCCAACAACTGCAACCCAAGATCCGCCAGTCCCAGCATCCCGCCAATCAAAAGCCCGATCGCCGGTGCCAAGCGAGCAATGCCCCGAAACTCCAAAGTCCAAGACAGCGGCACCGGCAAACAAGTATAAAAAGCGACCGCGGCTGCGATGGCAGCGCCTTGATTCCGGAAAAAGTCGATCGTAGAGCGAACCAATTTATCATCCACCATAAGATAGAAAGTTTTTCATCTCGTATGCAGTTGTCAATCCATTAGCTTGTGCCAGAATTGGAACTGTAACACCTTAGTCGTTTGGAGCGGGCCTTCCTCCTGCCGCTCGCTGTTTTCCCCGGAAAACCTCGGCAGGCAGCGATCCCCAAGATCCCTATCTAAAAAGGCTAAACTCAAGATCCGCGTTTCCCGAACCAAGAATTCTAGCTAACTCCCTGATTTCCAAGACGGGAACATATTACAACAGAGGCTTTTGCTCCATGAGTCACGACCAATTTAATAACAGGGTAGTTGCTCCTTGCATCATCGATACAGGCATTGTCGTCAACAAGCGCGATATCAAAAGATTGCTGTTTGATTTAGGACGTGTCCGCTACCTTCACATACAAGATGGCAAGATTTACAGCGAAGGGGAAGGTTATGTGCTCGAAGTCTTCGCCAACCCCGAGCGTTCTACCCTGATTGCCAACCATGCGCTTTATTTGAACGTGTATAGTTTTGATTACCTAGAACTGAAACAGTCCCCGGTCGATGGTGCTTATTTTGACCTGATCCAAGACGGACGGCTGTTGCGGTTAATTCCCCTGTCCACCCCTTTGCAAGAGCAAGTCGCCCGAAATTTAAATGCTGCGGCTTTGGATGCAGTGGTCGATCAGGTACTCTCAGGGAACTGGGATCTGCAATTGGATGAGGATGATTCCCTATTTTAATCGTCAGTCATTAGTCATCGGTTGTGAGTTTTTTGTCTCAATCTCAATAAGAATAGGTTAGATAACAACGACTGCCCAGTAGCGGTTAACGATCGTCGGGGACTAATGACTGAAGACAACGCGAGATTTTCTTTTAAATGTGAAGCTAATTGCAGCCATACCCAAGCGCGTGCAGGGGTTTTTAGCACTCCCCACGGTGTTGTGGAAACGCCTAAATTTATGCCCGTGGGGACGCTGGCTAATGTCAAAACCTTGACCCCGGCACATCTTGAGGACGCGGGTTCTCAAATGGTTTTGGCAAATACTTATCACTTGCACTTGCAGCCGGGGGAACGGATTGTCGCAGGCGCGGGCGGATTGCACAAATTTATGGCTTGGCCGGGCCCGATTCTGACGGATTCGGGCGGCTTTCAGGTGTTTAGCTTGAGCCAAATGCGGACTATCTCTGAGAATGGGGTGACTTTTCGAGCTCCCCGCGACGGCCGCATCATTAATTTAACGCCGGAAAAATCGATCGAGATTCAGAACGAGTTAGGCGCTGATGTGATTATGGCCTTTGACGAGTGTCCGCCCTACCCAGCGACGCGGGACGAGGTGGAGGCGGCGACAAATCGCACTTACCGCTGGCTGCAACGCTGTATGCAGGCTCACTCGCGCCCGGATCAAGCTTTGTTCGGCATCGTGCAGGGGGGCGTTTTCCCCGATTTGCGATCGCGCGCTGCTAACCAATTGGTAGACTTAGATTTGCCCGGTTATGCGATCGGCGGTGTTAGCGTTGGGGAATCGGGGGATTTGATCGCAGAGATTGTGAGAGTTACTGCGCCGCTGTTGCCGGCAAATAAGCCCCGTTATTTGATGGGAATTGGTACCTATCGGGAAATGGCGCTGGCTGTGGCGAGTGGCGTAGATATGTTTGATTGCGTGATTCCAACTCGGCTCGGCCGCCACGGGACGGCTTTTGTGCGTGGGGAACGCTGGAATTTGAAAAATGCTAGGTTTCGGGAGGATTTTGCTCCCCTAGATGAGTCTTGTCCTTGCTATACCTGCCAAAAATTCAGTCGGGCTTATTTAGCCCATTTGGCGCGGGCTAAGGAAGCACTCAGCTATACTTTGCTGGCGCTGCACAACGTCACGGAGTTGATTCGCTTTACTGGGAGGATGCGGGAGGCGATTTTGGCCGATCGATTTACGGAAGAGTTTGCCCACTGGCTGACACCGAGTGTCGATAGATCGTGATTGCCTTGGTTTAAGATATGCGACAATTATGAAAATTGTGTTGGATAGGTAGGTTGATTCATGGAAGCTGCATTACTGTTGGCTAAACTGCCCGAGGCTTATGCGATCTTTGACCCTTTGGTTAATGTTTTGCCAGTGATTCCCGTGTTTTTCTTGCTGCTGGCTTTTGTCTGGCAAGCCGCTGTCGGGTTCAGATAAGTTTGATTTCATTAAAAATCAGGGGCAATTCACCAATTGCCCCTGTTTTTAGGTGTTAATTTTTGTTTCTTCCTTCAATCGTATTCCTGGACGCAGGGGTGGCCAGAAACCGGGTTTTTAACCAAATACTTGACTAAAACCCTCAATCTCGGTGCAAAACCCGGTTTCTTGAGACTTGCGCAGGGGTGGCGAGAAACCGGGTTTTTAACCCAATACTTGACTAAAACCTTGGATCTCGGTTAAAAACCCGGTTTCTTAGTTTGCAGCGCACCAGTCCTATATCCATTACATCCGTTAAAAAATCGGTTGCCGAACTTCTTTCAACTCCCGCCGATCGCACTTTTAAATGCCGGTCTTTCCGAAATCCGCTTGATGTAATCTACCACAGCCGGATAAGCACTGAGGTCAAGTTTTAGCATCATCGGAATGTAGGCCAACATTGACCCGACTGCTGCGTCGGCCACACCGAATTCATCGCCCATTAAAAACTGCTGTTTCTCGAAGATGCGATTTAACGGTTCTAACATTTTCGGGGTTTCGCGATCGCGACTAGCTTCGACAAATATTCCCGGCCCCAGGGTGGCGTTAGCAAAGATCACCCACTGCACAACTTGAGCTTGCTGCTCCAAAGTTTCGGGCATTTTACCATATTTTTGAGCTAAATACAGCAAAATTGCGCCGGATTCCCAAAGTTTAAAATCTCCGTCAACAATTGCCGGTACTTTGCCGATCGGGTTAATTTCAAGAAACTCTGGCTGCAAGTGTTCCCCTGCCTGCATATCCAGCATGACAAATTCGTAAGGAATCGCTATTTCTTCGAGATACCACTTGACAATTGAGGCCCTGCTGCGACCTGGGCCGTAAAGTTTTAGCACATAATTTTTATCCTTATAATGCAATATTGCTGTTATAGCATTTTTGGGGAATTGGGAATGGAGAATTGGGAATTGGAGGTAAAGACTGCTGATGTCACTGTTTGCACAGCAAACAATGACTGCTGACTAATGACTAATGACTGATGCCCCTTCTGTTAAATGCGAAAATAAGGTATTGGTTCCAATAATAATCAAAATTACTCCTCCGAGGAACTCTATTTTATTTCCAAATAAGTCTCCGCACTTGTGACCGATAAACACGCCAGCAAATACTACAAGGAAAGTAATAAAGCCGATCGCACTAACGACTGGGCCGATCGAAGTTTTTAGCACTGCAAATCCAATGCCCACGGCCAAGGCATCTAAGCTAGTTGCTACCGAAAGTGTTATCAAAGTCCCCGTATCTAAGGGATTGAACTTTTTCTCACATTCTTTGCTTTGCAGCGATTCGTAAATCATTTTACCGCCAATGAAACTCAAAAGCCCAAAAGCTATCCAATGGTCGATCGGTGTTATCCAAGAACTAAAACTCAGACCTGCCAACCATCCGATTATGGGCATCACAGCTTGAAAGCCGCCAAAAAATAAGGCGATTTTTAAAGCTTTATTGACCTTCATGTGTTTGATTGCTAAACCGCTAGAAACAGCAACAGCAAAAGCATCTGCTGCTAGTCCCAAGGAAAGGAAAACGGTAGTGGCTGCATCCATTTTTGTAAACTGTTAGATGTTATAGGTAAAGTATTTCTCTTGACTGTTTTACTTTACACTAAACTTTGATAAAGTTACATTTTTATCATAATTCATTCATTTTATTATCATATTTTTTTCACAATTGGCGAGGGTTGAAAAAATCCGCGCTTACCTGTATTAGGAGCGAGAGTTATCAACTACCAGTTAATGTTTGGATGAATTGAAATAAAAACTGGGCGATTGAAATCGATCGTCCTAGACCAACTTTCCTCCGCCGACGCGGACTAATATGAAGACCAAAGCATTCATCATTCACCACGCTCGATCGACTGTTAACAGTTTCCATCAAAATATCGGCAATTGTACTATAAACTCAGCACCGATGCTAGTTTGAGATAAAGTCTGAGATGGCACCTGAGATTGAACTGTCAGGCGACCACCGTGCAACTCTACAATAATTTTATAGCAAACCGACAGCCCCAATCCTGTAAGATTTTTCAAAGATTTAGTATGGTAAAATGGGTCAAATATTCTGTCTTGAATTTCCAGCGGAATTCGGGAGCCGTTGTGGGCGATGGATACTGCAATAAACCTGCCTGTAGAATGCTCGACAATATGTGTTTTAATTGTAATAATTTGGTGAGTTTTGTCAATACTGTTAACAGCATCAATAGCATTGCTGAGGATATTAGCGAAGACTTGGCTCAGTTGACCGGGATAACATAAAATTGGCGGCAGGTTGCTGTACTCCTTGACTACTAAGATTTTTGGCTCTAGCTTGTGAGCGAGCAACAGCAGAATATTGTCGATGCTTTCGTGAATGTTGGCGCGTTTTTTGTTGGCTTCGTCTGGAAGTGAAATGTTCCGCAACGCCAGGACTATCTGGCGAATGCCATCGGTTCCTATTTTGAGAGAGGTGAGAATTTGCGGGAAGTCTTGGCTGATAAAATCTAGGTCGAAGCTCTCTAATTTTTTGGAAATTTGCGGCACAGGCTGGGGATATTGTTGGCGATAGAGGTGAAGTATATTGAGCAAATCTTTGATATAATCGTTGACGTGAATCAGGCGGGCGTATATAAAGTTAATCGGGTTGTTAATTTCCTGGGCAATTCCGGCGGCGAGTTGACCGACAATTGTCATTTTTTCGCTTTGTACTAAATGCTCTTCGGTTCTTCTGAGTTTGGCTAATACTTCTTCCAAAAGTTTGAGTTGTTCTTGAATTTGCCCCTGGAGTTGGGATTGGGAAATTGCGATCGCCAGCGAGTCTGCAATTGCTTCCAAAACTTCCACCTCGTCGGGAGTCGCAAACCGCCGATTTGCACTGGCGAACAGATATCCCAACCGATTAGTCTGAGTCAGTAGGGGTACTGCTGCGTAGTGGCTGTCTGTGAGTTCGAGATGGACGGACTCCTGAGACGCTGTGGCATCGGGGGTGCAGGTTTTCTTGAGAAGTATCGTTTCGCACCGATGAAGCCGTGCAGCTAAATCTCCACAGGGCCCTGTTTGGGCGCCGAAGATTCCCAAGCGCCCCGGTAAACCTTGCCGGCAATATTCCCAGCAAAATTCTACAGTATCTTGTCGGGGATCGTACCACCCGAAAATTGCTCGATCGAGCTTGAGCAAAGTACCGAGTTCGTCTACTGTAGTTTGCAGGATGTGATCGAGCCCCAAGCAAGCGCGAATCCGACCGGTCAAGCGGTGCAGAAGGGCTTCTGTGCGAGTGCGAATGCAGCTTTCAGCAAACAGCTTCAGTGCCAGAATTGCTGCCAAAATAGCTGTGGCGGCAAGTACGGCGGCGGTGGCTGCTAATATATTTAAGGGGAGCAGTTCTTTCTCGATATTGTCGCGGGGAATTACCAGGGCGATCGACCATTCAGCTTGTTCTAAAGGAAGATAGGCCACATAAACTTTGGCATCGTTAATTTCAGTCTGCAAAATGGCCGTTTTTTGATAAATCATCTCTCGGGCTACATTCGCCAAATTAGTATCTGCTGACTCTAAAAGACTGGGAGCTGCTTTGTCGATATTTCCCATTAACCGAGCGTCGGGATGGACAATCGGCACTCCTTGAGAATTGAGAACAAAAGCGTAAGTTCCAGCCCCATATTCCAGCTTTCCTACTACTTCGGCAATTCGATCGATGCTAATGACGCCGTTCATTACTCCGATCGGCTTTTTGACTGTTTTATCAATAGACTTTGCCGAATTTGACCACACCGGAGCCGAAATGGGAACAATACGTTGTTGTCTGAGCGTGCGAGAAATGGTAGGATCTGAAACATAGACTTGTCCCGCCATTGCCTTTTTGAAGTGTTGGCGATCGCTGACATTTATCAAAGCTCTGCCGACTTTTGTAGTGAAATAAGAACCATCGGGTTCAATTAATGCTAAATGCAGGAATTCTTGCAGTCGATTTACTTCCGATTTTAAATAAGGCTCTGCCACTGACCATTTCATCGATCGCACCGGAGGAGTGTTGGCGAGGATTTCTATCTCAGCCTTTCTAGTACCAATCCAGCGATCGATATTGTTACCGCACTCCTTAACTTCTAACAAAGCATTTCGCTCTAAATTGCGGACAATCAAGCGGCGCACGCTTTGATAGCTGATACAAGCAGCGATGCTAGCCACCAAAATTGTTACACCCAAAATTAACAGCGCAGCTTTATAGCGAAGATGGTGTTCGCCCTTAAATCCCGCTGGCAATATTCCCGTTAATTTCCACAACTTCACTTTCGCAAAGCTTCGCATGGTTTGACCAATGTGTGAGATTGAAATTATCAGCTCACCTGCGATGAACTCGCCCGCCTGCCATTAGTCTGAAACTACTAGCATTCAATAATTGCGGGGAGCTTTGGATTTTTTCCGCTGGCTGGCTCATCTTGTTAAACTAGAAAAAGATTATACCATGTTTTTGATAAATTAAAACATTTTATCAACAACTTAAGCCTTTTATTAAGAGCCGTCAATAATTTATGTGAATTATGTGAATTAAGTAAGGTGCTGGGGGGCCGCCCTAGGTTGAGATGTTTGGCTTTTGTCCGATCATCGGCTAAGGTACACACACACTGCTAGCCCTGTCTGGGGTGACTTTCTAACCAAAGCTCAAAGGCTGGCGTTTGAGGGTAGATGACGTTCATTCAGTTGACAGTTGACAGTGGACAGTTGACAGCACTTGACAATCATAAGTCCGAGGATTGGAGTAATGAATAGTTTTTTTTTAATTTATCCCGATCAGGTGGAGGCTTTAAACCAATTCTTTATGGTCAAGCATCAATGGTTTGATTCCCGTTATGTAACTGTCCCAGATCCACTGTCGAGCGGTCAACTGTCAACTGTCGAGCGGTCAACTGTCAATACCCGTACTGCATCAATGATTTGATTCGGGTTATGCAACTGTCGAGCGGTCAACTGTCAACTGTCCACTGCCATAGCTGTTGCCGAGCGAAATCAGCAAAAATACTTCTCTTTTCCGATAAAATCGCCACCATCATGCCTCCCTCGGTATTTGAGATTTCATCAATCCTGTAAAAGTTCCTATTTGCGATCGATCGCCAATATCAGAAGTTAGGCATTTACGGAGTTGGAATTGAAGCTCGATTTCGGACTAGGAGAGAGGCGGATTATAGGCGGCAGAAAACCTTGGCGCTCCTCAAATTAAACTACTCGATAAACAAAACTTAAAGTTGCCCAAACACCTACATCCAAAGCCAAATCGTCCGTCGATATCCCCACTTTCTGCACACTCGGTATGCTAGCCGCGTGCAAATCTTCCAGCACTGCCCGCGCTACATTTAAAGGATTCGACAGCACCACGGACACGGCATCCCTTGCTTGCTGCATTTCTATTGCCGCCAGAGTTTGAGCGAAGGGACTCTCACTAAATATAATTCGAGCTACCGCCAGTCCGATCGCCCCAGATACCGCCCATCCCAAAGCCCCAGCCGCCGGCACGCTCAAATTCTCCCCAGGGGCGATCGCCCGCGACTTCCAGGACTCAGAGTCTTTGCCCTCAGCGCCGATCGCAGAGAGCCGTCCCGCGCTGTCCGAGCAAAACACCGCAAAGTAAACCGGGCGATCGCCATCGTTATACAACCGGTACTGAATTCGGCTCCCGTTCTGCACGCTTAGTAGATCGAACTTTGCCGACTTCTCGCTTTCCACGCTCAGGGGTTCGAGGCGGTAATCACCGCCGGCCCGCACCGGCGAACGCTGCGCCACCGCCCGAGCTTGTGGCACCAGAGTTGCCAAAACAGCCCGCACCTTCAGCCGCGAAGACTCCTCATTAGCAGTCAGCCGCAGCAACTTCGCCGCCAGCAGCGCTTTCAACTGCGGAGTCAACCGCTGCACCGCCACCTTGACTGCTTCTCCCCCGTCGCCCTCGGTATCGGGAATCAGTATTTGACCCAAAGAAAACAAACCGTAGCGGCCTTGATACAAAGCAGGCTGAGGGGCCTCTTGAGTTTGAGCCACAATCGTTTCCGGGACTCTGCCGAACCGAAAGTCAGCAGCTTGCTCCTTCCCTACAGCCGAAACTTGTGGCACAGTCGCGAAAGCACTGGTGGCGTCCACCCGCTCGATGCGTTCCAAACCCGAGTCCAAAGCTACTGTCAAACCGATGTTTCGCGGCAATACCCGAATTTGTTCCCTCACCAATTCGCCGGCTGCCAGTTGCGCGTCGGTGCGATCGATCCCGTCTAAAACTTGGGCTTTAGCAGAGAGGCCAGTGCGTCCCCGCAGCAACAGCTTCACGCCCTCGGAGGAATCCACAGCAAACACCGATCCCCCTGCGGACTCCAAAACCCCGGGCGACAACCCGCCCAGCCACAACTGCACAGTTTTGCCGCCGTCTTCCACCGCCGTCACAGCGCCGTCAGCACTAGGGGAATTCAAGATTAAACTGCCAAAATTCACCGCCGGCGCGGCTGTTAAATCGTAATTGCGAATTTGCGGTTGCTGCGATAACCCCGCCATTTGCTCGACTTGACCGGCGGCGCGGCTGAAACTGATGCTGAAGCTGTTAGCGGGAGTTGCCCACCACAGAGTTTGAGTGAGGGCATAGGTAAACAAACCGGCGCTAAATCCGTTCCACTCTTGTTCGGCGGCGAATTGGGAACTCGCGGCCGCGGTAAGTACGGCGGCCGCCGATCGCAGATTTGGGCGGGACTTGAGACCTTCAGCAAACGTTAATTCTGCGAGGCTTGGCTGCCCGACGGTGGCGCGGGGGCGGCAGCGAATGCGAAAGTTGCCGTTTTTTGGGTAACCCGGATAGGAATAGCTGGTGTCGAGGATGGCGATCGCATTTTCTGTCGCGAGCGATCGCACCAAATGCAGTAGCGTTTCCTCTAAAATATCATTCACAGAGCCGTTTGCGGTGGGCGGCAAAACGTCATCCGCCGGCACCAAACTGTTTTGCATTTTTCCGGGAGACTCGATCGAACTGACTCGGCTACCGCAGCCGCTGAAGTGAAACACTACCGCATCACCGGGTTTTGCTTGTTGAGTCAAGTGAGTCACAAAAGCCGTCTCGATATTTTCCCTCGTAGCTTGAGCGTCAGTCAAAGTCAGAATGTCCGACGGCGCAAACCCAAAGCGATAGAT
The DNA here is from genome assembly GCA_025362325.1 of Cyanobacteriota bacterium. GTDB lineage: Bacteria > Cyanobacteriota > Cyanobacteriia > Cyanobacteriales > Microcoleaceae > Microcoleus. Next base: position 62,476 of record JANYGO010000123.1, on the reverse strand, counting down.
CAGCAGTTCCCGCTGCAATTCCACATCCGTGACGCAGCCGCGCAGGGGCGAGTCTGGATATTTGTCAACGCCTACCAACAAAGCCAATTTGCGGGCTGTCGGCTGGGCGATCGCTTGGAGGTAGCGATCGCCCAACCGCAGCCACAAAGCCTCGCTGATTCCGATGGTGGCCAGCACCCGGCCAGCTTGCTGCAAAAATTCCCGCCGCTTCAGTCCCATTTTTAAATAGCTTTGAATTTTCAGGTGGGAATTTTAAGTTAAATTCCCCTCAATAATTTTCGGGGATTTAATTAGATTGTGAGTGTTTAGTATTAAGAGAATTTTTTAGTTTTAACTTTTGAGTTTTCAGTTGACTCCTGGACGCACTCCGAACAAAGAAACCGGGTTTTTTAACCGAAATGGAGGGTTTTAAGCAGGTATTTTTGGTAAAAAACCCGGTTTCGACGCGCCCGTGAGTCCCGGACTCAAGTTTAAAACTCAAAACTCAAAACTCAAAATTCAAAACTATTCAGAATGCCGCCCACATCAAGGTTCAAGATTTAAATCTCGTAATTGAAAATATTCATGGCCTTAGCCAATTCGGCGGCGACTTCCGGCCGGGAAAACTGCGGCGGCGGCAACTTTCCAGCGCGCAGCATTTCCCGAACTTTGGTTCCCGACAAATGCACCCGCTGTTCGGGAGTGCTGGGACTTGTTTTAGTTGTAGCCATTTGTTCCGTCAGCGTGCAATAGAAAGCGTGCTCGAATTTCATCGGCACAATTCCCAGTTCTCCCGGCTCAAATTCGTCAAAAATGTATTGGGCATCGTAAGTGCCGTAATAATCGCCAACTCCAGCGTGATCGCGCCCCACAATAAAGTGAGTGCAGCCGTAGTTTTTGCGAATCAAAGCATGAAAAATTGCTTCTCTGGGCCCGGCGTAGCGCATGGCCGCCGGATTAATTGCCAAAATTACGCGCTCTTTTGGATAGTATTTTTCTAGAAGAATGGAGTAGCAGCGCATCCGCACGTCAGCGGGGATGTCGTCATCTTTAGTCGTCCCGACTAGCGGGTGCAGGAACAAGCCGTCTACTGTTTCTAAGGCGCATTTTTGGATGTATTCGTGCGCCCGGTGAATGGGGTTTCGGGTTTGGAAACCGACTATGGTTTTCCATCCTTTTTCTTTGAACAGCAGTCTCGATTTCGCCGGGTCAATTTGGTATTGGGGAAACCGGACATCTAGTTCGCGTTCCAGCAGCCAAACGTCGCCTGCGAGGTTCACTGGCCCGGATTTGTCTACTACTTGGACGCCCGGGTGTTTGAGGTCGTCGGTGCGGTAGACGTTGAGGGCTTCTTCTTCTTTGCTGTAGCGGTATTTTTCTGCGAGCTCCAAGAGCCCGACAAATTCGCCCGCCGGCGAGTCGAGGCGCACTAAATTGCCTTCTGCGAGGGTGTCGGCGACTGCTTCGCTGACGGAGAGGGTGATGGGAACCGACCAAGGGAGGCCGTTGGAAAGGCGCATTTCTTTAACGACCGATCGATAATCAGCTTCGTTCATGAACCCTTTGAGGGGACTCATGGCGCCGATCGCGATCATTTGCAGGTCGGAGATCGATCGATCCGAAAGCTGGACTCGCGGCAACACTTCTGCTTTGTCGAAAAATTCTTGTCTTTGGTCTAGCGTGGCAATGCGGTTGACCAGGATGCCGCCGTGAGGCGCAATGCGGTCTGGATGCTGGCTCATGTCGATTTGAGGTTTTAGATTTAAGATGTGGGACTGTAGCTGCCTATATCCTACCAAGGTGTTGTTACAATTAATTAATTTTTCGAGTTTACTCCAGCACACACCATACCTTATATTTATAAACTATGATTTATGGGTTCAGCCATGACACTTTATAATTTTTTAGTAAAATCTATCGACTTCTGGCAAAAGCATTCAGGATTGACCAATCTTAAAACTCATACTATTTATACCAAATTAATAGACTCTCAGTCTTTAGTTATCTATTTAGGGGCAAATGTCGGTCAATTTAGCGAAGAGATATAGCAGTTGACCGCTCGACAGTGGACAGTTGACAGCTTGCCCCCCGAGCTCCGTCGTTGGGTTGCATAACCCGAATCAAACCATTGATTCCGTACGGGTATCGGCTCTATTCATTCTGCAATACCAAGCAAATCACTATCGAGTTTCACGATTTTGTTCCCGGTTCTATTAGCGCTGAAGAAGTTAACACAATTGTCAAGCGATTAAAAAGATTGGGTTTTGTCTGCCTCCCATTTTCATATTTGTTGCCTGACATGGATACCTGTGATTTTTTGTTTATTAATACCAATCAGTGTAAAATTCCGTACAAAGACTCGCTGGGTTTTCAAATTATCAACTTGCTTCTCCTCATACAAAAAACTAAGTCATCTCTACTCCGTTCAGTAATTCGGCGCCAATAAACTATTACGGAAAATCAGCGAGCGATTCACCGCAAAGTTCAGCGTCATCCTCTTCACATCTATCGCTTTTATTTTTTGACAGCTAGCTCCTTTGCGACCAACTTGTGATGAAGCATTTTTAGTTCCAACAATTCTTCCCGTAGCTGGTGAGGTAGGGGAACATCAACTTTTTCCAGCATACTCTGAATTCGATATCTCCAATCGTGACGAGCTAAACTCTCGACATAGTTGCGTTTGTATATAGACTGAAGGCGCTTCGTATCCTGTAAAAGTTCTGCAATTAATTCCACACTTTTTTGGGGACTTTCCGGCAATTCTATAGTTGCATCTTCCCAATCAAACAACTCATCCATTAGAGGCGTAGTGGGACGTTTACCAACAATCGCGCCACCAGTCGCAGCCCCGTAAAACCACCGCAACGTAACAAACGAGTAAGGAAACTTACGCATACCAGGATAGAGAGTATCAAATGCTAAGGTAATCTTGCTATTTCTCAGCATATGAAATAGCAGCAGAGTATCCTCCTCATCTTGTCGCTGTTCGTAAGGCAATTTGGGATACACTTCTCCCGTGCGGGGTGTCGATTTATAGTAAATTTGGTCAGAACCCGGTTGATTGAATTTATTGAAGAAAGCATTGTGATACTGTGCGGGTATCCGCCCGAAGCTGGTTACATCGATGGAACGTTTGACTTGACACGAACCTTGAGCGAGAACATCTGCACCAAAAGGCAGCAGCGATACTGGTATATTAAACTGTTGGGTGAGTTCATCTATAACTTCGGGCAGCGGCACGAATAAACGATCTAAATTATAGACATTTTTTGAGTAACTGTTTGTATCCCAGGCATCGAATACATAACCGATCACCACATCAAAACGCTGGCGCCAGTTAGGTATGCTCGATAGCAGCTCCAGATTTGAGCCTGAGAGGCCAACAGTCAGCAAAACATTGGGCTGGTTCGACAGTTCAGGTAATGAATCTAACTTATAGAAACCTGTAGTAGACTTGATAGCTTTACGCACGATTCGATTAGCAAGTGGCGGCATTTTCTCCGATCGCTCCAGCCAGTGACGGGCTGATGGTATCAAAAGTTGTGCGTTGCAGGTTCGTACCAGAATATTTTCTAATTCAAAAACCGGGTCCCAGGAAACATGGGAAGATAAAGCCCGTGAAGAGAGTATAAAAATATTCATAGCTAGTTTTTATTTGAGTACAGGATGTCCAATATTATAACGATCTAGCCCAGGCTGGGGTCAATACAATTAGGACTATTTCTTTGGGAATAAAGTTGTTTTAACGATCTAATAGTAGCAAGTTATACGAATGTGAGTCGCAGGTTTTTGTAAAAATATTTTTATCGCGGGAGCGCTACTTCCCGCCACAGAAAAGATAATATCGGCAAGCAAGCGAAGACGATGCAGTACCAAAACTGGCGCACAAATGCTCCCGATACCATCAACTTTGCACTGCAAAATCTCCAGGTTCGATTCCCCAATTTACCCAACTAATCGCTGCTGATGCCGTTAGCGAAGCCCTCTTCGAGGATCGCACTTGTGGCGCCACTCGCAAAGCGTGAATGTATCCCGTACTCGGACAAGTCATCTTTAACAAATAAATTGGCTCTACATCAACCTGATTATTGATTTGCCACAAAGTATATTCTTGCCAAGTATCCAATTCTATTGCGGGCAATTCTTGACAACTTTTCCGATAGCCGATCGCCTGAAACAAAACTCGCCCCACTTCGGCATTATTTTCTGCGCCGCAGCCATAAAGCTTCTCCAGACTGCGGCGCAACTTCACCGATTTTTGTCGGTAGCAGCACGCCGCGATCCGAGTATACGCTGAACTTGTCTGCAAATTCGACTGCTGGCTGACATAAAGCGTGGAGCAAAGTTTCGCTGTCAAAATGAATTTTTGGCGGGCGATCAACTGGTGCGATCGAAAGTCCAATTTGCCGCCACAGAAGCGCGATCGACTGGAATTAGCGCTGTTTGTTCGGGAGTAAGTGCGATCCTTAGCACAGCTATATTATTTGATTTGCGCTCAAAAAAATTAATTAGGTTCGCAGTAAAGACGGAGAATCCTCATCAATTCATGAGAACGGTCGTCCTCACTACAAACCTATTTTATTATAGTCGTTAGATTATTGGTATAAATTAACGATTTTTTGCAAAACCCCTAAAATCAGAGGAAGATTATCGAGATAATAAACATCATCATCAATAATTAAATTATTTCCTTCTAATTTAAGAAACCGCCAGACAACGCCAGTAGTGACGCAGCCAAATACAGTAGATATTGAATTTTGTTGGCCTTCATTAAATAGCTGAGCTGCCACCATTTGTGCGGCACACTGCGGCAGACAAGATTCTATTTCTCCGCCTTTCGTTTCTCTGACTGCAAAAAACGGAACTTTAATTTCAAAATCCAAGGGCACGCCAGACAGCAGAAAGTCGCATTCTCCATGCAATCCCCGAGAAAAATCTACATCAAATGACCAACCGGAAAAGATAGAAAATTGTCGGTTATTTTTTTCTCTACACTCTAACAAAATAGGAGAAATAATCCGTTGCGAACGTTCTTTTGCAGTTGTCACCGCATTGTTAGAACTAATTTCGAGGGTTTTCCACAGCCATTCGGAGGGTTCTAAAGGAATAACCTTGGCACTCGATAAAATCGGACTGAGTGATAGCTCCAATCCAAACAGATCTTTTAATTGTTGGAAAGTGAAGGATTTGTAGGACATATTTCTCAGATAAGTCGGTGGAAACAAACATCACTTGGAGATATAAATCAAGTTGAAAAACCCCCAACTCGCTTGGATGCAAAAGTTACACCAAAGAAACCCGGTTTCTGCGATAAATCTTGGTTTGCTAGCGAAGTATCTAGTCAGAAACCGGGTTTATAACCCCCCCCTGTGTAAGTCCTAATATAGCAACCATTGCATAATTTGTGAACCGTCTTTTATTCCGTCTCTCGCGACGATAATTAAATCCCTCTTCCCTCTTCCTTCTTCCTGATGACTGATAATTTATGACTGATAACTAATGACTTCTTCATTCTTGCTTCTTGCTTCTTCCTTCTTCGTGATGACTGATAACTGATGACTAATGACTAATGACTAATGACTTCTAAACATTTAACCACTGAACGAGTATCTTGGGAGCCGGCAACAAAATAATCAACAAAAGCCCGATCGCCAGCAACCCCAAAAAATCACGGCGATTATCCAATTCGCTAACATCATTCAACGCCGGTTCGTCGTTTAGCGGCGTCAAAAACAAAATAATTGCCCATAGTAGCAAACCCTGTTCCAAAAAAGAAAGCAGCAACATACAAAGTCTAGCAACTTGCCCGATCGCCATACTCGCACGCTGGCCGAACATCGCGTGTACAATGTGTCCGCCGTCGAATTGACCCACAGGCATCAAATTAAACGCCGTCACGATCAAACCCAAATAACCAGCGACTGCTACCGGATGCAAATTAATCGCAGTTTCCGCATTGAAAGCGCCGCCCAAAGTTAACTTGCTCAACAAAGTCATCAGCAGCGAAAACTTCGGACTAAAAGAATCAAAATTCAACATTCCCGACTTGTCAGACAGCGGTACAATTGTCGAACGAGCCAAACCCCAAATCAACAACGGCACTGTCGCCACTAAACCCGCAAGCGGGCCGGCAATACTGATGTCAAATAAAGCTCGGCGGTTGGGAATTGGACTCCGCATTTGAATGAAAGCGCCAAAAGTTCCCAAGAAAAAAGGAACCGGAATAAAATAAGGCAAAGTCGTGCGAATTTTGTAGAATCTGGCAGCTAAATAGTGACCGGATTCGTGACATCCCAAAATTGCAATGAGAGCCAGCGAATAAGGCAAACCCTGGAGCAAGACAGACGGGTTAGACTGCAAAACTTTTTCAGTAACTCCGGCAATTTGCGCGCCGACAATCGTAGTGGTAAACACCGTAATCAGCACCAAAGCTAAGGCAAAAAATGGTCGAGTTACAGATGCTGTTTTGACCGGACTTTCCCCTAATTGGCGGCTGGGATTGGGAACTATGGCAAAAAAAGGTTGACCGCTCAAGCTATTTTGAAATATGACTAAAAAGCGATCGCCAAAATGCTGCTCCACATTCTCCCGAACCGCCTGATAAGCCGCCTCCGGATTCGTCCGCAACTGTCCGCGACAAATTACAGCCTGCGGCCGAAATTCCAAATCGCGCAAAAAGTAAATTGACCAAGGAAAACAATCGCGCAAACTCGCTTCTTCCGCTGCATCGATCGGGCGCAGGGGCGGTTTTGGCTTTGCCGGTTCAGTCGCATCGCCTGCTACCTGCGTTTGGGTTTCGGGGGTTATTTCCTTGCGGCCCAACTGCACCAAAAACCAGTACAAAACAGGGCAAACCAAAAAAGGTATAATTACCAACTCCGGCGGTGCTGTTTTTTTGGCGCCGTTAGCTAAAACCCAACCGCTCCAAATCAGCGCCGGCGCCATCATTACCAGCCACAGCAGCCATATCGGAGTTCGCGTGATGCGGCTGATGCTGCTCTGCAATAAATAGTAAGATATCAGTCCCAATACAAACAACCATAGTAAAAAGAACATAATATTTATTCCATGCCTCTCAATAGTTCCTTGAAACAACAGAGTTCAGTGTCCAAACAGCCCAGACTCGTGCTGGCTAATACCTTTGCTTTCGCGCCTAACCGGGATACCCTGGGTGCGACAGCTTATTTCATTGTAGAAAACGAATCGAACATCCTGGTGGATTGTCCTGCTTGGAATGAGATCAACCAAACCTTTTTGGATTCGCGCGGCGGTGTGCGCTTGCTGTTTCTCACCCACCGCGGCGCTATCGCCAAGGCGCGGGAGATTCAGGAAGCCACGGGCTGCGATATCCTGATTCAAGAACAGGAAGCTTATTTGCTCCCGGGATTGCAGGTGACGGTTTTTGAGCGAGAATTGGCTGTGAGCGATCGCATCACAGCATTGTGGACTCCCGGCCACTCTCCGGGTTCCTCTTGCCTTTATGATAGTGGTAGTGGTGGAGTGCTGTTTAGTGGCAGACACTTGCTCCCCAACCGCGAAGGCGCTCCAGTACCGCAGAGAACGGCAAAAACTTTTCACTGGCCCAGGCAAATTAACAGCGTTCAGTCAATTATCGATCGATTTTCTCAGTCTACTCTGCAATATATCTGCCCCGCTGCCAATACTGGCTTTTTGCGCGGACGAGGATCGATCAATCGCGCTTTTGAGCAATTAACCAATCTGGATTTAGCTGTTTGTTTGCAGAATCAAGAATACCGGGCGGTTGAAACCGCGTCTATACAAGCAAAACCCGCATTGCCAAGGGTTGAAGAAGACGCTCGCGGTTGAAACCGCTGTCTTATCAATCGCGTATTGGGTTAAGATTACCTTATTTTCGACCGTCGGCGTCCGGCGGACATTGTTTGTGTAGACGCGGTTTCAACCGCCGTCTTATCTTATTCCGCCGATGATTCCGCCGATGATTCCGGCCGATTATTACGGCCGATTATTACGGCCGATTATTATGGAAAAAACCGAAAAACAAAAAATGCTCGCCGGCGAATTATATTTAGCTGCGGATGAGCAATTAATTGCCGAACGCCAGCGCGCCCGCCGCCTCGCTAGAATCTACAATTCTACCCACGAAGACGAACCCGAGAAACGGTTAGCAATTCTCACGGAATTGTTCGGCGCAGTCGGGCCAAAAGTTGAAATCGAGCAGCCTTTTTACTGCGACTACGGCAGCAATATTTATGCTGGAAACGGATTGTACATAAATTTTGGTTGCGTGATTCTCGACTGCAATCGAGTTAACATCGGGGAAAATTTGCTGTGCGGGCCCAACGTCCAAATTTACACCGCTTCTCACCCCACAGACCCGGATATTAGACTTTCCGGCAGAGAACTCGCCGCTGAGATTAATATTGGCAATAATGTTTGGATTGGCGGCGGCAGTATTATTTGCCCTGGAGTCACTATTGGCGACAATAGCACGATCGGCGCAGGCAGTGTTGTTGTCAAAGATATTCCCGCCAACGTGGTGGCTGCGGGGAATCCTTGCCGAATTATCCGGCAGTTACCTTAATGTGGTACGATCGACCAACTGGCGCGATCGGCTCTTGGGAGCTTAACCCAACAATGTTAGATATTAGAACAGTCTGTTTGAGATTTTTTAGGTAAAATCCCCCAGAAATATCCGTAGAAAAAATCTCAAATCATACATCTAAAAATCGCTGGATTTTTCGCACCCAATTTTTAACTCCTACTCACAAGATTTTTATGACAACTGCAACAGTTTATCCCAGCGCACCCGAACTCGGCACCGACGACTACATAGCAGTGGGTTTGGCCACTTGCTTCATCAAAGAAGAAGGCGAAGTCCATCAAGTAAAAGTAATTGAACCTATCCCCTCAGCAGCTTTGGAAGCAATTGTCAAAGGAATTCCCACATCCTATGAAATGGCTTGGGGGACAACTTTAGGATCAGTGCTCGACGGCGAATCACCCAAGAGGATGCCGGAATTCCCCGCAGAAGCTCAGTTTAGCGAAGAATTCGGCTTTCGGGCGATCGCCGCAGCCCGCACTTACAAAATCCGCCCCGAAGCTCAAGTACACATTCCCCAAGGAACAGTTCGCAACGACTTTAGTTATTCATTAGAACGCAAAAGAGTGCTCAACACCGAGCGCGTGATTCGCACAGAAGACAATGTGAAACAGCACGAACACACTCACAAAGTTCTTTAACAGTTGACAGGTTTGTAGTGAGGACTTTAGTCCGCATCCATCAGGTTTGTAGTGAGGACTTTAGTCCGCATCCATCCGAGGACTAAAGTCCTCACTGGTTTGTAGTGAGGACTTTAGTCCGCATCCATCCGAGGACTAAAGTCCTCACTACAAACCTCGTCGAAAATGGTATTACTAAATGACTGCCGAGCGATAAACTTTTTTCACCAGTTGAGCCAAGCGTTTCATCGCAGTTTCAATCTCATCATTTGTGGCAGTCAAACTGATGCGCAAACACTCGTGCTTGTGCTGCCAATCTTCCCGCAAACCGGGGAAGAAAGAACTTCCCGGCACCACAATTACGCCGACTTTCTTCAATTCTTGATACATTTCCCAATCAGTCATTGGCAAATCTTTGAGCCACAACCAGGCAAAGATTGCTCCTTCGCCTCGATGCAAGAACCAGGGTAAATCCTTCGGCATTGCGTGTTCTAGAGTTGCTTCAACGATCGCAAATTTGCTTTGATAGTACGGGCGAATTACGTTGAGGGAAATGTCGGCTAGTGCGCCGCTCGCAATGGCCCTAGTTGCGATCGCCTGTCCGTATCTGGGCGAATGAATGCACATATTGGTCTGAAAAGATTCTAATGTTTTAATGATGCCTTCATCGCCGATCGCAATTCCGATTCTTTCACCGGGTAATCCGGCTTTCGACAAACTCATGCAGTGCACAATATTGCCACCGAAAATCGGCGTCATTTCGGTAAAATTCAAAGCGGGGAAGGGAGGCCCGTAGGCGGAATCGACTAACACGGGCGCGTCGAAAGCGGCTGCTAAATCGGCGATTTTCTTAACTTCGTCGTCGGTAAGGACGTTTCCCGTGGGGTTGCAGGGGCGGGAAAAGATGACGCAACCGGTGGTTTCATCGATGGACAGTTGGCTGAAATCCGGGCGATATTTGAATCGGTGGGTGGCTGTATCGATATCTAGGGTGGGTTTGCAGGCGATGACTGCTTCGGGAATTAAGCTGACGCCGCCGTAACCGGTGTAGTCAGGGCTCAGCGGAAGGACGATCGATTTTAGGTTGCGGATTTGAGATTTTGGATCGTTCACGTCTGTTTGTGGTGCAGTGTAGCCGCCGAAAGCGTTGGCTGCGTAGAAGTAGATTGATTGACTTCCCGGAGTAATTAGGATATTGCGATCGGTCAAATTGAGATTGTAACGTTGGTTAAAATCGGCCAATACTGCATCGATAAACGGCTGATAACCTTGGCTGGAACCGTAGCGACAAACGACTTCGCCGTATTCTGGGCTGGCCAAAAGTTCCGCAGTGCAATCGCGCCACAACTGCTCGACTTGCGGCAATATCACGGGATTTCCGGCGCTTAAGTTGATAAATTCCTGCCCGTTGCCGGCTCTGAGTGTTTCAATAATATCTTTCATAATTGCCCGAACTCCTGTGAGTTGGGACATTTGGGTGCCAAATTGAGTGAGGGCAGGGTTCATGGTAAATGCAGCGACAATGATAAAGGTTGACAGTTTATTTATGATAGCCTCGTTTGTTTGCAGGAAAGGGTAGGATTGAGGGTGTGGGTTTGGTTGGATTGGGCGATCAAACTAGATTTTTGTTTTAAAATGCGGGAGTCAGTAAGTGTAAAAATTGGCGTGTTGAATTTTGAGGCTGTAATACAGACGCTGCAAGGGTTTGATGCCAATAGGTCAAAAAAACGATGCCCGCGATCGCTAAAACCCATACCAGATAAGAATTTGAAGGCTATATGAAAAATTGCGTATTGACAGACTGAAGGCTGAAATGGTACTTTGAGAGCAGAGTACCGGAAATGAACCTTGAAAACCAAATACAGCAACCGCTTCAAACACCGGCGGCGGGAAAACCCATAAACCCCTACTAGGGATTGAAACGAGTAAAAAATACGTGTGACAATTTTGTAGTCTCGCGGGAAAACCCATAAACCCCTACTAGGGATTGAAACGTGGCACTAGCAATGCTATGCTGCTGGATTGGCTGCGGGAAAACCCATAAACCCCTACTAGGGATTGAAACCAGATCGCGGATCGATAATCGCAGGATTGCTAAAGCGGGAAAACCCATTTTCCCGACGTAGGGCTTGAAACGACGGTACAACGTAAGCCCTCGCAAGAAAACCCCTAAATCCCGATCGCGCATCGAAACCAGATTAAAATAATCGAGTCAAGTTGACTTTATTTTTTAATTCCCATGCGTATTTGGCAAGCCGATTTCTACCGCCGCCCTCTCCGAGACGAAACCGGCAAACCATTGTGGGAACTCCTCATCTGCGACTGGGCACAGACTTTTCAATTTAGCGCTGTTTGCCGCCAGTCGGAAGCAAACTCTAATTGGTTAGCCGCCCAGTTGCAGCAGCAAGCTAAAATTCATAATTTGCCCGACATCATTCAAGTATTTAGACCTCAGTCTCTCGGCTTAATCGAAGCTGCGGGCAAAGTTTTGGGTGTCAAAGTAGAAGCGACTCGGCGCACTTCGGCTCTGAAAACCCTGCTGCAACAACGCGCCCAAGAATATTCCAGTTTGCCTAATTATACAGGTGAAGCTTATCGGGCGATCGCCCTTGACACTCCACCACCTGTCCCCCTACCCGAAAACCTCTGGGGCGACGGCTGGCGTTTTGCTTCCCTACCCGCCGGCGACATCGCAGAAGCTTTCTCAGGGCTTCCCCTCCCAATATTGGAAATGCCCGAATCGCTGTTACCGCTGAACTTGGGCCTAGCCTCAACAGTCCCCGTGCCCGGAGTGGTGATTGACGGCGGGCGCCAGTCGATGCGCTTGGCTAGATGGCTTCAGGATGCCAAACCCTTCGCATTGAATTATATCGCCGGAGCTCCCGACGGATTGATATTGGAAGCTGGGTTAGCAGATAGGTGGGTTGTCGCTACTTTTGAAGATAGCGAAGTAAAAGCGGCGGCGGAAGTTTACCAACAGCGCAAGCAATCGAGTCAAGGATTGCATTTTTTGTTGGTACAACCGGATGATACTGGGATGACTTATACTGGCTTTTGGCTGCTGAATTTTAATGCTTGATGCAAGGCATTTTTGAGAGCGACGCACTCTACGACTGCACAAGTTTTGAAAATTGGTATGACACCTATGAAATACTCCGAAATTATTCAATCATTGGGGAGGTGCGTGAGTGTAAATAGTCTTGGTTTAAATTTATAGGACTTATGCACGGGGGGTCAGAAACCGGGTTTTTTACGAAAATCCTTTGTTGTAGTCCACAGATTAGGTAAAAAACCCGGTTTCTTTGGCATTAATGTGTAAGTCCTGATTTCAAGATTTCTCGCAGGCGCGTACCCCTACAGCTAAATAGTTCCGATGCAAAAGTTAACGGTATTAAAGAGCTAAACCTACTGGCTGTGAATCGCCGGTCACAGCCCCAAAGAACGAATTAGACTCAGCCTGCGAACTCGTTTTAGATGCGATCGCATCTAATATCGCATTGTTCGCACCTGCTTGCACATCCGGCAAACTTGGCACAGGAGACAAAGAGCTTGCTCCTGAACCAAACAAATCGGTACTCGCGGCCAGAATTAGATTGTCGCTTCCCTGAGTCACTCCCTGCGAACCTCCGTCTGTGAGAAAATCTGGTACTCCGCTCAAACTCGAACCCGTAACCAGATCGATACCAGCCGCCGCCCGCGTCGCAGAACTACCCACATCCACCGCAAAAGCCAAAACTTGAGTAAAAGAACGCGGCTGCGCCGGTGTTGTCGCAGCATTCCCCGGGCTAAAGTTGTCGTCGCTCACCAAAACCAAAGAGCGACGGCCATCCGCAAGAGTCGGCCCGAAAGTCAAACCCTCGACATTATCTAACCCTGACGGCAGATTCAGCTTGTCAAAATTTAGCAGCAGTTGTTTTTGAGCCGGTTGAATGCTAGCAAGCTGACTCGCAGACAAAGCGTTAAGGCTGTCAGTACCCTTAATATTGGTCGCGCCATCCAGATTCACTTCGTACAGCTTAATAGTGTTTCCCGTGCCCGCTACGCCCGACGAATACGATCGCTCCAAAGCCAAAAGGTGATTCCCCGTATTGTCCAAAGCCAACAAATCCACCAAACCCGCCGTCGCAAAACCCGTCGCCGGATTGGGCGCCACCGCCACCGCGTCAGTTTGATAGAGAAATTCCTTGCCAGCTACTCCCGATGCTAAGTTAAATTTGACAATGCGCGATCGACTGCCGCTGCTAGCCGTACCCCTCGGCCCATCTTGAGCCAAAGCATTCTCGCTCGCCGACACCAGAGTTTTGCCGTTAGGCGTCACCGCCACACTTTCAAACGCCAAATTGTCATAAGTTCCCTTTGTCTGCGAAGCTGCTGTCGCCGAGTCTGGGAGAAACTTCGACGGAATTGGGAGAGTTCCCACTTGCTGGCCGTTTGCTAAGGAAAACTCTTTAATAAACGGTGCTACCCGGATGGTATTCGTGCCGCTAACTTCCCCCTCCGAGGAAATATACACCGTACCTTTTCCGGTGACACCGATGCCTTCGGTATCCGTACTCAGCGGCGCAAAAGTTGAGCCGTCTGGTTTTCGTAGGGCTGTGACTCCGGTAAACTTCACCTTATTGTTGTCCAGCGTCCCACCTGTCAAATCCACACTCATTGTATAGAAGCGTGGAGCCTGTCCCGGTTCGTTGGGCGCACTACCGCGATCGTCCGAAATAGCGTAGTAACGGTTATTTATCGCGTCGTAAGTAATCCCGGAAAGCCCGCCCAACAGCGTCCCGTCTACTGTAACTGTGCGCGCCGGGAAAGCCGCTTCTCCCAAAAATGACAAACTTTTCACAAATCCCGTCGAACTAGGCGTGGGGAATGCCGGAGCGACTGCTGCGAAAGCTGTCAGACCCACGGTGCGCCCCAGAAATCCAGCAGTGTCAAAATAGCGGGTGTTGCCTACCTGCTGGTAGTTTAAAACTGTCTGCGCGCCGTTAGTCGCCGCACTTGACCGGAGGGTTCCAGCAGTAGAAGATACGGTGCTAGGCCCGCCGGTTAAAGCTTCTTCGATCACGCGGCCTTTCAAGTCGCCGGTGCTGGGAAGTTGGAAGCCCAAAATTTTCGCCAGTGTCGGCGCTAGGTCGGCATTGCTAACTGGGGCGGTATCTGTAAAGCCTTTTTTAAAGTCTGGCCCGATCGCCACCATGTTATTAAAAGTATCGCCGCGGCCGAAACTGCCGTGCATTCCCTGTCCCTGCTGCAAGCCAGTATCGGCAATTTCTACTTGGCTGCCGGCCGGTTTGCTGGCGTCGGTAGCAAAGGTGCGGAAGTTGACGACGATCGACGGAACTGGGGTTTTTGCAGATCCTTGCAGTCCGATCGACGATAAAGGCAAGGTTCCGGCGATCGGGCCGAGGGTTTGAGTATCGGCAAAAATCCCGCTGATGTAATCCTGCTGCGCCAGCACGTTGACTACTTGTTGAGCAACGGCCGGGTCGTTATTGGGAATGTAAATTAAATCCGAGCCGCCGTTGGCTGCGACTACGACTTTGGCGTCTGTCTGGGAGTTTGTGACTTTTCCCGTACCGCCGATCAAACCGTTGCCGGATTTCGGCAGTTGACCTTGGGTAGCATCGACGGGAGTGTACGTGACGTTGCCACCGCTCAGGGGTACGAGGGCAGTGTCGGGGTCGTACAGCGGCAAATTTAAGGCGCGTGCTAGGTCAATTGCCACAAATCCTTTGGGCAAAAAGCCGGTGTTCACGCCCGCATAATTGAGCGATGCCGCGTAGCTGGTGGTTTTGGTTCCGGCTGCGTCTACGGCAGATTTGCTGATTGTCGAAAATCCGTGGTCGGCCGTGACGAAAACATCGGTATTGTCGGCTTGACCGCTGGCTTGCAGGTAATCTAGCAGTTGTTTGAGGTTGTTGTCGGCATCTTTGACGGCTGCTTTGGAGGTCGGGCCGTTGATGCCGGGGGTGAGGCTGTTGAGGCTGTCGCCTTGGTTGTGCTGGGTGCCGTCGGGGTCGCGCGACCAGTAGACTAAGGCGAAAGGCTGGGCTTTGTCTTTAAATAGGGGTAAAACTGCTTTGGTAGTAGCGTCGGCAAAGAATTGCTGCTGGGAATTGTTAGCCACCAAGGTTCCGGCTGTGGTGTTGGTGCCGCTGGTGCCGTTGGCTCCGCGATCGGGGGTGACGACGGGCAAACCCGCTGTGGTCAGCGCTTTGGTAATGTCGGCGTTGAGGGGGACACCGCCTGTTTTGCCGGTGGTGTCGTCGATGATAATGGTGGTCGGAGGAGGGACTGTGCCGTTAACTCGATTGCCTTGGGTGACATCTTGAATTAAGATGGGGCCGAGTTTGCCGACGGCTGCTGTGCTGTAGCCGTTTTGTCTGGCGAATGCGAGCAGGGATTCTTCGTCTAAGAAGCCGTTTCCGGGGAATTTTTCGTCGATGTCGGCGAGGACGGCGTTATTTTCGATGAATGGGGTGACGCTGCCGGCTGCTCCGGGGACGGGAAATCCTGCATAGATGGTGTTGCTGAAGTCACCTGTATCGCCTAGGTAGTGTCCCGTGGCGATCGCCGATGCGTTGGGTGTTGTAAAGGTGGGAAATAGCGCGTGGCTGTTGGTGAAGTTTACCCCTTGCTGGCGCAGGTTGAAGAGTGTGGGCGCGTCAGTAGGATTTACAGAATCAGGACGGAGCCCGTCTGCAACAAAAATGATGACATTTCTCACTGATCTAGTTCCTAATTATTGGGTAAATTTATGCCAAATTTAGCCGTAAAAACACCATTGACATTCAATGGCGCTCTGCTAATAATTGACTCCCTCTTACTTTGATGGAACTAGGTTAAGTTGAGATTATCGAAGTTATAATATCTCCTTAAATTTTGACCAATTTTTAGCAATAAAATGTAAATGAGTGTGGATTTTTAATCCGAAAATGTAAATAATTGTCAAATCTTTAGACAGCATATTTATGATAAATTTTGTGTTAAAAATATCTAAAATTTTTCTAAAGGCGATCGGGAATACAGCGATTTGCTGCTGAGCTTTCAAGATCTCAAGTTTGAATTTATCTTCAAAATTCAAACTTGAGATAGATGTGAATATTGCTCGCGCGCCCAAACATAATAAAATACTGCCCGAACTTAGTTCCAGCAGATACAGACTCAAACACAAATTTTAGAACAACCTCTTCGTCTAGCAAGAGATAGTGCAGCCAAGTTATTCCACAACCAGAATCAATCCGTTTTGGATGCCCTGACACACTCTGTCAATGTGAAAATGATCCTTTTTGTCGAGCCCGTCGAGGAATGCTGAGTGAAGCAGTTGTCTGTCGAGGGGGGTAATTTGGCGGAAGGCAAAGATTCGCTGGGCGATCGCCTCCACAGAGACTTTAGGGACGGTAGCAGAACTGACTGTCATGGTCTTAACACTCTAAAAGTACATAGCAGAACTCTGTACCTTTATTTTTAAAGATTTAGTGAAGTTAGATTGTGATTGAAATCACATTTTTTGAGTGACAATATAGTGTATAGCCTTTCTCAGAAAGATCAGGTACGCGAACGGCATAGGGCATAGGGCATAGGGCATAGGGCATAGGGCATAGGGCATAGGGCATAGGGCTATCCTCACCACGCTTGAGAACCGCTGTATGTTGAGTAACTATTTTCAGGAAATATTCAACTAGAACAGCAGGATTCCCCCACCATACCGCCTCGGTTGGCGGCGGGAGGAATGCGAGCTCGTAAAAGCGATTGCATCTCGCACGCGCAATTAGATACAAGCCCCCACGCTCTGCGGTACTCCGCGAGCGTGGTGGGTAATTGACTTATCTTTACGCCAACTTAACGATGGCCAGATAGAATCACTCTTGTAAAACTCCAGCAGAGGGTCAAAATGGCACAGGCAAAGATCGGAATTATCGGCGGTAGCGGTTTGTATAAAATGGAGGCCCTCAAGGATATTGAAGAGGTGAAAATCGATACACCTTTTGGTTCGCCGTCGGATGCCGCGATTGTGGGAACATTAGACGGTACGCCGGTCGCATTTCTGGCAAGACACGGCCGCAACCACACTTTTTTGCCCTCGGAAGTGCCTTATCGAGCAAATATTTACGCAATGAAGAGTTTGGGCGTTGAGTATTTAATCTCGGCGTCGGCGGTTGGTTCCCTGAAAGCAGAGGCGAAACCTTTAGATATGGTAGTACCGGATCAGTTTATCGATCGCACCAAAAATCGAGTTTCTACCTTTTTCGGAGAAGGAATTGTCGGTCACATTACATTTGGCGACCCGGTTTGCGGCGAATTGGCTAAAGTATTGGCAAGTGCGATCGAATCCTTGAACCTCCCCGACGTTTCCCTGCACCGCGGTGGCACCTACGTCTGCATGGAAGGCCCCGCATTTTCCACAAAAGCAGAATCCCACCTTTACCGCAGTTGGGGGGCGACAGTTATCGGGATGACCAATTTGCCGGAAGCAAAATTAGCCAGAGAAGCAGAAATTGCCTACGCAACTTTAGCATTAGTCACAGACTACGACTGCTGGCATGAGGATCACGACAGCGTAACCGTAGAAATGGTTGTTGCAAACTTGCACCGCAATGCCGAAAATGCCCAAAAAGCCATTCAAGAAACAGTGCGGAGACTAACTGAAAATCCCCCCGTTTCTGAGTCGCATTCAGCTTTGAAATATGCAATTCTGACTCGGCTTGACAACGTGCCTGCCGCAACTAAGGAGAAAATGGGTTTGCTATTGCAGAAATATTTGTAGTAGTTGTAGGTTGGGTTGAGGAACGAAACCCAACCCATTACATCATGTCCGATCGATGGGCTGCACTAAAATTAGTTTGTAGTGTGGACTTTAGTCCGCAATATGTGATAGACTCGAATTCCACCACAAGTTAGGAATACAGCAAACTAGCAAGCTATCGATCGGTGTGATATCCTTTCCGGCAGCATCGGAATGATATCGTAGCGATTGCGATTGCTTCGCTAAAAGCTCGCAATGACATATGTCAAATCTTAAATGATATCATAAGGAGTGTAAATGGATTTGATATGATTGAATAGCTCGTGAAATACAGGGAGTCAGAAACGTGCAAGATAGTCACAATATTAATGAAGTGATTTTTGAAAAGAGGGATACTCAAATTTTCAATATCCCTGACACAAAAACCAGGCTTTCAACACTGCAAAATTATTTCTTTCCTCGGCTAGAAACGTTACTGCGTTATACCCTTGATGTTGTGGCGCAAGTCTACGATGTGAATCCATACGAGAGAATGACTTTTGCCTACTCTCCAAGTCATCGAGATAAAGCAAAGGAGAACAAAGACTATGGCTTTGTTCATATTGGAATTATTGCAAAACGGGGTGAGAAACCGCTCAAAATTCTCAGGAGAAATGGACAGCCATTCTTTCATCATCCCACTTACCTAACGTTTAAGGTATTTCCTAGCGGAACAATTCATACTGAGTTAATGCCATTTCGTCAAGGCGTTGATGATGCTTACGTGGCAAGAATTTCCCAACTTATCGCTAAGTATAGCAATGTCTTGCGGCCACTATTATCGGTAGCACGTATTTCACATACGACCTATAATCCTGAATTTGAAGTTCTACCTCTTCATAAGGCAATTGTGCCTGAAGAAATAACGGCATATGGTATAAGGTTGATATCACCAAAATACTACTTTCCTGTCAGTCCAGGGCGAGGATTGTCTGAACTAATTATTGCATTCATCCTCTTATACGCTTTAGCAGAATCATTTATTTGTATTGGTGAAGGACGAGAACCTCAGCTTGAAAATAGGCTTGAGCAATTCAAAGAATTTTATCTCGCTTTTAAAAATACCGAAAATGACATAGAAACAGAAGAAAGCGATGAGGAAGATTTCGATTCTTCAGAAATACCTGAACTAGACAGTTATTCTTTTGTGAGAGCAGGTAAATGGTGGGCTGTACTTGCTAGAGATAAATGGAAATGTCTTAGCTGTGGTAGATCGTCAAAAGAAGATGGAGTTTTATTGGAAGTTGACCACATTATCCCCCGTTCAAAAGGTGGTTCTAACGATATAAGTAATCTACAAACTCTTTGCAAAAAGTGTAATATTGGCAAAAGTAATCGAGACAGCACAAGACTTTGTGTGACTTCGGATGAATTGATAGATCGAATGTAGATAGCGTAATTTTTCGGTGCGTGACTTTTATTAGTCACCAGTGATAAATTTGAAATAATTTGTAGTCACGCACCCTACAGAGTTCCGATTAATTAATCAACTGCTTAAATACATCGTGCTCGCGAATCTTCTCCAAATCAGCTTCACTTTTTGCCAACTGTTTACACAAATTCGGATTGAGATTGAGGGCGCGCTTTAAATTTTCAATTGCTAATTCAATTTTACCTTGTAGCGCATAACATCTGGCTTTGTTATACCAAATTCTGTAAAAATCAGGTCGAATTTTTGCAGCATTTTCATAAGAATCGATCGCCGCTTCGTATTTTTGCAATTTGGAGAGTGCAACGCCTCGGTTGTTCCAAGCGTCAGTATAATCATTTTTGATTTTGAGGGCTTGATTGTACGAAATTACTGCTTGTTCGTACTCCTGCATTTTGGAAAAAGCAACGCCTCGGTTGTTCCAAGCGTCGGCATAATCGGGTTTGGCTTGGATTGCTTGTTCGTAACAGCCGATCGCCTCCGGGTACTTCTGCAATTCCAACAATACCACGCCTCGGTTGTTCCAAGCGTCGGGATAAGTCGGGCGAATTGTGGTAGCTTGTTCGTAGGAGGCGATCGCCTCTGGATACCGCTGCATTCTCGTCAGCACGACTCCCCGGTTGTTCCAAGTGTCGGCTAAATCCGGCTGAATTTGCAGGGCCTGATTGTAAGCTGTGATCGCATCTTCGTAGCGGTTTTCAAAGAAACAAGCATCTCCCTGTTTGGCATAGTCTGCCGCCGTCAATAACTGTTGGTAATTACCGTAGTTAACCGGAGCAAATTCTTGAATTTGGGCGTCGGGCAATAAAAGGTCTGTTTCTACATCCGCTGGGTGACTTTGGTGTTGAATTTCGCCTAAGATACTTTCAGCGTCGGAAATTAATAGTTTTAATTGAGAGATGGTATCGTAATGGAGGCTTTCAATTTCTTGGCGAGCAATTGTTGTCTGCTTGGACAATTTGCCCAACAGAAACCAAACACCGACTCCGGCTGCTGTCGGAAGCAAAGTTAAGGCAATTATAATCCCGTTCAGCAGCAGGGCAGTGCGACTGAAAGCAATGTCAACTTCTTCTTGAACTCGATTGCGAATCTCTTCTTTAACTTGCTCCTGTGGCAATTGCTGCTGAACCGACAGTGCCCCAGCCCTCGCTTCAGATGCAGAAACTGTACTGGCGCAGACTAGAATAGTCCAAAGGGCGATCGAGCTAATACTGGTTCTAAAAATACTTGACAAACGCATTGCCTTAGTGGTACGCACCTGATTTGCGATTTTCATATGTCAAGAGATGCTGGTAAAGATGATCTCAGACTAGCCCATTTGTTCAAAAACTATTAAATACAGGATATCTGTTGTGCAGCCCCCTCCGATTAAGTGTCTGACGCAGGAATTGCTAGACAAAGTTACAGCTTCATCCCGCAACAGCCCCCGCCAGCGACAAAACTACAATTTCCACGATTTGTCAGAAAAGGTGCAGCGGTTTGTCAACGTGCTGCAACCGGGTACTTACGTGCGCCCTCACCGACACCTGCGCCCGCCTGCTGTCAACGGTTTTGAGTTTTTTGTCGTGATTCAAGGAGAAGTGGGTATTCTGATTTTGAACGAAAACGGTCAAATCTTGCGATCGTTGCGAGTCAGCGCTGTCGGGCCCACCCGCGCCGTGGAACTTCCAGAGGGCACTATTCACACATTGGTAGCTTTGGCTGTGGACACTGTGATTTTGGAGTTTAAGGAAGGGCCTTATGACGTGGGGGGGGATAAAGACTTTTTGGCGGATTTTCCGGCTGAGGGAAGTGCGGCGGCGCGCGAATTAGTTTTGATTTGGGAAGCAGAGTTTAAATAATAAGTCATTAGTCAGTAGTCAGTAGTCAGTAGTCAGTAGTCATTGGTCATTGGTCATTGGTCAGTAGTCATTAGTCAGTAGTCATCAGGAAGAAGGAAGAGGGAAGAAGGAAGAAGAAAGAAAATTAAGGGTTTCAGCAATTAAGAACGTGCTCACCCTCGGTCGCAGTTGACTGATGACCAATGACCAATGACCAATGACCAATGACTAATGACCAATGACTAATGCCCTGTTTGGCCCATGCCCAATGCCCTGTTTGGCCCATGCCCAATGCCCTGTTTGGCCCATGACCTGTTTGGCCAATGCCCTGTTTGGCCCATGACTAATCACTGATGAATCTAATTGTCGTCATGCGATTATATAAGTCTGGGGCGGTGCGGATGATTTTTCTCAGAAGTTCATCTGTTACCCAAAAGACGACGGGAAAGGAGAATTTATTGCTGAATTCGCTACACAGTAGGTTGGTAGAAACCAGGAGTCGATTGATCGACTCCACTGACTCCAAACCGAGGATCATTAACGCTGGAGGCTGTTCGCCGTCTACGAATGCTGCGATTGTGGTGTAGACAGTTGTCGCCGATTTTGGCAAAAACAGTGGCTGCGGTTTCTGGGCGCCAGTTGCTTGGAGTCGATCGAGTATTTCCTGCCGCAAAGCCAGCGAGTTGCAATGGACTAAAACGAAAGAAAAGTAACCTTGGGAAAGACGTAGCGCCCGGATTAAAGTTGAGAACGACCGCTCGTTATATTTAGCTGAGTCGTACTTAGCTGCATCGTCTTTAGCTGTATTTTCTGAGCTTTTGTGGACAAACATAAATTATCGATATTTTATTTAGTTTTAGATATTTTCTAGATTAAATGCTGTTTATAAAGAAAATCTGAATGTAGGAAAAAAAGTTTTTCGGTAAAATATTTAAGTGAATATACCACTTTTTTAAATTAAAATCAATAGTTCTATCGACTAATTTTCCTGCACCCGCACGGAGCCCAGCTGCTACGGTAAAACCCAATTATCAAATGTAGTTAAGCATACAAAAAATTTACCGATAATTTTCAGCTAGGGGCAAAGTAAACCAAAAAATTGCCCCAGCACCGGGACTGCTAATTACCCCTATTTCCCCGCCGTGAGCCTCAATAATTTGCCGACAAAGATATAGACCCAAACCCAAACCTACGGAGTGTCGGGATTGATTACCCCTAACATAAAGGTCAAAAAGATGTTCGCACTGTTCCGGCAATATTCCCACCCCGTCATCTTCAACCGTACAGCAAATCATGCTAGTTGGGGAATCGGTAATGGGGAATTGGTAATTGATAATTTGTAATTGCTCTATATTTTGTTTCGCTTTGCTTTGACTTATAATTAATTTTTCTGCATTTATTACTTGCGCTGAAACTGTTAAATTCAGTCCGGGCAAATTGTATTTTAAAGCATTAGAAATCAAATTAGAAAACACTCGCCACAACTGAGTAGTATCAGCATTCACGGCTGGCAAATCCTCGGTCAACAAATTTGTAAAAGTAGCTTGAGCCTCATTCATTAAAGGCTCCAAATCTGCCGCCGCAGCTTCAACTACTGCCCTCAAATCAACCCGATCGCAGTGCAGGATCAAACCGCGCAATTCCCCGGCGTGAACTTCCAGCAGCGAATTGATCAACCGCAATTGCTGCTCGCTACCTTGAATCATCCGCACCAAAATAGAACGGGGAATTGCGATGGATTCCCCGGTTTTCGTCTGCCAATTTTTCAGCACCATTAACATTCCCGCCACGGGGTTGCGCAAGTCGTGAGAAAGAGCGTGAATAAACAGCCGCTGCGATTCTTGTGCCTGTTTGCGCTGCGTGATATCCTGAATTAAACCCTCATAATAAAGCACGGAACCGCTGCTATCTCGTACCGCCCGTGCTTTTTCGGAAATCCAGACAATACTGCCGTCTGAGCGGTAAATTTGTGACTCAAAATCCGATACTGTGTTGCTTTCCTCGATCGATCGCAAAAACTCATTTCTGCGAACCGGATCGACATACAACTGCCGCTCGATATCAGTAAACTTTGCCGTCACTTCTTCCGGGGAATCGCAGCCGTAAATCCGCGCCAAAGCTGGATTTGCCGTAATATAGCGACCGTTGGGAGAGCTTTGAAAAATACCCTCGCCGGCATTCTCAAAAATGCTGCGGTACTTCGCCTCCGCCGCCTCCAATTGTTGGTAAGCAGATTCCAACTCGCGCCTGGTACTAAACTCTGTCCGTTGTAAGCATTCGTACCAATAAACCGATAAATCGCAGATCAAACAAAACCAAAATAAATATAAATAAAACCCGCTCAGCCTAAAAGCAGTATACTTAGCAAAACTCAGATTTAAAATTAAATTTATGCCGACGTGGCAGAACAAAACGCCGAGTTGAGAAATTAGGTGGAGCCGCCAGCGGACGGGCATCAGCGTCGCTTGGGTGAGAAACGCTAAACTCCAGGTTAAAAGTGGTAAGTCCCCGATTTTTGCGGCGGCTAACCCAATTTGTACAACGACAGTTAGCGACCAGGAAAAACCCAAAAATAGCAAACCGGGATAGCGCTGTCCGATCGCAGTTTTTTGTAATACCAAACAGGTCAGTAAACCCAATTCTACAGCAGCGCTAGTGTATAAATAAATAATTTTAAACTCCCGGGGAGCGAAAACTGCTTCGCCCAGAAGATAGACAATGATTGTGAAGGCAAAAAAGATCGCAATTCGCACAGCAGGGCGCAGCCTATCTCGCAGGAAGCGATCGCGCCACACCTCATAAACCGTTAATTCCTCAATTGATTTTTTATGGCCAGGATAATTCATAACTGACTCTTTGGCTGCGCAGTGCGCACCTTACCCCTAAATGTTGACAGCAGGTAGCGAAAACCAGAAAGTCGAGCCGCCTCGGGGAGTGCTTTCGACACCGATTTCGCCACCATGAGCTTTGATAATTTGCCTGGAGAGGTACAGTCCCAAACCCAGCCCTGTTAATTGTCGGCTATTGGGGTCTTGAACGTAAAGTTCAAACAGAGATTCTTGCTGTTTGGCGCTGATTCCTACTCCATTATCTGTTACAGTACAGCGAACCATTTTTACGGTGACTCTGGGCAATTTGGCGCCGATATTGCTAATTTGACCCTGATAGCGGGACAGTTGGCAACTGCCGTCGAGGTGAAACTTGGCGCGGATTTCTTGCTTTTTCTGGGTATCGAGCATTTCAGGACGATCGCCCGCAGCAGAGGCGAGGTTAGCGATACAGCGGGCGAGGGGATTATTTAGAGATGTTAAAATCTGTGAATTTCCTTGAGGGATCAGTGTTTTTTCAACTTCAATTACCTCGGCTTTAAAAGTTATATTAACTCCCGGATGATTGTGTTTGATCGCATTAGTCAGCAGATTTTGTAGCACCCGCTGCAAGTGTTTGCTGTCGGCATGGACTTGTGGCAAATCTGTCGGTATTTCAAACGTCAAAGTTGCTTGATTCTTTGCCAACATCGGCTCTAAATCGGCAACAATTCGGGAAGTCAAAGACTGCAAGTGCAGCGGTACAGTATTGAGAATAATACCTTCAACCTCGCTAGCGTGAGCGTCGAGCAAGGAATTAACCATAGTCAACTGGTGTTCGCTGGCCTGAACGATCCGCTGCAAAATCGATCGAGAAACTGGAACATCGTTTAGCGATTCACAGGGAGATTTGTTGAGCAAATTTTTCAGCAGGATTAACATTCCCATCACGGGAGTGCGGAGGTTGTGAGAAACTGCGTGCAAAAATAAATCTTTGAGGCGGTTGCTTTCTTGCAGTTCGTGCATTTTTTGCTGTAGTTGGCGAGTGCGTTCCTCCACTTGAGATTCTAAGTTAGCATTCAGCTCTTTTACCTGCTGCAAAAGTTGAGCTTGTTGGAGGGCGATCGCGACTTGGGTAGCGAGTTTTTCTAACAAATCAATTTCAAATTCTTGCCACTGGCGGGGCTCGAAGCAATGGTTGACGGCCAAGATCCCGAACAATTCATCCCCCAGGACGATCGGCACATTTAAAGTCGCGCGAATTTGAAAGTCCTGGTAGTATTTGGCAACTGTATCGCACAGTTGCACCGCAGCAGTATCGCAGACAGCTCGGACGCGGTTGTGGGCATAAAAAGTTCTCAAGTCTGCGACGTGATTCTCGTCATCGAGCACCAACCCCAGAATAGAACGGCATTGGGAACCGACAGACTCAGCTACAATTTTACCGTACACCGGGCTAGGAAGATTTGCCCCGCCCGCGTCCATAATACCGATGAAAGCGCGGTCTGCCTTGAAAAATTGCCGGACTTCGGCAACAGTAGTATTGAGAATTGCTTCGAGGTCGAGGGATTGGCGAATGCGCAGGGCCATTTCTGAGAGCAGACGATCGCGATCGGAGGACACCCGCAAAGCAGCTTCCGCGCGGTGGCGCTCGGTAACGTCTTGGACTGTGGCGGCGATGACGTTAGAGTTAATTGCCGACTGTTCGCAGACTGTTCGCAGGGAGCCGTCGGCGATCACAATTCGGTAGTTAATGCAATAGGGTTGGCGATCGAACATCGCTTGACATTGCGATCGCGCCACCAATTCTCGATCGTCTGGATGTACCGCCTGCAAAAAAACGGATGGTGTCGGTTTGACAGTTCCTGGAGTCAAACCCAAGAGGCGGTAAAGTTCATCCGACCACCGCAATTCGATATTGGCTGTAGGGTGTTCTGGGGATGCTCCACAGTTTTCAGGAGGCTTGACGGCGACGCAATTTAAATCCCAATTGCCCAAAAGTGCGATGCGCTGAGCGTTGGCTAAACTAGCGTGAGCGTCGCGCAACAGAGCGGCCGTGCGGTGCACCTCCACCAAGGCTTGCTCGCGTTCAGCGACAGCAGCAGCCAACATCAGGGCTACAAGGGCGATCGTACCGATAAAAGCTTGTAAAAATAAAACCGCCTGTTTGAGAGTATCGCTTTTAGCCAAAAACGGGCCGCCGCCCTGCACCGTTCCCCAAATCGCGATACAAGAGACGATCGAATAAGCAAAAATCGCTCCTGGTTGGCGAAACCGCAGGGCGGCCCAAACTATCAGAGGAAAAGGCAAATACTCCAGCGGATACAGAGCGCTCGCCGCCTGTATTTTCGAGCAAAAAACCAGCCAGCTAACGCTGAGGAAGAGAGTCAGCCAGAGCGCTATTTCTAAATAATTAGAAATTAAAAATCGCAGATTAGATGTGCGCCGCCAATTAGTATTTGATAATTGGTAATTGGCAATTGGTAATTGGTATTTTTCCCAGTTAAAAACGGCGCTTAAAGTTGAAACAATCCGGGGTTTAAGTTTAAGTTTTCTGGCAAATTTACAACTTTCAACGGCGTGGTTCAAAGTCAGCAGGACTGGGGTCACAATCAAGATTCCCATGCCGTCTCCGAGCCACGCAGTCCACCAGTTACGAGAGAAATTGCTCCACGGAGCCCAACCAAAAATGCACGCGCCCAAGTTGCCGAGGGTAGAACCGAGGAAAGTAGACCCGATCGCAGCGCCCACCACCAAACCCAGAACATCTCGCAGTCGATCGAGCTTAGTAGAAAATCCGCTCCGACTGAGCGCAGCCTCCCCAGTCAGCGCTTGCAGGGTGACGCTAAAGGCGGATGTGACAATGACGGCCGAGGGTATACCGGCGGTAGAGTTTAACAGCACGGAACCGAGGGCTATGAAGGGCCACACCCGCCGCCCTTGCAGCAGCATGGCCGCCAGAGCAATGCCGGCGGGCGGCCACACCGGGGAGGCTTCGGCTTTCACCAGTCCCAGGATCGACGCTGCAAGTTTTCCGGTAACAAAGTAGGCCAGGGCCAGGATGCCGGCGTGCAGAAGAGGTCGAGTGTGGCGGTTGAGCAGTTTCATTGTTTGTGCGATCGAATCCTCCATTGCTATTTTTTAATTTAGGCGGATGAGGGGTGATCGAACTTCCTCCTGAGGAATCACCTGACTGGGGGAGGGAGAAGTTGACTGTTGACTGTTGACTGTTGACTGTTGACTGTTGTTATTCGTAGCAGCTACCCACTAACTAATGACTACTAACTACTGACTAATGACCAATGACTGATGACTAATGACGAATTAAAATCCAAAACCCCGCTTACCATCCGGCTTAGTAGTCAGCCAATTTGTCTTTGCACTTGCGAGTTGTTCCTCGGTAACTGTAGCGTCAGTCAGATTCGCGCCGCACAAATTCGCGCCCCGCAAATTCGCCTTGCTCAAATAAGCGCCCGTCAAGTCAGCACCTCGGAAATCCGCGCCTTCAAAATTAGCAGTGCTGCAATAAGCTTCTGTCAAATTTGCCGATCGTAAATTCGCCTTAATTAACCTCGCGTGGCCGAGATTCGCCCCCGACAAATCCGCTGCTTGCAAATTTGCCTTCACCAACCTAGCCTGATAAAAATTCCCCCCCGCCAACTGCGCTTTTGGCAATTGCAAACCCGACAGTTCACAGTCAGCAAAATCGCGTTTTCCTTTAAAATATGCCGCTCGCAAACTGTTGCTGTCCCACTTAATAACAGCTTTCGTGACCTTTGTCGCTGCTAAATTGCCGTTGGAAAATGCGGCTGTTCCGAAAGTT
Source organism: Cyanobacteriota bacterium (assembly GCA_025362325.1). Classification (GTDB taxonomy): domain Bacteria; phylum Cyanobacteriota; class Cyanobacteriia; order Cyanobacteriales; family Microcoleaceae; genus Microcoleus. The sequence continues at coordinate 34,635 of JANYGO010000123.1, read as the reverse complement.
CTGCCAGACTCAGCCAGAGTCCGGGAAACTCTGGGCTGCATTCCCGTATTCCCCGATTGAGTGAAGGAAGTTTTACCGCGAATGCTTTGCTTTGGCGATCGCAAATCTTGACCCGTGTTAGTCTGGGGCGAAGGCCAGGAAGTAGCGTCACCGTTAAATATCGTCGGTTCTTCAACTTTATGACTAAAGCCGTTGAATTGAGTTGCCAAGCCGTCGCAAAGGTCTGCGTCTTCAAATTCGCCATTCACAGCTTTGACGACATCTGCTGCCGATTGAAAGCGGTGACTGACGATCGGCTTGAGCATTTTATCGAGAATCCGCCCAAAATTTGGACTCAACTGAACGTGGGGCTGCCAAACAATTTCGCCGGTTACTGCATCAAAATCTAAATCCTTGGGAGACTTTCCTGTCAGCAAATACAAGCAAGTCATGCCCAAGGCATAGATGTCGCTGGCAAATATCGGCCGCAGCGCCATTTGTTCTGGGGGAGCAAAACTAAACGTGCCGACTGAAAATTTCGTGTTGGCGCTTTGGTCAGCGGGGTCTAATAATATTGTTTGGCTAACTTGGTCTTTTACCGCTCCGAAGTCAATCAGAACCAAGTGATTGTCTTGAACTCGGCGAATAATATTTGCTGGCTTAATGTCTCTGTGAATTACTCCTTGGCTGTGGATGTATTGCACGACAGGCATAATTTCTAATAGAAAATTTTTAACGTCCGACTCATTAAAACGCCCTGATTGCTTGACTTCTTGTTTCAAAGTCGAGCCTTTTACATACTCTTGAACTAAGTAAAATTGCTGTTCGGTTTCAAAATAGTCTAGCAGCCTCGGTACTTGCGGGTGGTCGCCCAGTTGGCCGAGGGTTTTCGCCTCTCGCTTGAATAATTCCCGCGCCATTTCTAAAACTCGCGGCGACGAACTACTGGGTCGCAGTTGCTTGACCACGCAACTAGGTTGACCGGGCAAAGAGATGTCTTTTGCCAGAAATGTAGCTCCAAAACCTCCTTGTCCTAAAGGTTCAATGACTTGGTAGCGAGCGCGCAGCAATAGCCGCGCGCCGCAAGTCTGACACTGGAGAATAGAGTCAGGAGGATTTTGAGGATGGGGACAGCCCGGATTTACGCAGTAGCTCATGTTGATTGAGTTTGCCTATGTTTTTGTGATCTTGCCAGCGATCGCTCGACTGCACAAATTCCCTTAGACCGCTTCTGCTAGAAATACTTATCTATCAGTTGCTGGGGGGCCGTGCTGCGGCGTGCGAATTGGAATTGCACCTAAGTCTTTTAGCTCGATATCTTTTCCCTATTTTGATTATCTCGCTGCTGTGAGTTTTTTCGGTAGATTATCCTTGAAGATAGTTTAAAGACTTGCTAAAGTTGCCCTTTTTTGTGTAAAGTCTTTCTAAACTTAGGTGCTTTTTGCGCTGTTAGATGCCTCTAGCATACCTCATTCTCAGATTGAGAATGTTACTCATCCCCCAGCAGCCATCGACCGAAAGGGCGAGCGCTCGTTTTTGCTTATATGTATCACAATCGTCTTGACAAAATTAAACTAATGTGGTACGAAAAGCTTTCTGGAATAAATTCTGAGACTGCACAGTCGAAGCCGGCCGGCGCAGACTAATGAGGGGGAGAGAGGGGGAGAGGGGGAGAGGGGGAGAGAGGATTTGATGAGTTTTAATAGGGCATTGAAATATACAATTTAAATGCAGTACAGCTTACCGAGCACTGAAAACTAACTACTGACAAAATTATGCGTATTTCTCTAAACTGGCTGCGGGAATTGGTGGATGTGGCCATATCCCCGGAAGAATTAGCCGAAAGCCTGACAATGGCCGGATTTGAAGTCGAAGAAATCGAAGACCGCCGCCCGTGGGCCGACGGCGTAGTATTGGGCAAAATCATCGCCTGCGAACAACATCCCAACGCCGACAAATTGAGAGTTTGTCAAGTTGATGTCGGCAAACCAGAAGCCTTGAATATTGTTTGCGGCGCACCCAACGCCAGGGCAGATATTTACGTGCCCGTCGCCGTTGTCGGCACTTTTTTATCAACAATTGATTTAAAGATTAAACCTGCTAAATTGCGCGGCATTCCTTCCGAAGGAATGATTTGCTCTCTCGCTGAATTGGGATTATCTAAAGAGTCAGCAGGGATTCACATTTTTGAGCTAGAAAATCCCGAATTGGGCAGCGATATTCGCCCGCTTTTAGGTTTAGACGATGTGATTTTAGACTTGACAGCAACTGCTAACCGTGCAGATGCTTTGAGCATGGTGGGCGTAGCGCGGGAAGTGGCGGCACTAACTGGCGCAAGTTTGAGAATTCCTGAAGCGAAGGGTGTTGTTATTGAAGGCAAAGAAAGTTCGAGTTTAGCAGTAAAAATATCGGAACTACAAGGCTGCCCGATTTACATCGGTACAGAAATTTCAGGAGTGAAAATTGCGCCGTCTCCAGTTTGGTTGCAGCAGCGGTTGCAGGCGGCGGGAGTGCGGCCGATTAGTAATGTGGTTGACGTAACTAATTACATTTTACTGGAATGGGGACAACCGCTGCACGCTTTCGATCGCGATCGCCTGCAATCCTTCACTGGCACTTCTGACATCAACATCGGTGTGCGCTTTGCCAAAACAGGGGAATCCTTCAAAACATTGGACGGACAAAACCGCAATTTGCAACCTCAAAACCTGTTAATTACTGCTAGCGACAAACCCGTTGCTTTAGCTGGGGTAATGGGCGGCGAAGAGACGGAAGTGCACGAAGGAACGCAAAATTTAGTCTTGGAAGCAGCGATTTTTGACCAGGCAACGATTCGCCGTTCGGCCCGCGCTCAAGGCCTCCGCAGCGAGGCATCGATCCGCTACGAACGGGGGGTAAATCAGGCAGCCTTGACGACGGCGTGCGATCGCGCTGTTGCCCTAATTTTGCAGTTGGCGGGAGGCGCTGCGACGGTGCAGAAAACGGCGAGTTCGGGGGAAGATTTGAGTTGGTCGCGATCGCTCGAATTGCGTCTCGATCGAGTAAACTCTGTGTTAGGACAACTGAAAAGAGGAGAAACCGGAGGTTCTGCATATCTGGAACCGGCAGAGGTAAAAAATATCCTCACAGCGTTGGGCTGCGAAGTTGCTGCGACGGAAAAAGAACGAGTTTTTGCGATAACTGTCCCTGCTTACCGCTACCGTGATTTAGAAAGGGAAATCGACTTAATTGAAGAAGTCGCGAGACTCCACGGTTACGACAATTTCTGCGATACTTTGCCCAGCGAAACAGAACCGGGTTATCTATCTCCAGAATACGCGCAAATACGGAATGTGCGATCGGCTTTTCGGGCGGCAGGTTTGACGGAGTTGATGCACTATTCTTTAGTGAAAACCGAGGGAGATAATCAAGTTGTACTGGCGAATCCGTTGTTTGTCGAGTATTCGGCTTTGCGGACTGAAATGCTGTCGGGTTTGATCGATGCTTTCCAGTACAATTTGGAGCAGGGAAACGGCGCGCTTAACGGTTTTGAAGTCGGACGCATTTTTTGGAAAGATGGGGATGCGAAGAAAGAAGCAGATGCCGTTGCGGGGATTATTGGCGGCGACCCGACTGTGTGGAAATGGCAGCAAAATGGGCGCGATCGACCTTTGACTTGGTTTGAGGCTAAAGGTGTTTTGGAAAGCGTGTTTCAGGGCTTGGGTTTGGCTGTGGAATATGCGGGGGATTCGTCTAATCCGCGCCTGCATCCGGGCCGCACAGCCGCCCTATCGTTAAACGGGAAACCGTTGGGAATCTTCGGACAGTTACACCCGCAATTGCAGCAGGAAAAGGGTTTGCCGGAACAGGTTTATGTGTTTCAATTAGATTTAGCTGTGCTGTTGGATGAATTAGGGCGATCAAGCAATTCGACTCGCAAATTCGCGGGTTATTCGAGTTTCCCCGCTTCCGACAGGGATATTGCATTTTTCGCACCGGTTGAGGTGGCGGTGGTTGAGATGCAGAGTGCGATGAAGCGGGCGGCTGGTAGCTTGCTCGATTCGGTGGAATTGTTCGACGAGTATCGGGGGGACAACGTACCGGCGGGACAACGTAGTTTAGCATTTCGGTTGATTTATCGATCGGGCGATCGAACCCTCAGCGAAACCGATGTCGAACCAGCCCAACAAAAAGTCCGCGACATCCTAGTCGAAAAATTCGGCGTTAGTCTAAGAAGCTAACCGTTCGTAGTGCGGACTTTAGTCCGCATTCAAGAAGGACTAAAGTCCTCACTACGAACCTAAATCCCAGGTTTGTAGTAAGGACTTCAGTCCTCAAAACTCAGACATAACATTAATAACTTAGTGGACGCAACATCTCTGACACACAAAAAGAAATATCAGGAAATTGCCAAGGAGAAATACTCGCATCGTCCCCCAGCATTACCCGACTTTGATAACCATCTTGACTCGGTTCTCTAAAAACATGAAGTTGCCGATTATTCACATCCAAAACCCAATAATCAGTAATCCCCGACTCAGCATAAATTTTCGCTTTTATGCCACAATCCGTTCTCAGAGTAGTATCCGCAACTTCAATAATCAAATAAATTTCTGAAGGAGTTGGATGGTGGTCTTCATAGTAAAGTGGATCTGGTATAACTACAGAAATATCCGGTTCAGGTTCCGAGTAATTATTCAGCCGAACCGGGTCTTGCAGCCGCACCAAAACCCGCTCTCCCAAACGGTTTTCCAGTAGCTTCTCTGTCCGTTTAACCGCCGCACCGTGTGCTGTTCCTTTTGCTGCCATCTTTACTATCTGTCCTGCTAGTAATTCTACCCGTTCATCCTCATCAAAAATACCAATTTCCGTCATCCGGTCATATTCTTGAACCGTCAGCAGCCGAATGTCTAACAAAGTCATAGTTATCTCCTCCTATCTAACAATCCTAACTCTTCCCTTCTCCCTCTGCGCCCTCTGCGCCCTCTGCGGTTAATCAATCTTATCCTAAAAAAATTCGTTAAATCCTGCTACACTTATTGTACAATAAATTTTAAACAAATTCATCCAAGGCTCAAAACCGTGACCAAATATGTAATGTGGGGAAGTTACTGCGAAGACGTGCTGGAAAAACGCGCACCATTTCGAGACGCTCATTTGGCTGGATTGGCTCAACAGAAGGAATCGGGTGTATTAAGTACGATCGGGCCCACCAAAGACTTAACTAAAGTTTTCGCCATTTACGAAGCCACAGACGAAGCCCAAGTGCGAGAATTAGTTGAAACCGATCCCTATTGGGTAAATCAGGTTTGGACAGAATACGAAATCAAAGAGTGGATTCAAGCATTTTAAAGGAGTTAACAGGGTGAACATCTTAAGACTAGGCGATGACGATTTAGTTCCAGTAGACTACGGCGATTTGCTGGACAAAATTTTAGAAACTTTGCAGGGAAAGAACCCGTTTAGCGTATCAGAAGACAGCCGCCGCTTGCTAATTGATATTGACACCATTGCTGCGGATGTTTCCAAGAAGCAAGTGCGGCAACCCTTGGGTTCTTTTGAACGTCAAGCAGATTCTGCCACTGTTAACTTACCGCCGGAAATTGAGGAGCATTTTGGCAGTCAAGTCAGACAGATTAGAGAGTGTTTGCGGCAACATTTAGAAGTTAAACTGCCTCAAAATACCTCGAGTGAGAGGTTTGTCGCTAATTTGATCAGTCCTTTAGATTCCCCTTCTTTTCGGGGAAACGGTCAAGAGTTAGGCTTCAAATACGATTTTGGCACCCGCCACCCATTAGAAAAAGAAAGGCTAACTTTAGAAAGCCGAGGTGCTGGAAGCCATGCGACTTTAAAGCTGCATAAATTGACCGTTACCGTCCGAAACACTGATATTTTTGAACAAGAACTAAAGAAGGGCTTAGAAAATTATATCAATGAAAATGCCGAGACTAGCAGTGAGAAAGAAGACCTTAACCACCGTCTTGATGAGATGGTTAAAAATCCTGACTCGGATTTTCACAAATTAATCCGACTGGTAGACAAAGAAACTCTCGGAAAAATTCAAAAAGAAGCTAAGATTACTTACTTGGAATATCTGCTAGAACACATCCGCGCTAGCAGCACAGATACTGTAGGCGTAATCTATTTAGAAGACTTGATTCGTCGCCTCAGATTGATAGAAGAATACATCAACGCTCCAAATAAATCCGATGGTGATTATGAGGTAAATTATGCTGGTATTCGAGTTAATTACAAAGAAATTTTCGCGAGAGCCGAAGTCCTAGATGCACTGCCAATTATTCCTATTGTATCAGGTTACTTGGGAGAAAGTACGGACAATTCTCGTAACGAACGTAAGTTTGTATTTGGTCTAAAAATCAAATTTGACAATCCAGTTCAAGCGCGCGGTGGAAAAGAAGTATTTGAATATAATCTGAATCTGCTAAATCCAGATAGTGAAGAACACAAAGCAGAATTTGAGGAGTATTCTAATACCGAAACTTTTGTACGCAAAGTCTTAAAACTAGCATTGCTGTACTATTTTGTGTTTGCTTCCCGCAGCAACCCACTAGCACAAAATTATGATCCTGAATCTGAATTCAATCATCAGCCGATCGCCATATTTGAACAAAGAGTATTGCCTGTTTTGCAAGGTTCTAACGATGAGGAAAAAAAAGAGCTTTTTCGCAACTTTATTAAAGGATTCAATCAGTTTAATATAAAGCACAAAATTACGCATCTAAAAAGAATGCTGAAAGGCTTTCTGGAGCGGCAGACAATTTTGCCAAGCCGCACAGAAACGCGACACGTAAACCTCAAACTAGGTCTAGTAGAAGATATTGACAATATTTTGACGACTGGTAAATTTTTTAATGAAATTATGGAGCGAAATTATAAGCAAACGCTTCATTATATTACCGTCAAAGAACCTAGTGTCGATGAAAAATCTATTTGTCAGCTACCAGTCAATATCAGCATCGAAGATGTCCGGTATTTCCCGACTAATGAACGCCAAAATTTTAGCATGGAATATAATATCAAAGGCGTTGATATTTTGCCTGTACTTTCTGCACCTAAAGCCGATCGCTCTAGAGCAATCTACAACAAGCATTTTCAGACAAAATTAGTTTTGTTTCCCTATGACGATAAACGACTACACAGCGGTGACAAAGGTTTACAGCCTGCGGCGACTTTTGTGTATAAGTTTACCATGCTGCTGCTGTCCTATATCTGTTTGAAGATATTGCTAGAAAATACTGCGAACAACTTGTTTATTCCGATGGTGAGACTTCACGAAGGCGACAAGAAACATCGTTCACCGTCAGAAGAGTTCATGGCTAATCTTTCCAAAACATTGTCTCATCTTTTGAGTGAAAAACAACGCTCAACTTCTCAAGGATTTCGGATTAGAGAAAAACCTGATGGTTTCCGTATCCGTAACGGTTTGAGTTCGATGTATTCAATACTTCCTAAAAAGTTTCGCTTCGACGACAATGTACAGCTAGCTCCAGAATTAGACAAGTTAGCAATTATTGTTGTTTCCAGCCGAGATAGTGATGCAAAAAGAGGTAATCAAAACCGCTTCCAAAGACAAGCCAGCTTAATCGGAGAAGTTGTCGGAATCAATCGCCTAGACGACAGCAAAATTCAAGTCGAAATGCTGAAAACATTTTCCGAGAATTACAGTGTCAGCCGTCTTTATTCTGAGCCGTTAATCCTTGAAGATGTAATGAGTCAGCTTTATCGACAAGGATATCGGAATTTCGCATATATTTCGCAAGCACCTTACATGAGTACACTGCATATTACCAAGACTGATGAAGATGAGGAATTGTCTTTCATGTCCAAAAAACTGCTCCGAACTTTGAAGGGAGAGCGCCGAGATATCAAGATTTATCCGATATTTTTTGACAAATACTATGTCCGCAGTTTCCTAGGTGATCAGGGAAAATCTTTTTATATTCAAGATACAATGGAACTGGAAAGCTTGTTTGCAGATACGAGTCAGCAAGCTGTGATGTTTTTCAACTTGTTTAACGGGATTAAAGTCAAGCAGTCAGGAGAAAAAAACTTTTACAACGGTGTGATTTCCTACTCGACGCTGTTGAATATCTATCAAGGTATTCTAGACGATCAAGATATTCGTGAAGGTTTGATTTATGATGGTGCAATCAAAAATACTTTGCTACACTATTTAACAATGTTCCACTTTTCTAGGTATGAAGCTCGTCAAAATATTAGTTTAAAACTTGACCCCTACGAGCGGATTATTGGCGATGACTCGATTGGTGCTTTGTCGGTATTTAGTCATGCTGGCGGTAGCGCGGATTTTAATTCTCTGGCATTTTTGAATAAGGTAAGAGAAGTATTGAATGTCGGTGAGGGAGGTACTAATCATGATTGGTGAAGATTTTGGACGGCTGTTTGAGGTTGGATTCAATATCGGGATTCTGGCGTATATTCAGCGAGAAAATATAGCTCACAATTTCGGCGATTCTTACCGTTTGGACTTGCAACAACTTAAATTGCCAAAGATAACAGCAGAGATAATCAAGGAAGCTAATTTGCTTGGTAGTTTAGATGCTAAAGTTGTTGAAAAGTGGAGCTTGTTTTTTGTTCAAAAAGGGTTTTTGGGCGGGATAAATTTTTTCCGGGAGTACATCAAATCTACTGGCTGGAATTTAAATTTAGCGCAAATATTGTATTTTCAGTGTAGTTTTAATTGCGCTAACAGTATTAGAACCCAGAAGGACGATGAAATAGAAATATTTAAAGGGTTTAAGAAAGTATTATCTCAGTTTGAAACGGTGAAACCGAATTTATCAGACGATGAGATTAACTCCTACATCCGCCGCTACAAGAACAAAGGCGAGTTTTTGCAAGCTGATACCCTGATTCTGCTACAGAATGGTAGAGATTTTAGGATTCTGTGCGTTGATTTGTCTGTGTTTACTCCCCCGTTGACTTCGGAAAAAGTCGATAATCTGAACGAAATAGAGGTGATGCGGAAGTCTTTGCTCAGAGAAATTAGCTATTTGCGATCGAAAAGTGTTTTTTCTAATTTGCGAATCGATACTAGCACTTTAGGGATTGACTTTTCGGAGGGTTTAAACCGCTATTTTACGGCTTTTAAGTATAAGGATAAGGAAAGCGCTAAGTTGATTCAGGCTGGTAGCTACGCTCACAGCTTCTACGGTTTTTTGAAAGCAACTCAGATGATTCCTGATGATGCTGAGGTTTTGTTGAATGTTGTCGGTTATAGCGATCGCACAATTAGCGCAATTTCCCTCCGCAATGATAAAATTGACATCTTGGCGAATTGTGCCAAAATCTACCAGCAGGAAGCGAAAGATAAACAGATTAATGATGCTCGCGCCGAAGTTTTAGATGCGATCCAACTTAACGCAGGTTACAGTTTTCAGAAGGGTAAAAAGTTTGTCAGCGATTTGTTGACGATTGGCAAAAATGTCACACCTGTATGTCATACAGAGCGGATCGATAACTTTGTCAATTCCATTGATATTATATCAGATAAACTGGCAGATGATTTACAAATTTCTCGCGGATTGCACCTGAGAAATGCTCACGCTCAATTAATTGTCAAAGCACTGGAATCTGACGAAACCTACCTATTTTTGACTGGGAATCCGGGAATTGGGAAAACAACTGCGATCGCAAATTTCCTCAAAACCCATATAAACGACGGTTTCTTGTTCTTTTACGTCAGTCCCCGCAAGCAAGTTAACTTAGATATTATCGAAAAATTCCGAGACAAAAAGACTGGTTTGTTGTGCGACAATCGATTATTTTGTATTAACTCAAGTTCTGATATTATAGACAGCAATTTTGGACAATGTACCGTCAACTACGCAGCCAATAACTATCACGAAAATTTTCAACAAAAAACTGTGCACTTCATCAATGACGGCGCAAAAATACAGCATAACAAATCTCACAAGCCGCAATTGGAAAGGAAGGGAGAAACCGTAATTAAACCTAGGATTGGCAAAAAGCATGGAGTGCTAAATAGTGTTTGTGAGGGAATATATGCGCGCATCAATTGCAAGACATCGAACAATATCGTGGCTACCGTTTCTATTCAGTCTTTGAAGGTGACAGAAAAAGGAAAAAATACTCTCCAACATTTAGAGAAGATTTTTCAAGATGCTTACAACAAACAGGGAAAAGAAGTTATCTCTCCTAAAATGCAGGAAATCTCCAGCCGGATCAAACACATCTTCATTATGATCGATGAAATTACCGGAGACGACGGCGGCGTTGAGTTTCTGCATGGAATTGGTAAGCTAGTCAAAAAATATGATTTGCACAAGCCGGAACACGGTTTTAACACTAAAATTATTGTAGCAGACGCTTCGATTGTTGACCCGGATGTGATTAAACAACACCTCGATGATACCTCGCCGGAACCGGATAAAATTTATTTCAAAAAGCTACCAAAAAAATCCGAGGAAATCCCACCATTACAGGTGACTCCTTTTGAATTCAAACGATTAGCTGCTAAAGTTATCAATACTAATTCTTATCCAGCTAGCAGTTTAGAGATAACTTATAAGGTGTTTGTAGAAGCTGCCAAATTTACTGAAGATATTTCCTTGAAGCCCAAAAATGATTTGGTAAAACGGGTACAGTCTGAAATAGTTGAGGATATCAATCAGCGCTTAGCAATACCGAGAGTTGAACAAATTATCGTCTACATTCAGGATAAGCGAAGATTGGCTGAGTTGATTGATAGAATCCAAAATGAGCGAGAATTTAAGCGCTACACCGATTATCTGGAAGTCCACGCGAATATCTCGGAAGAGGAGAAGGAGCAAATACAAAAGTGCAAAAACAAAGTTAAAGTAGTTTTCATGACTGCATCGGGAAGTCGCGGCTTGTCTTTCCCGAAAACTAAGCATATTTTAGTGGATATTCCCCGCTTTCAAATTGAGAAAAATCTGATGGAGGTGATTCAAGTTATCTATCGGGGGCGCGGGGAAGATGAGGATGGTAATACGCTGGATGGTGAAGCTAAGGAGTTGGTTTTTTACTTGTCTGATACAGCGGTTTACTATGCTGATGATCCGGAACTTTCGCTACGAGAAAGCAAGTTGAGTTTGTTGAATTTGCTGCTAATTCTTAAGGCTGCGGTGATGACGCGGATTGTGGGATACGGATATTTGGGTAGGGAAAGGTTTTTGATGATTCCGATTGGTGGGAAGTCGATTTCGGCTGTGGGTGATACTTTTAGTAGCAAGATTGCTTCTTTGATTAAAAGTTTGAAAAGCGAACACCGCAGTAACCGAGGAAATATGTTACTGAAGGAGGTTTATGAGGGGCTGGAGCAGCTTTTGAGCCGTGGGGAGTTTGTTTTGACAAATTCTGATACATCTCATTCAACGGGCAATTCTTACTTGGAAATGCGGGAGGATTTTAATCGGAAGTTTTTGCAGGCGTGCAATCCTCTTGAGGGTTTGCTGGGTTATGGGAATCTTGAGATTGGTCATGTTTGTGGCGGTTTGTTGATAGTGCCTTTGGCTGATAAAAGTTTGGATGAAAACTATCAGATGCGCTTGAATAATGAAATTAAAAACTGTTTAGATAATGGGTTGCTGGAAAATATGTATCGCATTAGGGATAGCAAATCTTACCCTGAGAATTTACGATCGGCTATTAGGGGCGGCGCGATCGAATTATTGCAGTTTCTCAGCGGCGATGTGGAGAAAACTCAGTATTTCCAGCAGCAAAGCCAGCAGTTCGATCGCTATTATGCCATACCTTTGTTTGCTTTTGTCAGCGGGGATGCGATGCAGGAATATTTTGCTGACACCAAGCTGGAGGAACCGGAGGATCTGATGTTTCGGGATATTTTGTCGGCTGCCGTGCGATCGACCTATCCGATAGACAGTATAATCCCGATCGGGCCTAAGTACCACGAATTCCCGTTTATCGTGTTTAGAAGCTACAGTTTAGAGCAAAGTCGGGAAAAGATGTTTACGGATAAGTACCTTTTGAGTTCCAATGAGTTGAACGTACTCAACTTGATTTTGTCGAAGCAAGACGGGGGGTAAAACCCCGCACTATGCCGATCGCAAACCTATTGGGCTGTAAAAAACTGTACAATAACAAAAGTTAAAATTTTCCGCAAACAGAGTTACTGAGTCAAACAAATATGGCAGTCAAAGTAGGAGATACGGCACCGGATTTTACCTTAACGTCGCAAACTGGCGCATCAGTCAGCCTCAAGGATTTTCGTGGTCAAAAAAATGTCATCGTCTACTTTTACCCGAAAGACGATACACCGGGATGCACGGCGGAAGCTTGCGCTTTTCGAGATAGTTATGAAGTTTTCAAAGACGCTGGTGCGGAAGTGATCGGAATTAGTGACGATTCGCAACAATCCCACGAGAAATTTGCCTCAAAATATCAGTTACCTTTTACTTTGTTGAGCGATACGGGCAATAAGGTTCGGCAATTGTACGGGGTTCCGGCTACTATGTGGATTATGCCCGGTAGAGTGACTTATGCGATCGACAAACAAGGCGTTGTCAAGCATATTTTTGACTCGATGTTGGATTTTAAGGCTCACGTTTCGGAATCTCTCAAAACTTTGGAAAGTATTAAAAATTAGACGGCGGTTGAAACCGCGTCTACACGAACGGCATCAATTCCGGTTGTACCGCAATGATAAGAAGGAGACGGCAGTGCCGTGTCCCTACCCAAAACAACATCGTAGGGAGACTGCACTGCCCTCTCCTAGTTTCTAAGACAAAGAGAGGAATTTAGTCCTCTCTTTGCTAATAGCAATTATTTAACTTTTCGCAGCACCTGATTTTTCATGTGCTGCACTTTCGGCAGTTTTGCCATTTTTGCTATTACCGTTGCCGTTGCCGTTGCGGGGTTGGATAACTCCATAGCCACCGTGAGTCTTGCGTTCGTAGAGCACGTTAATTTCGTCAGTTTCCGCATTGCGGAACATATAGAAATCGTGATCGATAATCTGCAATTGTTCCAAAGCTTCTTGCACAGTCATTGGAGGCATGGCAAAATACTTAGTCCTCACCACCTCAGCAGGAAGTTCGGGAGTTCGATCGCCAATCAAATCTGCTGCTACAGGATGTTCATCAACTACCGCAATTGTTTTGGGACTATTCTGGATTTTGTTGTCGTGGCGTTTTTCCTTAAATTTCCGCAGTTGACGAGCTATCTTGTCGGCAACCAAATCTATGCTGGCATAAAGGCTTTCCGTGCTTTCCTCAGCCCGAATCACGCTACCGTTAGCATAAATTGTCACCTCAGCAGTCTGCTTAGGATTGATCCTGGGGTTACGAGCCACCGATAGATGAATGTCCACTTCAGTAGTCAAAGTTTTAAAATGGCTAACCGCCTTTTCAATCTTTTCGTTGACGTACTCGCGAATCGCATCGGTGATTTCTATATTTTTACCCTGGATAACAAGCTTCATAGAGCTCCCTCCCTTCTGTAACTTGGGTATAGTTTATACAATAGCATTATGTATTCAACAAAACACTTTTCTTTCAATTTTTTTTATATGTTGACAATTCTTGATTTAAACTGCACCAATATTGCGTAAAAACACTATTGATTTTTTTCATGCTTTCCCCTATTATCGCTCAACACCTAAATGCACAACCCTGCTTGCTCTTCGATTGGGGACAAGTGCCTTACTCCCAAGCTTGGGAAATCCAGCAAAAACTGGTGCAAGAGCGCCGCGAGAATCCTGATTTGCCTGATGTGCTGATTTTGCTGGAACATCCGCCTGTTTACACTTTGGGGCTGGGATCGAAGTTGGAATTTCTGAAATTTGACAGCGAAACTCAGCCGGAATTGCACCGAGTTGAGCGCGGTGGTGAAGTGACTTACCATTGTCCAGGCCAGTTGGTGGGCTATCCGATTTTAAATTTGCGCCGTCACGTGCAGGATTTGCACTGGTATTTGCGGCAGTTGGAGGAAGTGCTGCTGAGGGTGCTGGAAGTTTGCGGGTTGAAGGGTTCGCGGGTTGCGGGAATGACTGGGGTTTGGGTGGATGGGTGCAAGGTGGGTGCGATCGGCATTAAAGTCAGTCGCTGGATTACGATGCACGGTTTTGCTCTCAATGTTTGCCCGGATCTGGCAGGTTTTGGGCAAATTGTACCTTGCGGGATTCCCGATCGACCCGTTGGCAGTTTGGAGCAATTTATACCGGGAATTGAGGTCGATCGAGTGCGATTGATCGTACTCGCTGAGTTTGCTCGCGTTTTTGGAGTCGAAATTGTGCGATCGGATCAGACGTACGGTTGAAACCGAATCTACACAAACAAGGACGTACGGTTGAAACCGCGTCTACAAAAACGAAGTCTGCCTCCGCAGACTGAAGAAAAGAACGTAAATTTAACCTCCCGTTTTTCAACCCGCGCACCATCCGGGTTTTGCCTGTGTAGACGCGGTTTCAACCGTACGTCCTAAAACGGAATCGGATCGTAATCGGGATTATCAGCTTCGTTAGAGGAACCAGACTTGCGATCGGACTCAGAAGACTGATGCGAGTTCCAATCAGAGCTAGACGGGCCCTTAGCAGGGGCTGGAGCGTTGTTAGAACTGCGACCTCGGGAACTCATGGGAACCACATTGCTCGGCACATTAGCGGGCGCACTGTCGCGCATTTGAGCCGGTTCGGGGACGCTTCTAGTTGCCGGAGCCGCACTCATTGCATCGGCACCGACACTGTAAATCCTTTGAGCTGTCAGTTCAGCGCGCTTTTCTTTAACACCATCTCTGTCGATCGTATTCATACCCAGCCGGCCTTCAATAATCACGCGATCGCCCTCGCGATATTTTTCGTGAATTTCTTGAGCTAAATTGCCCCATCCTATCACCTTCAGATGTTCGGGCGGATCTTCAGGTTTTGGGCCTGGAAACTGCACCAGCATTTCAGCAATTTGAAGTTGATTGTCAGGAGTATAACGGAGTTGCGGTTGTTGAATTATTTCCGCCATCAAAATGCAGCTATTCATAACTTAAATGGGAATTGGGAATTGGGCATGGGGCATGGGGCATGGGGCATTGGTTATTTGTTGGTTGTTATTTGTTAGTTGTTATTTGTTAATTGTTATTTGTTAGTTGTTGGTTGAAATGACTAAATAATAACCAATAACTAATAACCAATAACCAATAACTAATAACCAATAACAACCAACAAAATAACCAATTACCCATTACCAAATTTATCTTGGCGAACGGCCGCCTCGGCTTGAGTGACAAAATCGTGAACGAGGGTGCGGTACTCCTTCAAAGTTTCAGATACCCAATCTCGATCCTCGCTGTTGGCGAAGATATGAACGGTGGGTTCGCTAGCATCCGGCAAAACTAATATCCAATTGTCGTCGCTGTAGTTAAAAATCTTCACTCCATCTATTAATTCTAAACGATCGGGCGAATGAGTTTCTACTAAATGCCGCATCAGCGAACCTTTTACCGTCCAAGGACAGCGGACGCTGTAACTGCGGTGGGTGACGCGGGGAAGTTCGGCTTTGATCTGTCCGAGCGATCGCTCCTGAATCGTCATCATTTCTATCACTTTAGCAATGCAGAACATTCCGTCAAAGCCCGGATGCAACTGCGGGAAAATAAAACCCATAAGGCCGCTGCCGCCCAAAACTACATCCGGGTTCCGGTTAGCGGCTTCCATCAAAGCAGTTGGGTTCGCCTTCGTGCGGATTACCTTGCTTTGATAGCGGCGGGCGATCGCCTCCACCGCAGAAGACGCATGAACCGGCACTACTACTGTACCTCTGGGATGGGAAGTCAGCATCAAATTTACCATCAGCGCCGTCAGCATTTCCCCCCGAATCGCGATTCCCGACTCATCTACCAAAATGAGCTGTTCGCCGTTGGCCGACACCTGCACGCCAAAATTAGCGCTGAGTGCTTTCACCACCCGGCCGAGTTGGTCGAGCAAATATTCCCGTTCCCCGTTGCTCAGAGAAGTCTGTTTGAGACTGGCATTGAGCACCACCGCATCGCAGCCGAACTTGGCGAGCACTTGCGGCAGAATCGCTCCAGAAACCGCGTAAACGTAATCGATTACCACCTTAGAATTGCTGTAACGAATTGCCTCAACATTCATCTGCCGCTCAAACATCCGGTTGTAAATGTCGAAAGCTTGGTTGAAGTACGACATCTCTCCAATTTCGGGAATTAGAGCTCGCCGCAAATCTTCCTTAAAATAAGCGCCCTCGATTTTTTTCTCCACGGCTTTAGTAATATTGATGCCTTTGATATCGAAGAATTCAATTAAAATGTGGTCGGAGCGATCGGGCGAAATGCGGACGTGAATGCCGCCAGCAATCGACAGCGTAGACGAAACCGTGCGCGCGATCGGAATTGCCGTCGATTCCAAATTGACCACATTAATTCCCACCGACATCAAACCCGCAATCAAAGACCTCGAAACCATCCGCGAAATGCTCCGCTGATCGCGAGAAACCGATACCGAAGCCCCCGGTTTCAAAGTCGAGCCGTAAGCCGCGCCCAATTTCACCGCAAATTCCGGGGTAATATCCACATTTGCCAGTCCTTGAACGCCGCGCTGACCGAATAAATTCCGCTTAGCTTGTTCTCCCCAAATTAAATTTTGATTTAACAGAGCACCGGATTCAATATTTTTGCTCGGCCAGACGCGGACGGAAGGGCCGACTTGCGCTTCTTCTCCCACGATCGACATTGAACCGACGACAGCACCTTCGAGGACGTGGGCGCGCCTGTCTACGCGGGTGCTGCGGCAAATCACGCAGGCTCTGAGGTGAGCGTCTTCGCCGACAATTGCTCCATTCCAAACGATCGGACGTTTGAGGTTAGCATCGGCCCCGACTGTCACGTTATCTCCGATTACTGAACCCGCGTCAATTTTGACTCTTGCTCCAATCCGGCAATTGCTACCGATCATCGCCGGTACTTCGACGATCGCGCTATCGTCAATAAAAGTATTCTGACCTACCCAAAGTCCCGATCGAACTTCGTCATAATAGGTCAAATCCAGTTTCACCTTTCCCTGCAGCGCGTCATACTGAGCTTCCCGGTAAACATCCAGTTGGCCGACATCGCACCAATAACCATCGGCGATGTAACCGTACATCGGCTCGTTTTTTTCCAGCAGCAGCGGAAACAAGTCTTTCGAGAAGTCGCACTCTTTATCTACAGGCAGATAATCCAAGACTTCGGGCTCTAAAATGTAGGTGCCCGTGTTGACGGTATCGGAGAAAATTTCGCTGCTAGAGGGTTTTTCCAGAAAGCGACTGATGCGGTAATTTTCGTCGGTTATCACCACCCCGAATTCCATCGGGTTGGGAACGCGAGTTAAAATTAACGTGGCTTTGGACTTATTGCTGCGGTGAAATTTTATAGCTTCCGTCAAGTCAAAATCCGTGATGCTGTCGCCGCTGATCACAAGAAAAGTGCGATCGAGCAATTCCGCAATATTTTTGACACAACCAGCCGTACCCAGCGGTTGGTCTTCCTCCACAGCGTAAGTCATTTGAACGCCAAACTCTGCCCCATCAGTAAAATATTCGCGCATGACATCGGGGAGGTAGTGCAGCGTAGCAATAATTTCCGTAATATTGTGCCTTTTTAGCAAATTGATAATGTGTTCTGCGATCGGGCGATTCAGAATAGGAACCATCGGTTTGGGTAAATCGCACGTCAGGGGTCTGAGCCTCGTTCCCGACCCCCCAGCCATCAGCACTGCACGCATAAAATCCTCCTTGCTTAAAAAGCTCTCTACCCTCATTGTCCGCTAGAAAAAACTTGCCTGCTGTAACTTGTGGGGCACCAGCTATCAATTCTTAGTTAATTATCTTTGAGTAGTTGCATCTGTGAAATCCCGAAAGGCGAAACCCTTCCCCAACAGCAACCGATGTCAACCGAATTAGGATTTGCCGCATCGACTTTTAGCAGAAGTAGCTTCTTACTTGCTATGTAAAAGCTATTTCCTGGCTGTGATAGCAACCGCGCCCGACGGTGAAGACGTTCTTAATTGCTGAAACCCTTGCTGAATATTGCTTCTTCCCTTGATTCGTTACGTCCGTTACATCTAAATAATCCGTTGCCGAACTTCCTTCTATCCTTTACATCCGTTAAATAATCCGTTGCCGAACTTCCTTTCTTTCGTTACATCCCGTACATTGCTCGTTAGCCCAACTTCCTTCTGCCTTCTGCTATATTTTTAAGTTTGCCGCCAGCGGGGATTTTGAAGTCTCTAGCTGAAGGTGGAATTGCTACGGGTATCCGTGCGCCTTGGCGTCTGAAAAATGATAGATTAAGAGTAGGGCTTTGCCTCGCTGACTCAAAATCCAATCAGTCGCTTAGGGGGTTATTTGATGGAACCGTTAATTGGATTGGTGTTGCTAGTCGCTTACGGCGGCGGTATCTGGAAATTTTGGAATGGTTTTGATCGCACAAACTTCGACAGAAGTTTCGCAAATCGCCTGAAACTCTCGCTGCTGTGGCCCGCGTTAATTTTTAACAAGCCTTACCGCCAAAACTTTACAAAAGCACTCAAAGGCTCTAGAAGGTAATTCAAGAATGTCTAAAAAGTCCGAACGCCTAGCTGCTTCTAGTCCAGAGCCAACTTGGTTTGCCAAGGACAAATCAGATAGCTGGCCACTTTTACTATCCCCAGTTGCTGCTCGGTTCGATCGCGAATATCGAGGAGAAGCATTCGCCTTACCCGAAGAAGTCGAAGCAATGCCGATTTTCCTAGAATCAGTCGCCGGAACTCTCCAAGCAAAAACAGTTTCTCCCTTCTGGAAAATTGCCAAACCTCAAAAAAATCAGCGCTGTTTAGACATTGGCTGCGGAGTCAGCTTTCTCATCTACCCTTGGCGGGAGTGGGAAGCCCTGTTTTACGGTCAAGAAATCAGCAGCGCAGCCAGAGACGCCTTAAACGCCCGCGGCCCTCAACTCAATTCCAAGCTGTTCAAAGGCGTAGAATTAGCCCCCGCTCACCGCTTAAATTACGAAGAGGATCAATTCGACTTGTGCATCGCCACAGGCTTTAGCTGCTATTTTCCCATAGATTATTGGGCGGTTGTCATGGCAGAAGTAAAGCGGGTATTAAAACCGGGCGGTCACTTCGTGTTTGATGTTCTCAACCCCAACGCTCCTTTAGCAGAAGATTGGGCAATTCTGGAAACATATCGAGCCGGGGAAGTATTTTTAGAGACAATAGAAGATTGGGAAAAAGTCATTAAAGCTGCTGGCGCTAAAGTAGTGAAAAAGCAAAGCGGCGACTTATTCCAAATGTATAAAGTTCAATACAATTGAGAGGGAATTGGGAATTGGGAATTGGGAATTGGTAATTGGGTGGGATTTTTTGATGTCAGATCCAGTTAAAAATGTAGAGTGAGCTAGCAAATATAAATTGGTTTGCTAGGTAACAAAGATGGCAACTGACGCACCCTACTGACTAATCACCAATCACCAATCACCAATCACCAATAATTCCCACGCCATTAACAATTAATTGGGTGTAGCAGCAGGAGAAGGTGCAGCTTCCGGAGAAGGTGCAGCTTCCGGAGAAGGCGACACTTCCGCGGCGGGAGAAGGCGACACTTCCGGGGCGGGAGTTGGCGCAGCTTCTGGTGAGGGCGACACTTCAACGGGAGAAGGCGCAGCTTCCGGTAACGGGGACTGTTCGGCTGCGGGCTGGGGTTGGGGAGAAGGCGATTTTTCGGCTGCTGGTTTCGGTTGAGTTGAGGGAGACGGTTTGCTGGCGGGTTTTGGTGCGGGCGGCGACTGTTGGGCCCCGGGCTGCGGTTTGTTTGAGGGGGCCGGTGGCTTCTCAAACTGGGGTTTGACTTCCCTAGGCGCTAGGGAGGGCTCTGTCGGGGCTAGCGGTGACTGCTGGCCTGTTGGTCTGGGCCTGGTTGGGGCGGTGGATGGGGCGGTGGATGGGGTGACAGGAATGCCGCTGCAAACTTTTTCGTCGTATTTAAAGGCGACAGCCAACTGGTAAAGCTTGTGCGTGCTGGCTGCTGGAAATATTTGATTGGGGTTAATAATCGCATTTTTAGCTACATTATCGAGAATACCGTAACCAGTGGGGACGATCGCCTGAGGCTCGGCCTTGAGCAAGCCTTGAGGGTTGACAACTGCTCCAAAAACTGCTACTCCTTCGAGTTTTTGCGAGCAAGCCGCTGCGGGATAAGCCACATTCACAGGAGTCGGGCCCGTCATTTGCAAGTCTGGGTAAGCCTTTTTGAATCTTTCAAACAAAGCAACATAGGTATTGGCAGCAGCAAGCTGCGTCTCTCTGTCGGTGCGTAAGTTTGAACCCGGTTGTCCGGGGAGTTCTAGCTGTCGTTGTCCCTGGTCAAATTGTTGTCTCCTGATTCTTTCTTCGGGAGTTTCTGCGATCAGATTCCGTTTATTCGGATCTTTTTGAGTCAATTTTGGTTCTTCCTCCTGTCCCGAATTCCTGCCCGTAATCGGGAATTGGGGGGTAAAGACTGGAGCTCCGTCTGGAAATAGCGGGAGTCCGCCCCTACTGGCGATGGTCTTTCTGAGCGTCTCTGCCTCATCTTCCGGTGGGCCGCCGGGAAGCTGGGGCAATCCTGTGACTCCAGGTGGCGGCGGTGGAATATTGCGATCAAAATTACCGGGTAACGGCGGGAAAAGCTGACCCCCGGGAGGTACTGCCGGGATGAAAGCGGGTATTTTTTGGGAGGGGGTTGCAAAATTGGGGGCTGGAGCTTTGGGAGGCGGCGGGGCTGTTGGGAGCGTTGAGGGGGGGAGAGGGGCTGGAGCCAGAGGCGAAAAGAATCCAGGAGGGGGCATTCCCGGCGGCAGGGCGGGCAAGGCGATAGATTCAGGGGCGGGGGGCAGGGGCAGGGGCGGGGCTAAATTGGGCGAGGCGGGGAGGGGAACTGGTGCTACGAGCGAAAACGGCGTATTGGTCGGCTTCGATGGTATGGTTTGCGGCAGGCGGCCGGCTTCTGCTGGAGTTAGTTCTATCAAGCCGACGGAACCGGGGATATTTTTTGAGGAATTTCCACCACCATAGATGATGTTTGAGATCGTCGGGGCGCCGACTCCGAGCACTCCGTGAAGACCGACAGAAGCTAGGGCTGCCCACCAAAAAGGCTGGCGCAGCGGTTCGGAAAGGGCGTTGGCTAGGGACGAAGAGTCATTCATGACAATGGGAATGGGGAATTGGTAATTGGTAATTGGTAATCTGGAATTGGTAATTTTGAATGGATATTTTGAATGGATATTTTTTTATTTGGAGCGATTTAAAAAGATACTGTTGGGAATTCAAAGGTATAATCTTAGCATGATCGCCATCGAAATTGCCGATCGACCTTGATGACAATTTATGGGCCCAAAACTGAACCAAATTTATTAAACACGATCGACAAGTTGGATCGATCGGCGTTTCCAATTCGGTTACAGCATCAAAAAACTGATCTAGTGGCTGCCAACCAGGCCCGCGGCCCCTCGGTGGCCCCCAAACATGAGTACCGTCCCACGTACACGAGTGTGAGGGTCGATTCTCAAAATTTTAGACTTTTGTTCAAGCTCCCAGATTAATCTGTGGAGTAAATCTCAAATCGAAAATGGAAAATCTCAAATCTCTGTTGATTCACCAGCGATAACGGTAAGTTTTAAAAGGAGCTCCCTCGATGCTCAGCAAGTCGATCGGATAAATTGGAGCACCGCTTGCCATATATTGAAACATTTCCCGAACCTCCTCGCCCCGCAGCGACAACTGGTCTAACTCTTTGAGAGAATACCAACCAGCACACAAAGTATACTCGTCCGGCTTGCTCTTGGGTGGCGTCTTATCTTCAGGACGGGCCACAAAAATCACCCTGAGGCGCACATTGCCCCTAGGCATCACCGTATGCTCTACCCTGAGAATTCCCTCTACGATCACAGAAATGCCCGCTTCCTCGACGGTATTGCGCACAGCAGCATCCAGCAAAGTCTCACCTTTTTCCACTCGCCCTGCTGGGAGATACCACTGCTGATCGTACTTGCGCTCTTGTACCAGTAGAAAACGGTCTTCTAAGTGAACGACAACTAGGGTAAAATACAATGTTGGAATCGGCTCGCGAGCCATAGAAGTAGATATTCCCCAAGCAAAAAGTTTAACCAGCGACTGATGTTAGCCATCCAAAGGATACTTCGGCAAGCGTCTTTGAACTTGAAAAATAGATCCTAGCATCCCGATCGCAAAATCTCAAATCTATAATGTATAGGACTTACGCAGAAGAGATCCCCCAACCCCCTTAAAAAGGGGGCTTTTGAGATTCCCCCCTTTTTAAGGGGGGCTAGGGGGCATCGGGGTTTCAAGCTTCAAGTGTGTAAGTCCCGATCTAAAATCTCAAATTGATAATGCCATTACCAACCGTGATTTTGCCAGGATATTTTGCTGCTGCTTCAGACTATCGGGAATTAGAAAAATCTCTAGTCGATCGAGGTTTCCCAACTATAACAGTACCTCTGGGCAAGCGAGATTGGTTGCCAACTTTCGGCGGGCGATCGATGGTGCCAATTTTGCGGCAGCTCGATCGTACAG
This sequence comes from Cyanobacteriota bacterium, assembly GCA_025362325.1. Classification (GTDB taxonomy): domain Bacteria; phylum Cyanobacteriota; class Cyanobacteriia; order Cyanobacteriales; family Microcoleaceae; genus Microcoleus. The sequence goes on along the minus strand of JANYGO010000123.1, from coordinate 12,098 downwards.
TCAAACAAATGTTACAGCAATACGGCGTACCGCAGATCAATCTCGTCGCTCATTCCGCAGGCGGCTGGATTTCTCGGATTTATTTGGGCGAAAAGCCTTACACGATTCACTCAGATGTGCTGGAGGACGCGGGTTTGTGGGAAGCTCATCCTTCTGTCAACACTTTAATCACTTTAGGCACGCCGCACGTCTCTCAAGAGCGCTGGACGCGCAAAAACCTAGATTTTGTCAAAATTCACTATCCGGGAGCTTTTCACCCGCAGGTGCGCTACGTATGCGCTGCGGGGAAAGCTGTTTTTGGCAAGCCGGGTTTAAAGACTTGGCTGGCTTACAAAAGTTACGAGTTGACTGTGGGGAAGGGCGAAACTTGGGGGGATGGAATTACGCCGGTGGAAGCTGCTCATTTGGACGGGGCGGAAAATTTGGTGTTGGAGGGAGTGTGGCATTCGCCTCGTTCTCCGGGGAAGTGGTACGGTTCGCCGGAGGTTCTGTCGGCTTGGATTGGATATTTGCGGTAGAAACGAAAGCAAGAAGGCGCTTTAGGCGAAGCCGCGCGTCAGTGCTAGGACGCGAAGGAAGAAGCGGAAGATTTGGTTAGAATTTATCTTGGGAGCGAGTTTTTTGCTACGAAACTCGCTCCCCGCGATGCTATGTTTGCTTAATTTTTTATCGAACTGTAACTATTATGATGGCACGCCCGCGATTGCTCAATCCTCTTTTAACTGTACTTCCTTTGGAAAATGGCGATCGGCTCAGCCGAGCTGAATTCGAGCGCCGTTACAGCGCAATGCCGGAACTAAAAAAAGCTGAATTGATTGAAGGAATGGTTTATATGGCATCACCGTTAAGATTCAGAAGTCACGGGAAGCCCCACGCTCATATTATGACTTGGCTGGGGACTTACGAGGCTGCTACGCTTGGGGTGGAATTGGGGGACAATGCGACTGTGCGCTTGGATGCGGATAATGAACCTCAGCCGGATGCTTTGTTGAGAATTGATACGGGAGGTCGATCGCACATCAGCGATGATGATTATGTTGAAGGTGCACCAGAATTAATTGTTGAAATTGCCGCCAGCAGCGCTTCCTACGATTTGCACGAAAAACTCCGAGTCTACCGCCGCAACGGAGTACAAGAATACGTAGTTTGGCGGGTTTATAATTGTGAATTAGATTGGTTTAAGTTGAGGGATGGGGAATACGTGCAGCTTGAACCTAATGCTGAAGGGATAATTTGTTCGGAAGTATTTCCGGGTTTGCGGTTGGACAAGTATGCTTTGTTAGCTGGGAATTTGGCGAGGGTGTTGGAGGTTTTGCAGCAAGGATTGACCACAGCGGAACATCAGAGTTTTTTAGAGTCATTGGTCATTAGTCCTTAGTCATTGCTGGGAGGAAGCTGGAGAGTTATTCGAGATGTCTATTTATTTTTTTCTTTGCAAGCCATCAACCAAAAACTCATCATCGATCGATCGCCCTCAGCTAAAAATTTATCCCGCGAAACCAGATAGCTTTCTATTTCCGACTCGGAAATCAACCCTTGTTTGACCATTTGTAAAATAGGCCCGGAGTCCAGCAAAGGTTGAAACGCTTCAATTCCTATGATATCGCTATGGCTGACAACCGCTTCTAAATTGATGCTACCAAACCCAGCTTCTTGGAGAATGCGGCACAGATTTCGCCCGATCGACAAATCGCCGCCCCGAGAAGCCATCACCTGCTTAAATTTCTCCCTGACAATCTCGACCGACAGGGCTGGAGTTGTCAGCCAAAACAGATCCGCATCGCTATCGACAATCACCAGTTTACCACCTGGTTTCAATATACGCAATAGTTCTCGGGCTGCTGCGACGGGATTGGGGAGGTGAACAAACAGCAAACGGGCGATCGCAAAATCAAAAGAGTTCGCAGGTAAGCCAGTATCCGCCACCGACGCTTGGATGTGATTTACTCGATCGCCCGCTTTGTCCTGCAAATATTCTACTGCTTTTTCGTGGAGTACGGGGTCAATTTCTACCGCTGTTATCGAACTATTTGGCAGCAATTCTAACAACTTTTCCGTGAAAAATCCCGGCCCGCTACCCCCTTCCAAAACATTCATCCCCTCGGCTAAACCGAACCACTTTAAATTGCGCGCTTCCTTTTCACAACTGAGGTGAACTTGAGCTTTTAGCCGCTGGATTTCCCCTTCAAATTCTAGGTTGTACGTGTTTGCTTGATAGGAACCTTTTGCTGTCATAAATTTATCCTTGCAATCTTGATTTTTTTTGCAATACAACTATCAGAACTGCGCTTTAGTGCAATTCTCGTTGCTGACATCCACAACCACATTTGGCGGACAGATGCAGGACGAGAGACAGGTAATGGCTCTATAGTAATAAGAGGATGGATTACCTAAACTGACGATGTTGTGTAGCAACGAATCAACTCAACTATGCCTCAGATTTTACCTCAACCGGAAAAACGAACATTTTTAGTCGTGGACGATCATGCGATGGTTTTAGGCGGTACGCTTAATATTCTGAGGCAGGAGTATCCACAAGTAGAGATTGTGACAGCTTCAACGGCTGAGGAAGCCCTTGAGCAAATAGCGCAGACAACCCCGGATTTAGTAATTGTAGATTTAGTGATGCCACAGGCGATCGGCGAAATAGCTCAAGCGAATTCAGGGCTTCAACTCCTCAAAAGGCTGATGGAGCAGTATCCGAGTTTGAATATTGTAGTGCAGAGCGCTCATGTTCGGACTTTAGTTTGGCTGAAACCGTCGATCGACAATCATATGGGCGGATTCACGGTTGTTGATAAAAGTCAACCGATGAAAGACTTGCTGGCGATGGTCGATTGGGCGCTGCACGAGCGGATTTATACGCCTAGAGAGATCCGCAATGGGCTGCAACTCAAACCCGCCTGGATGCAGGTGTTGCTATTTGCTTTTCAAGAAAGCTTACAGGATACTGCGATCGCCAAACGGATGAATGTTTCTGAACGCACTGTGCAATACTACTGGACTAAGATTCGAGATGTCCTAGAAGTGTATCCCGAAGATGACAAAAATCTGCGGATTCAAACCGAAGTGCGGGCTAGGGAAGAAGGAGTGATTGATTAACAGTTGACAGTTGTTAGTTGACAGTTGACGGTTGACAGTTGTTAGTTGACTGTTGTTTGCTGTCAGCTAATGACTACTGACTAATGACTACTGACTACTGACTAATGACTAAACCATACCGATGCAACCGGAATTGATATGAAGCGCGATCGAGGACAAGCAGTGAAAGCAGATATCTCGACTTGGCGCGGATCGCTTCCAGGGTTGATGGTGATTGTCGCTGTGATGATGGCTCGATTGACGGGTGCGCTTCAGTTTTTGGAGTTGGTTGCGTTCGATCGATTTTTGCTGCTACGTCCTCCTGAGCCAATGGATGAACGGATCGCGATCGTCGGCATTACTGAGGAAGATATTCAACGCGCCAAAACTTATCCGATTCCCGATCGCGATATTGCCGATTTACTCAAACGATTGCAGGCTGATCAACCGATCGCGATCGGGCTGGATATTGTCCGCGATATTCCGGTTGAACCGGGTCATGCTGAACTAACATCGGTGTTTCGCAGCACCAAGAATGCGATCGGAGTGGAGATTGCTCTACCCGATCGCAGTGGCTTTATCGTCGCACCTCCGCCCGCGCTACCACCCGAACAGATTGGCTTTGCAGATTTCGTGTTCGATGCCGATGGCTACCAGCGTCGCAGTTTATTGGGATCTGGGGCTCACAACCCCCAGCAAGAATACCGTTTTTCCCTTGCGATCCGGCTGGCGGAACGCTATTTAGCAACCCGAAGAATTAAGTTAGGCAATGGCATTCGCGATCAAGAGGCGATGCGCTTTGGCAGCATTGAATTGACCAGAATGCAGCCTAACTCTGGCGGATATGTGGGGGCGGATGCGGGCGGCAACCAGATTTTGCTGAATGTTCGCAGCGGGCCAAAGCCGTTTCGAGTTATTTCCATAGCACAAATCAAGGGCGGAAAAGTCAAGCCGGAGTGGATTCGAGGCAAGATTGTGCTGATTGGGATGATGTCTTTTAGCGCGAAGGATTTGGCAAGTTCTGGTGCGATCGCAGGTATCAATCCCGGACGGATTTACGGAGTCGAAATCCAGGCCCACGCCACCAGTCAGATTATTAGCGCGGTGCTCGATCGGCGACCTTTGCTTCAGGTTTGGGGAGATGGCTGGGAAACGCTCTGGATTGCGGTCTGGGGACTCTTGGGGATGAGTTTGGGGCGATTTCTGCGATCGCCCTGGAAAATTTTGTTGGGGTTCTTAGTCGCCAGTATTAGCCCGATCGCGATCTGTTACGGATTAATTCTGTTGGGGTGGTGGGTGCCGATCGTACCTGTGCTGTTGGTGTTGGTGTTGAATGGGGCTGGCTTGATGGCAGCATTATTTTACCGCCACGAACAGGAACTGCGGCTGCGGTTGGAGGAACGTCAGTTTGCGATCGAGCAGACCTTTAATGCTATTCACAGCGGCCCGTTACAAACCTTGGTTGGAATTTTGAGAAATGCTCAAGGAGAAGCTACACCGTCGCCATTTCTACCGGATTTGCAACGCCTGAGTCACGAATTGCGAGCCGTTTACGGATCGGTGCAACGAGATGCGATCGCCGATGAACCGCATTTGCGAATGGGAAGTGCGATCGAATTAGCCCTGCAAGCCCCGTTGCATGAATTGCTCTACAAAGTCTATTCCAACGCGCTGGAACAAGAATTGCCCTACCTCCAAACAATCAAATTCAAAATAGTGCAGTTCGATCCCTTGAACACATCGCATCTGCGGTTGGAACACAAGCGAGGACTCTGCCGCTTTCTCGAAGAAGCACTTTGTAATGTCGGGAAACACGCGATCGCAACCACTCGTTTAACTGTAATTTGTACTCAGGAGGGCGATCTGCAAGTGATTCGGGTGGCGGATAATGGCAAGGGGAAACTGTCTGACGCAGAAGCGACAATCCCAGATTTAAACGCTAACATTCAATCTTCAGGATTAGGAACGCAGTTGGCAAAGAATTTAGCTAAACAATTAGGCGGAACGTTTCGGCGCTATCAAAATGTACCGAGGGGAATGGTGTGCGAATTAACTTGGTCAGCAAAACGGCGGTGGTTCTGGTGATTGGTTTCGCTGACGCTTTTCAAATCGGATCTAGCTGAGATATTGCAGCATTCTCAATAAGTCTGTAGATACTGTAATTTCTGGTACATTTTGATGGTTGGTGGGGTGGGGGCGGGTTTACAAGATTATTCATTTTTACCATGAATGGTTAGCGAACCCGCCCCTACGGCTTGTTGACACCCATATCTTTGCACCTTCCCGCAAGCCTTGTTTGCGGGCAGTCCTCTATTGTATTTGTGTATTGTTAATTACTGTAGAAATAGTTACACAGAGGATTCAGATGATGACTCACGGATTGAAGCGTCGAACCATTTACTCTGCCGGCATTGCGAGTTTAATCCTGAGTGTTTCCTTCTGGATTCCTCCTGTAGCGCTGGCACAATACACTCCTCCTCCAAACCCTTCTAAACCGAAAGAAACGGGCACGAATACCACTCGCGGTGGCAGTTGCGAAGGTGATTCAGCGGCGGTATTGACTGCTTTGGTGCCGTTTAGTCATATGGGACAGACGATTTCTGGGCATCCCAGCTTTACTTGGTTTGTACCCGATCGCACTTCTCGTCCGTTGCAATTCCGGCTGTTTACTCGATCGGGACAACTGCTCTACAAAACCGAGATGCAGAGTCAGCCGGGGATTATGTCGGTTGCTTTGCCTGCAAATGGGCCCCAACTGTCGATCGGGCAATCCTATCAGTGGCAAGTGGTGTTGGTGTGCGATCCGAATGTTCCTTCGCGGAATGTGGTGGCGACGGCAGAAATCCAAGTGGTGCAGCCTGCGGCGTCGTTGCAGGCTCAACTTGCAGCCGCCCAAACTCCCCAACAGCGGATCGATTTGTATGCGAAGGCGGGGCTGTGGTATGACGCGATCGCCGAAGCACGCAAAGCCTCTGAGATTTCTCAAAACCAAGCGCCCGTGCTCGAATTGTTAGATGCTCTCGCGGGTTCGGAGGCGCAACCGTTGAAAGATTGGAGCGATCGATTGAAGCAAATAAGGGCGATCGAACAACAGCGCCAACTTCCTCAACCAAAACCCTAAAATTCTATGAAATCTTTATCGTTAAAACTACTTAAATCAAGTGATCGAAAAGTGCGATCGGGCTTCCTTTTTCCCCTCGCCTTTTGCTTTTTGTCTGTTGGTTTTTACATTCCTCGGCAATCTCAACTCCCGGTTGTTGCTCAGGCGATCGAGGCTACTGAAGCAGAGGGCGATCGGCTGTTTCAGCAGGGGATTCAACAGCATCAGACTGGTCAATTAAGAGCAGCGCTGAATTCCTGGGAACAGGCACTGCAAATTTATCGCGCCCTCAAAAACCGCCGAGGGGAGGGTATGGCACTGGGTTATTTGGGAAATGCTTACCGCTCTCTGGGCAACCCTGTCAAAGGCATTGAGTATATACAGCAACATTTAGCCATCGCCCGCGAAATTAAAGACCGCCAAAATGAAGGTGTGGCACTGGGCAATTTGGGAGATGCTTACCGCTCTGTGGGCAACTATGCCCAAGCCATTGAGTATTCACAGCAGAGTTTAGCGATCGCCCGCGAAATTAAAGACCGCGAAGGGGAGGGTATAGCACTAGGCAATTTGGGAAAAGCTTACTTCTTTCTGGGCAACTATGTCAAAGCCATTGAGTATACACAGCAGAGTTTAGCCATCGCCCGCGAAATTAAAGACCGCTACGGGGAAGGGGCAGCACTAGGCACTTTGGGAAATGCTTACCGCTCTCTGGGCAACTATGCCAAAGCCATTGAGTATGCACAGCAACATTTAGCCATCGCCCGCTCCATTAGAGACCGCTACAGTGAATGTGCGGCATTGGGTAATTTGGGAAATGCTTACATCTCATTGGGCAACTATACCAAAGCCATTGAGTATGCAGAGCAGAGTTTAGCCATCGCCCGCGAAATCAAAAACCGCCAAGTGGAGGGTGGGGCATTGGGCAATTTGGGAGTCGCTTACTTCTATCTGGGCAACTATGCCAAAGCCATTGAGTATTCACAGCAGAGTTTAGTTATCGCCCGCGAACTTAAAGACCGCCAAGGGGAGGGTATAACACTGGGCCTTTGGGGAGGTGCTTACATCTCATTGGGCAACTATGCCAAAGGCATTGAGTATACAAAGCAGAGTTTAGCCATCGCCCGCGAAATTAAAGACCGCCAGAGGGAGGGTGCAGAACTGGGCAATTTGGGAAACGCTTACCGCTCTCTGGGCAACTATGCCAAAGCCATTGAGTATGCACAGCAGAGTTTAGCGATCGCCCGCGAAATTAAAGACCGCTACGGGGAAGGTGCAGCACTGGGGAATTTGGGAACCGCTTACATCTCATTGGGCAACTATGCCAAAGCCATTGAGTATGCACAGCAGAGTTTAGCGATCGCCCGCGAAATTAAAGACCGCCGAGGAGAAGGTGCAGCACTGGGCAATTTGGGAAACGCTTACTTCTTTCTGGGCAACTATGCCAAAGGCATTGAGTATGCACAGCAGAGTTTAGCGATCGCGCGCGAAATTAAAGACCGCTACGGGGAAGGTGCAGCACTGGGGAATTTGGGAACCGCTTACAAATCTCTGGGCAACTATGCCAAAGCCATTGAGTATGCAGAGCAGAGTTTAGTGATCGCGCGCGAAATTAAAGACCGCCAGAGGGAGGGTGAAGCACTGGGGAATTTGGGAAACGCTTACCGCTCTCTGGACAACTATGCCAAAGCCATTGAGTATGCACAGCAACACTTAGCGATCGCGCGCGAAATTAAAGACCGCCAAAGTGAAGGTACGGCACTGGGCAATTTGGGAGCCACTTACCTAAATCTGGGCAACTATGGCAAAGCCATTGAGTATTCACAGCAGGGCTTAGCCATCGCCCGCGAAATTAAAGACCGCCGAGGAGAAGGTGCAGCACTGGGCAATTTGGGAGGTGCTTACAGCTCTCTGGGCAACTATGGCAAAGCCATTGAGTATTTACAGCAGGGCTTAGCCATCGCCCGCGAAATTAAAGACGGCAAACAAGAGGGTACGGCGCTCAACAACCTCGGAGCGACGTTCTTGAGAGCTGGCAATCTAACAGAAGCTGAGAAAATGCTGATCGATGGGATTCAAGTTTGGGAATCGATGCGGCAAATGCTTGGCTCCAACGACGCGAATAAAGTCTCCATCTTTGAAGAACAAGCTCGCACTTATCGGACTTTACAACAAGTCCGGGTGGCTCAGAATAACCCGATCGCCGCTTTAGAAATTGCCGAACGGGGACGTGCTCGTGCCTTTGTCGATCTGCTGACAGAACGCTTATCGTCAGGTTCTACCAATCCGGTCATCGCCTCTGCTCCCAACCAGGATCAAATCCGCCAAATCGCCAAAGCACAGAATGCCACTTTGGTGCAGTATTCCATCATCTACGAGGACTTTCAGATTCAGGGAAAACTAGAAGGGCGCGAATCCGCGCTCTACATCTGGGTGATTCAACCCACGGGCGAAATTACATTCCGTGAGGTAGACCTCAAACCTCTCTGGCAAAAACACAAAGCCTCTCTCGCCGACCTAATTATTGGCAATCAGGAGTTTCTTGCCGTTCGCAGTCGTGGCAGTTTCCCCGCTCTTCAACCCCAACCCGATTTACCAACGCTGCATCAACTGCTAATCGATCCCATTGCCAGCCTGCTACCAAAAGATCCCAATGCTCATGTCATTTTCATTCCTCAACGTTCCCTGTTCCAGGTGCCCTTCCCCGCCCTCAAAGATGCCAACGGCACTTACTTAATCGAAAAACACACGATTCTCACCGCTCCCTCGATTCAAGTATTGGATTTAACTCGACAACAACGACAGAAGTTAGCACAGAAGCCAGCCAACAGTGGTAAAGCTCTAGTATTGGGCAATCCTACGATGCCTCGCGTATCTGCCTATCTGGGAGCTCCCAAACAGCAATTGTCTCCCCTACCTGGGGCTGAAGCTGAAGCAAAAGCGATCGCCCCTCTGCTCAATACTCAAGCGATTACAGGCGCTCAAGGGACAAAAGCTGCGATCGTCCAAAAAATGCCTCAAGCATCAATTATCCACCTGGCAACGCATGGATTGCTCGATGATGTGCGCGGATTGGGAAGTGCGATCGCCCTAGCTCCTTCTGGCAACGATGACGGCTTATTAACCGCAGAAGAGATTTTCGAGATGAAACTGCAAGCCTCTTTAGTTGTTTTGAGTGCTTGTAACACCGGAGAAGGCAGAATTACCGGGGATGGCGTGATTGGTTTGTCGCGGGCTTTAATTTCGGCAGGAGTGCCGAGTGTGATTGTTTCTTTATGGTCAGTTCCCGATGCGCCGACATCCGAATTGATGCGATCGTTTTATCAAAATTTGCGAAATAATCCCGACAAAGCACAGGCATTGCGGCAGGCAATGTTAACCACGATGAAAACTCATCCTCAGCCGCGAAATTGGGCGGCATTTACTCTTATTGGGGAGGCAGAGTAAGTTTTTTTGAATAGCGATCTTTATTCTTCAGTCGGCGAAGGCCGACTTTGTTTGTGTAGACGCGGTTTCAACCGCCGAATTATCTTTGCACTTTCCCGCAATCACTTTTGCACCTAATACTTCATCAACTCTGTGGGTAGACCGAATGAATTTTCGATCTGGGTTGCTTAAGATTTAAGTCAAGTGTTAAGAGGATTTTTTTTATGACTTTACAACCCGATCCGTCAGAATCTCGGCGATTAATTGGCGACAATACATCTGAATCAGTTACTTTGTCGATCGCAAATACAGCTAATTTTCCTTTGGGAGTTTGGATGCTTGCAGGTGACGATTTCGTCACCGGCTCAACAGCTAATGATTTGGTTTATGGCAATGAAGGAGAAGATATTATCAGCGGGGGTTTGGGCAACGATTCTTTATTAGGAGGAAAAGGTAAAGACTTCCTAATTGGAGAAGAGGGAAATGACTCTCTCAGCGGCGGTCAAGATGGTGATTTTCTGATAGGTGGTGCAGGAAACGATATTCTCTTGGGCGGCAGAGGCAATGATTTGTTAATCAGCGGTAGCGGAAATGACACTTTGGTGGGAGGTTTGGGTCACGATATTTTAGGAGGTTTGAATGATAATAATTCAATCAAAATTGGGGGCAGCAATTTGTACGTCATCCAAGCAGAACCCGGAGTTACAGATGTCAATAATGCAGATTTTATTGTAGGTTTCAAAGCTGGCGATCGAATTGGATTGGCAGGCGGTTTGAATGCTACCGATGTAGACTTGCAATACGTGACAAACGTCACAGTTTTATTTGGGTATGATGCACCAGAAAGTTTCAAACTACTTACCCCGCCAGGTTCATTTGATCTTCAACCGATACAGAGTCAAGGCACTCTAATTAAAGTTAAGAATTCCGGCGATATAGTAGGCTTTGTGGCAAATGCAAGAGTGGCTGATATTCAAGGTAGTATTATCTCTGCTCAGGGATTTTGAGCGCTTTTTACAGCTTCGGGGACTGCTGTTTAACTATTAAATCCAGATCCCCCCCAACCCCCCTTAAAAAGGGGGGAGCAAGAGCGTCAAAGTCCCCCTTTTTAAGGGGGATTTAGGGGGATCTAGACTTCGCCTAAAAGCGATGTTTATATGTGAAAGAGGACTAATCAGTTATATTCTTCAGTCCTCTTTTACAGGACTTGCGCTATGAGACAGGGAATTAATTCCCTGGCTGAGTGTGGAATGAATCTTTGTTCGCGATCGCGTCTCAATCTCAAAACTGATGGAAGTGAACCATCTACTCTACATATTCACATACTTTGCACTTTCTGGCAATCAATCTTGCACTTCATACTTCATCAAGTCTGTGGGTAGACCGAATGATTTTTCCATCTGGGCTGCTTAAGATTTAAGTAAATAATCAATCGAAATATCTGGGGTTTAAAATTATGTTAGACATTACAACCAATCCTAACGATCGCCTTTATTTCGGCCAACAGCCAAACGATCTCGCCCGATCGACATTTCCGGCTAACAGCGACTTGCTCAAGGGAGCGATCGATCCCTTGAATATTTCTAGTTATAGTCCTGAATCTAGCTTTCCCAATCCCACAGCATCCAGCCTCGACCCACAGACACAGATCGCAGATTTTATTGTAGCTGGTGCGGGCGAGGGCCTCAGTTTCTCTGCGGGCGATCGAGTTACGGGCGATGTCGCCGATACTCAACCCAAAGCGCAGTCACAATCGGCGAATATAAATGCAGATCCGCTAACAGGAACCATATCTGCTTCTCAGTTGAATTTCGCCGATCCAGGTAACTCTCTTTCGGCAGCTCGTAATGTTGTTGGTGTTGAGAATGGTAGCATCAACTTAACTGATTTTGTCGGCCTAGGCGATTCTAGCCATTTCTACCGATTCGATATCAAAACTAAGAGCAATTTTAACCTGCGTCTCGATGGTTTGAGAGCGGATGCTGATGTAAAGCTAATTCAAGATAAAAACCGCAACGGTGTAGTTGATTTGGGTGAAATTATTCGCTCCTCTATTGAAAGTGGCATCACCCCCGATGTGATTAATGTGTCCAATCTGGCTCCAGGGACATACTATGTCCAAGTCTCTAGCTTCTTAAACAATTCTACCAATTACAACCTGAGTCTTTCTGCAACCTCTATTCCTGTAGAGCCAGATACTACAACACCGTTAGGTGTTTATAATCCTAACTATGGCTACGGTTTGGTGAATGCAAATGCAGCAGTTTCCCGCACCCTAAACCGTTCAAATCTCTTCCCGGATGTTCCTAACTTGGGCGGGAATAATTGGGGACGAGATATCATAAATGCGCCGGAAGTTTGGAATCAGAACATTACAGGAAATGGCATTGTTGTAGCTGTCGTGGATACTGGTGTTGACTACAACCATCCCGACTTGGATAGCAATATTTGGCGGAACGCTGGTGAAATTCCGGGAAATGGCATAGATGACGAT
>JANYGO010000122.1 GCA_025362325.1 Cyanobacteriota bacterium | reverse complement strand
CCCTCTCCCTCTCTCCTAATTGCCAGAAACAGGCTCAAACTTGACTGTCTCCCGCAGTTCCATTTTTTTTCTGTCCGGGTTGAGAGCGTTTGATCGCGTCGCAGGTTACAGTCGCCCGATTGCCTATATCGACTACTTCGCAAGATTTGGTAAACGAGTATATTTCCGGTCGAAAAACCAGCCCCAGCCAATTTGCCTGCATCTCTAACTGATAGCGGGACTGTCCCTGGACGATCGAAGTTTTGACATCCCAGCTTGCATCTTCTGGGACAACCCGAATTGTTGTTAACGCTTGATTCTTCAGAAAAAATCGCTCGTTGTCAATATCTATTAACATTTGCTCTACCTGCGGCCACGGTTTTGTACGGGCTTCATTTTGCAGGTATCGCTCCATGGCATTGAGGATGACAACTCCTCGGGAGCGATTAATTGTTGGCTGTTGAAATGTCACCACATAATCGCTTTGTCTCAAATCCTGCGATAAAACGCTCGGATACTGTTCTATCCAACCTTGAATTAAAAAGTGAAATGTAAACCAACAGGAAAACAGCACGTGAATTAGCGTAATCATCAAAAATTGAGGGCGCATCAACTCCCTGATACTTTCCCGTTTTGAATCGCTCTTCCAAACCCTGATGATAGCAAGAACTACTACTGCTATAATTGGGCCGCATATCCATGCTATTTCCTTTTTGTCCGACGGCAATCTGATCAGCAACCACAAGCCAATTAAGATGCTTGTCACCCACGGACTCAGACTTACTCCTTTAATCACAAAAGGTGGCTGGCTGGTCAGCAAACCCATTGAAAGTATAAACAATAACCAGCTCATATCAAAAAGCAGAGTTCTCGTCGCCAAGTCAGTAACTGCCGCCACCGTCAGCAAAGCTAAAAAGATGCTGAGCAGTAAAGGCGTCTTCCAGTGGACAACTTTAGGCGGAATCATTGCCTTTTGGACTTTTTTATTGGTTTCCCAAAGGTTAGTCCTCAGCTTAGCGAGTTGCTGAGTGACATCCAAAAATTGCTTCATCATAGATTTCAATTATTGACGCTTTGCAAAAACAACACGGTTAAAATAACGAAATTGCTAACAGTGTGGGCGATTAAGACTGCCCCAAACTGCGTAGTTACTCGAAAAGTCTTTTTGGGAGGACGGCGGGTGAGGGTTGGCGGCCCCAAAAACTGAGGGACGGAAGCTTTTTTGTTGCCCGAAACCATGTTTTCTACGAATTCTAATCCCTGCCATTTTGCGAAAAAAGTTATTGCCAATATCGAGAGTGCGATCGTAGTTATTGCAGGGTAAGTATTGGGCGATCCCCCTAATAAAATATAACCGATCAGTTGTTCTCGTAAATCTTTGGAAAGAACGCTTTCAATCCCGAAAAAAACTAACCAACCTACGCAAGTGCAACCGAGATTGAGGATGGCTGTATATTCAACGCTAGTTCTGGGGCCGAGTTTTAGTAGTTTTTGTAGAAACCACGATTCGATCGCGATCGCCAAAAACATAATTAAAATTTGCACCAAAACAGTCCGAAATGGAAAAACACTCGCAATCATAAGGATTCAGGTATATCAGCCCGTGTTAGATTTTAATTGTACATCACAGGCGGAATAATCAAGAGCCACAGGTTTTAGCCTCTAATCGCTTGCGATCGCCCGAATGAAAATGTGGGTACTTCACGTTGTATCCTATAATCTTTCGAGATCGGCCCACAGCATGGAAATATTAAACATTCCAGGCGCGCGATCGAATACCCACCCCGAGACAGACTCAAATAACTGCTGATTATGGTAAGGAATGGCATTGGTATTCGGACAGCCTCATCCCGCTCGGAACGCGCCGCGGGTCAGATTCACGTCTACGACGGCGCTGGTAAAGGCAAGTCTCAGGCAGCTTTGGGAGTAGTGTTGCGCTCGATCGGGCTGGGTATCAATTCTGACTCGCCCACACGAGTCTTGTTGCTGCGTTTTCTCAAAGGCCCCGGCCGCTCCTACGACGAAGACGGGGCAATAGAAGCTTTGCAACGGGCATTTCCGCACTTGATTGACCAAGTACGCACCGGTAGAGCCGAATATTTTGGGGGCGAAGCAATCACCCGCTTCGATCGCGCGGAAGCTCAGCGAGGCTGGGATATCGCCAAAGGAGCGATCGCCAGCGAACTCTATTCCGTCGTGGTTCTAGACGAACTAAACCCCGTATTGGACTTAGGTTTGCTGCCAGTGGACGAAGTAGTTAAAACCCTCAAAAACAAACCAGAATATTTAGAAGTAATCGCCACAGGCCGAGCAGCCCCCGAAGCTTTACTAGAAATTGCCGACTTGCACTCAGAAATGAAGCCCCACTATCACCCCGCAGCGGCAGAGCATAATATTTCTGGTATTGAAATATACACCGGAGCAGGCAAAGGCAAGTCTACGAGCGCATTGGGCAAAGCTTTGCAGGCAATAGGTAGGGGTATCAGCCAAGACCAATCTCACCGCGTGTTAATCGTGCAGTGGCTCAAAGGCGGCACAGGTTATACAGAAGATGCGGCGATCGCAGCTTTGCGACAAAGTTATCCACAGCTAGTAGACCATCAGCGGTGCGGCCGAGATGCTATAGTTTGGCGGGGACAACAGCAAGAGCTAGATTGCATCGAGGCAGAACGCGGCTGGGAAATCGCTAAAATGGCGATCGCCAGCGGCTGGTATAAAACGATTATTCTCGATGAACTCAATCCCACAGTAGACTTAGAACTGCTGCCGGTAGAGCCGATCGTCGAAGCCCTGCTGCGCAAGCCCCGCGATACAGAAATCATTATCACCGGGCGCTGCTACAAACCCCACGCCTACTTTGACTTGGCAAGCGTACACTCGGAGGTATACTGTCACAAACACTACGGCGATCGGGGCGTAGAACTAAAGCGGGGTGTAGACTTTTAGACCCCTGCATGGTAAGGAGTTCGCTCCGCACCAGAATTATTTAAAGACGGCCCTGCCTGGGAAACCGGAAATTAGCACAAAGCCTTGCAACCAAGTAACCAATCTCCCAATTTTCATTGTCTTCGCGATCGCCCGATCGGCCTTTTTAAATCTTTAATTTCCTCTCCGGAGGCGATCCCCGAGCGCCAATCGAGAATGGAACATTCAGAATATCAGCCGCGTCTTCTTGAGCGTGAGCACCTGAGACTGTGCTAAAGGATTATTAAAGGGTGAAGACATTGAAAAAAAAAGCTTACAAGCAAAAAGTCGGCGCGGGAGAAAGTCTAGACAGGGTTAACGCCAGTAGGCTAGACTTGCGGCTGGCAAACAGGTTAAACTACAGCGGCATCCAAACATTCGGTGTTCTAGGCAGTGTCTGTAGTCGCACAAGCGATGACCAACAAGAAGTAGAGGAGTGAAGCTGTATGACAACGTTAACTGACAATGCTGATCAAATTAGTTTAAATACTCCGGGACTCGGCCCGGATACAATCTTCGCCGGAGCGGGGGCGGATTTAATTACAACTTCCACCCTCGGTGGCAGTTTAATATTTGGCCAAGGCGATAACGATACTCTGATTTCCGTCGGCCCCAACGATACCCTAGTGGGCGGCAACGACGAAGATTCATTAGTAGGCCAGCGCGAGCGGGTTTTGCTGTTTGGCGACGCCGGCAATGACACCATAGTCGCTCAAGCCCGCAACGCAACGCTGTTCGGCGGTTTGGGAGATGACTTGCTCCAAGGTACAGTCGATGCAAACCTCATGTTTGGTAATGAGGGCAGCGATACGATGCTCGGAGGCGGGCTCGGAAGAGACTCGCTCTACGGCGGCAAGGGCAATGACTCCCTCGGCTTCTTCATCGCAGGCGGGGGCAACAACCTCCGTCTGGCGATCGGCGCAAACGCTGGTGGCAATGCAGGTAGCAACTACTTGCGGGGCGACTTGGGCGATGACTACATTGTAGGTATCAATCAGAAAGATACTCTGTTCGGCGGTAAAGGCAACGACACACTGTACGGTGTGGCCAGCAACAGCTATCTGTCCGGCGATGATGGCAACGATACCTTAGTCATTACCAATACTAGCCAGCCGAACCAGTTTGCTCCAAACAGCTTCGTCACGATCGGCATTGAGAAAACCACCTTGCTCGGCGGTGCCGGCAACGATTCTCTTGTTGGCGGTATCGGCGAGTTTGGCGCCGGCAAAAACTTGTTGGACGGCGGCGACGGCAACGACACGATCACTGTTTTTGCTACCCAAGATACTGCGCTAGGAGGTGCAGGCGACGACTTCATCACGTCGGGGACGACGCCGCAAAATTTAACTTTGAGCGGAGGTGCCCAGAGTTCATTTGGAGGCTTCGCGGGTCGCAACTTGCTCGACGGTGGCGATGGCAACGACACGATCGTTGCAGCTTTTGCGAGCGATACAATGATCGGCGGCGCAGGCAATGACAGCTTGAGCGGCATCTTTAATCAAGCCTTCGGTGGAGAGGGCAACGATACGATCAATGCCACTACCTTTAATGTTGTCGGTACTATTCCTGTGCAGGTTACTCTCGACGGCGGCCTGGGTGACGATCTGTTAATTGGCAACACCAGCACTAATCTTACTACCACCGGTACCGTCACCAACTTCATGAACGGTGGTGAAGGGAATGACACCATCGTGTTTGGCAGCAGACGCGATCGATTGATTGGCTCATTTGGTGGTAACGACATCATCTCCTACGCTAGCAGTGTCAACTTTGCTGGTGTTACATCGACAAACCTGATTACCGATACCTTAGGCAACAACTTCATCACTGGCGGTAACGGCAGTGATGTGATCACAACCGGTGCTGGCGACGACATCCTGTTCGGCGGCCCCGCCAGTCTGATTACCCCAGGAGTTGACGGAAACGATACCTTAGATGCCGGTGCCGGAAACGACACGCTGTTGGGCGGTTTTGGGGACGACTATTTGATCGGAGGAGACGGCAACGACTCTCTCGGCGGCGGGCCCGGTGGAGACACGCTGATTGGCGGCGCGGGTAATGACAGCTTCTACTACAACAACTTCGGCGAGGGCGTCTCGATCAACGCCAACGGCACCCTGGGTACTAACCCAGACCAAATCGGTGATTTTGTAGTCGGCCAAGACAAGATAGTCTTGAATCAGAGTAGCTTCAACTTAGGTCAATTGACCGCTGGGTCATCTCAACTTGCTTCTAACGCGTTCTTAGTGGTTGACAATGGTTCTTACCTCGATCAAGGGCAGGCGGGGGCGAGTCAGTCACCACTCCTTGTTTATGAAAATCGACTGGATGTAAACGATAACACGGGTCGCTTGCTGTACGACCCTGACGGTTCGGGGCCGCTGAAAGCCGTTGTACTGGCAAACATGAACGGCAAACCAGGCTTGGGTAGATCAGATATTACCCTGATTTAATTTAGGTGGCAGCGGTTGCGGTGGGTTTGGAAAAAGCGATCGCCCGCGCCAACTCTAAAAACTAATTGTGCGATGTTTCGAGCTAGGGATATGAATCCCTAGCTTTTTTATTGGCATTGGGCATTGGGCCTTTATAGCATGGGGAATTGGGCTCTAGCGTTGCTCCGGGATGGGGGATTGGCCCCAAAAGTAGAATCTGTAGGGGCGGGTTCACCGATAAATTTTGCCACCCACCAATAATCTTGATAAACCCGCCCCCACCCAACCAATAACCCTTATCAACCATCGCCGTCCAACCGTTAAATTTAATTAATTCTGAATTTTGGGGTGGGTGGGGGCGGGTTTATGAGATAGTTGGTTTTTGGCAGTTATGGTTGGTAAAACCCGCCCCTACATATTGCTAAAATGTTGGATAAAGTTCCTCGTAAAATATTGAATAAAATCTGTATGAAATTAGGGCTGAAAACCCAACTAGGTGAATCTCTGATTCTAGCAGCTTGGATCGTCCGCTCAGGTGAAACTTTCCCCAGATTAACAAGTTGTTATCCCGTCAAAAAGTGAGGTAAAAACAATGAAAACAATTAAAGACCTAGATATTGTTGCTTTAACTGAAGATTTAGAAGCAACCCATTTTGAAACAAAACAAATCATTAAATTATATAAAGGACAAGTCGGAACACTGGTGATGGAATTCGATGGCAGTGCTTTTGAGGTAGAATTTTCTCATCAAGATGGCACAACTTATGCAATGGAAACAATTCCCGCCACAAAATTAATGCTTTTACACTATGAGTTAGTAGAATCAGTAGGGGCGGTTGGCCGATGAATTTTGCCACCAAGAATTTTGATAACCGCCGAAAAAGATATCTAAAAAAAATCCCGCAAACACACAGTTTGCGGGATTCAGTAGGCAGGAAACTTTTAGGGAATACTGTTACTAAGCTTTGTCTACGATCTCTTTTGCTTTATCTTTGAGGTCTTCTTTCATGTGAATAGCTGAGGCTTCGTCCTGCTTGGCTTGACCTTCTAATTTATCTTTTTGATCGCCTGTAACTTCGCTCACAGCTTCTTGGATTTTGCCTTCAATATTTTTAGCTGTTGCTTCGACTCTATTTTCAATGCTCATTATTTTTTATCTTAATCCTACAACTACTACTGTATAAATTAAAAGCTGAGTCTGAATCCATCTTTAGATAGATTTGCTGTTAATACTGATTATGGAAAAGGCGAGCATCTGTAGGGAAACGGCATTGTCCATTAGTCTCAACTTAACGTCAAACGTAGTCACAGACTGCTGTTTGTAGCCGAGGCCCAGATCCCCCCGGCGCCCCCCGAACCAAGGGGGGGACAAGACTCTTCTCAAAGTCCCCCTACAACCTTTCTTGATGCGAGGGGGATCTGGCCTCGGCGGTAAACAGCAGTCTGTGACTACGTTCGCAGATCAAGTTGACACGGCTTTGGGCCGTGCCGTTTCCCTATGTTTTAGAATTGGTATAAGTTGCAGGTTCGATCGCAATTTCTACAAGTTTGTTTTTGGAGGACAAACCGGATTTAATCGCGATCGCAGATTTAGGCACTTTAAGCTTTTTCGCCAACAGCACGATTAATTCTTGATTGGCTTTTCCATCCACGGGCGGCGATTTGAGATGTACTTTGAGGCTGCCGTCGGATTGCTCTTCGATGCTTTGCTGCTTGGAATTCGGCTTAACTTTGACTGTGAAAATGGTCATACTTCAACTTTCTCTGAATGTTCGATCTTTGTTCCCAAAACTTTCAGAAATTCAGCTAACCAGTTAGGATGAGCCGGCCACGCGGGGGCTGTGACTAAGTTGCCATCGACTACTGCTTCGGTAACGGGAACTTCGGTATATTTGCCGCCAGCGCGGAGTATGTCGGGGCTGCAAGCCGGGTACGCGGTGCAGCGTTTGCCTTCGAGCACACCGGCGGCTGTGAGGACTTGCAAGCCGTGACAAATAGATGCGATCGGCTTTTTGCTGTTGGCAAAGTAGCGGGTAATTTGCAGCACTTTGTGGTTGAGGCGGATGTATTCTGGGGCTCGTCCTCCGGGGATAATTAAAGCATCGTAATCGGCGGGGTTGATTTCATCAAAACTCGCATTTAAAGTAAAGTTGTGACCGGGTTTTTCGCTGTAGGTTTGGTCGCCTTCAAAGTCGTGAATTGCGGTGCGAATTGTTTGGCCAGCCGCTTTGTCGGGGCAGACTGCGTGGACGGTGTGACCTACCATTTGCAGTGCTTGGAATGGTACCATTACTTCGTAGTCTTCTACAAAGTCGCCGACTAACATTAATATTTTTTTTGCTGTCATGTTTGGAATTAAGCTTATTTAGATTTTGTTAAATAGGATTTAAAAGACTCGGCGGTTGAAACCGCGTCTACACAAACACTCACGCGACGGGAGCGGGTTGAAGAACGGGCGGTTTCAACCGTACATCTTATTTGGGATCTAGAAACCGTTGCGGCCCCAAATCACCATTGAAATTGAGAAGGAGAACAAAACTAGCACCGAAACCCAACCGAGTGACAAAATATCCATAGCTATTTACTGAACGAACTGTACAAAGTGACTCCAACCCTTATGATAATTTAATTTGAGCCATTTTTGGAATGAAGGTGCTGTGAAGGATTCGTCAAATTTTAGTGTGGCTGAACGGCTAGAATCTTTGAAAGCAGGGAGTGTTGCTGCTTTTTCGGTGTTTCTTGGTTTTGGGGCGATCGCCCTTGTTAACACCTTAATTCTGGCTCATAGGTGGGATTCTCTGGCGAGTTTGCAGGTAAGGGCAATTGACCTAAATTTTGCCTTCAGAGGAGTGATGGCGCTTTTGGGCGGTTTTTTGTTCGGCGTTACCTACCGCTACGCTATCCGCCGCGATACTAACCCGCACCTTAAATCTGGTGTGGTGTTGGCTTTTGGGCTGGTGCGCGCTTTTGGACAGTTGGATGCTGGATTGTCTTTGGAGGCGGGACTTTCTTTTGAGGCGGGCAAGATGCCCGCCCCACAGGAGTTATTGCCGTTTGCGGTGGTTGGCGTTGAGAGTGTGATATTATTTGCGATCGCGCGTTTGGTGTTGGATTGGGCGATCCACTTCGAGGGCTTCGCTAACGGGCGATCGTTGATTAAACCTTTCGGGCGATCGTAGATAAGACGGCGGTTGAAACCGCGACTACACAAACAATGTCCGCCGGACGCCGACGAAGAGAATATAACGTGTTTTAACGGTCAATTCTTTAACCCGCTCCCGTCGCGTGAGTGTCTGTGTCGGCGCGGTTTCAACCGCCCGGTATTATTCCAAGCCTAATACCTGATATTCTAGATTGCCATAAACCATTTGCTTGTCAACCGCCGACAAAACTTTATGATTAGCAGCATCAGAAACTAAACACTGACAAACTAGCTGCGCGACATCCGCCCGGTGAATAGTTCCCGCAACTCGACAATCTTCTGTTAAAACACCATTACCCGTTGCAGGTTCCGATTTCAATCCGCCCGGACGAATCACAGTATAAATCATCCCGCTTGCTATCAAATGATTTTCGGCTTTTTCCTTTTCAATTAACACCGGGCGCAAAGTTTCTAAAGCTTGCGGCGGCAAAGCGGCGGCAGTGTTACCGCTACCGATGGATGAGACTAAAATAAACTTTTGCACGCCCGCTTTCACGGCAGCATCAATCAAGTTTTTGTTGCCCAAATAATCGGCTCTTTCCCCATCTTTGGGCAAGCCGCCAACGGTGCTGATTACGGCATGAATTGGTTCGCCGCCAGCCATCGCAGCTTCGACAGCCGCAGCGTCCAAAGCATCGCCATTCATGACTTTGATGCCCATTGCTTCTAGTTCTGTGCGGTTCGCGGGCGATCGCAAAAGTGCAGTTACTTGCATATTTTGTGCTACCAAACATTTCGCGATTTCTAAGCCAACGCCTCGACTAGCACCCGCTAAAAAAACATGGAATTTATCGGTCATTATTTAGTGCCTGGAATTCACAACAATTTTTATTATACTGTGGCGGATCGCCCTAGATCTTTCTACCCACCATTACTACCCAAGATTGAGCTTCGCGCGGCAAACCGGGCGGGCGATAGTAGTGATTCACAATTGCAAATCCCGCTTGTTCCAAACAAGGCGCTAAAGTTTCATATTCCCATCCCGCAGTATAGCGTTTTCCCGTCGGCCGCTCGTCGTAGCCTTCCCAATTTCCCCGGCACATTGACATCACAATTGCACCGCCAATAACTAAGGCTTTGTGCAAATCTTGCAGCACTTTCACCATCTTGTCGCTGGGAACATGAATCATCGAAGCATTGGCAAAAATACCGTCAAATTCTGCATTTGGTAAATTTAAATTCAGAAAAGATTGCTGCCAAACTTCGCATCCCGATAACTTCTTTGCTATTTCGACAAAAGCCGGAGTTGCATCTAAGCCTACAACTGTATGTCTTTGGCTCTTGAAGGCTACTAAATCCCGTCCAGGCCCGCATCCTATATCGAGAATTTTACCGGGATTGCGGGGCATGGCAGCGGTCAGTGCGTCGCGATTTTGGGATACGTCGTGATGCCATGTTCCTTCTCGGAAAGATTCGGCGCTTGTCTGGTATTCTGCGATCGTAATTTCTTCGCGTTTGTCCATAATTTCCCTCTGATATTATTTGAGATTGGTTAATTCAAGAATACCGGGCGAATGGAATTCGCGTCTACACAGACAAAACCCGAGCTCAGAGGGGTTGAAGAATTTGCGGTGAAAATATGTTATTTTCTTTACATCGCGGAGGCGGACATCGTTTGTGTAGACGCGGTTTCAACCGCCGTCTTATCTTCAACCCGCGTCGGCGGGTTTTGTTTGTGTAGACGCGGTTTCAACCGCCGTCTTATCTTCGGGGGATTCGATCGCAAATCCCTGATCTTCGGGAGATTCGATCGCAAATCCCGCATCTCGAATCATATCCCAATCTTGATTGGCACTTTGTCCGGGAGTTGTGAGATAATCGCCCACAAAGATCGAATTAGCCGCGTAGAGTCCCAGAGGTTGCAGCGAACGCAAATGCACTTCCCGTCCCCCAGCAATCCGAATTTCTTGGCTGGGAAGCAAAAATCGGAACAAGCAGAGAATCCGCAAACATTGGCGGGGATTTAAGCGATTAACCTCGGCAAAGGGCGTTCCGGGGATTGGAATAAAAAAGTTGACTGGGACGCTCGTAACGCCCAAATTCCGCAACGACAGCGCTAAATCGATCGCATCATCATCCGATTCGCCCATCCCCAAAATACCGCCCGAACAAGTGGTGATTCCGGCTGCTTTGACGTTTTCGACGGTTTCGACGCGATCGCCAAAAGTGTGAGTCGTGCAGATGTCCGTGTGGTATGATTCGGAAGTGTTGAGATTGTGATTTACGCGATCGACTCCAGCCTTAGCCAAACGGTGAGTTTGCTCCTCGGTCAACAACCCCAAACAAGCACAGATTTTCAGGTTATGATTTGCCTTGACGGTTTCTACAGCATCCAAAACGCGATCGAAAGTAGATGCGCTAGGTTGGCGGCCAGAAATCACCAAACAAAACGTACCAGCTTTTAAATCTGCTGCACGTTGGGCCGCATCCAGAATTTTCTCCTTAGCTAAAAGCGGATATTTCTCAATTTCCGCAGTTGAAATTTTCGACTGAGAACAATAATGGCAATCTTCAGGACAAAGGCCACTTTGAGCATTTAACAAATAGTGCAATCTGACGCGGTTTCCCCAGTAGTGGCGGCGCACCCGATAAGCTGCGTTTAGTTGTTCCAGCAAAACCTCATCCGGCGCGCGCAATACGGCCAAAGATTGCTCGCGAGAGAGACATTTTCCCGCCAGCGCGTCATCAGCCAAATCGTTCCAATTGGGTAAATTCATTACTAAAATTAAAGGGTTTACAGAGTATCCAAAACCTGACGAATCACCCGATAAATCGATTCTAATTCATCAGGAGAAATGCAGTAGGGAGGCATCACATAGAGCGTGTTTCCCAAGGGGCGGAGCAAAAAGCCCGCTTCGAGAAATCGCGCTTTCAATACAGGGCCGATGTTATTAAAATAACCGGAACTGCTTTCGGTTTTCACATCCATTGCTGCAATGGTGCCGCAAGTCCGAATCCGTTCGAGTTTAGGATGATCTATCAGCCATTGATTCAGGTATTTGTGGTGCAGTTTTTCCATCCCTTCATACATATTTGGATTTTGCTCCAAAAGCTCCAGGGATGCTACACTCACCGCACAAGCTAAGGGATTTCCGGTGTAAGAATGACCGTGATAAAAAGCTTTGTCCGATTCATCTCGCCAGAAAGCTTGATAAATATCCTCCGATGCCATTGTGACAGAAAGTGGCAAGCAGCCACCAGACAATCCCTTAGATAAACACAGGATATCCGGTGCAGTTCCAGATTTAAGCGAAGCAAACAGTTCGCCCGTGCGCCCAAAACCCGTCATCACTTCATCGTAAATCAACAATACATTATACTGGCGGGCCATTTGTGCGATCGCCCGCAAAAACTCAGGGCGGCACATCCGCATTCCAGCAGAACCTTGCACCAAGGGTTCGATAAAAATTCCTGCATAACCATTCCCATGTTTTAACAAAGACTCAAGTTTCTCCAAACTCGCCGCCTCCTTGCTTTCCACCTCCTCATCGCCATCAAAAGTCGCAGGAAAAGGCACAACATCCCCAGGAAACATTAAAGGTGCAAAAGGTTCCCACCACAGCGAACTTCTGCCAGCAGACATCGCGCCCACAGTATCACCGTGATAACCTCCCTCAAAACCAATAAAGCTAGTGCGGTTAGTTTCTCCAATATTTAGCCAATATTGAAACGCCATTTTTAGGGCAACTTCAACAGCAGTCGAACCATTGTCAGAAAAAAAAATTCGCGTTAAAGAATCAGGCGTATGAATTATTAATTTATCTGCCAGTTTCTGCGCAGGTTCGTGAGTAAATCCCGCAAAGATAACGTGTTCTAACTTTTTGGCTTGTTCGTAAAGAGCCTCAGCCAGAACCGGATGACTGTGCCCATGAATCGTCACCCACCAACTTGAAATACAGTCACGAATTTGTCGCCCATCTTCCAGTTCCAGCAGCGATCCTTTACCGCTAATTACCTTCAATGGCGGGGGAGCAGTTTTCATTTGCGTGAAGGGCTGCCAAATTGGTGAACTCGAAGAATTATCTTTCTGACTTGTCATCACTTCTGCTTCTTAGCTAATCTTAACTTGCATTCCAATAGAGCAATTATAACTCAAATATCAACTTTTTCTTCCTTCTTCTTTGCTCTTCTCTTTTCTTCCTTCGCGTCCTTAGCGTCTTCGCGGTTCATTAACAAAAAAAATCTAATTTGGTGCTCCGGGCGGCTGCGCTGCAACCTCTGCCGCCATATCGGGGGATTCCGGGCGATAGTTAAATTTGTCACTTAACTTTTTTCTGCCAATCAGCAAATAAGTAGTCATTGCTCCTTTACCTTTAACATTAATCTTACCGCGTTTTTCCAACACATACTTATCGCACAGCAACTCATAAGTTGAGTTGCTCACTTGAATTTTACCTGGAAGTCCCTGGGATTCCATGCGACTTGCTGTATTCACCGCATCTCCCCACAAATCGTAAATAAACTTTTTAGTGCCGATAACACCTGCGACAACAGGCCCAGTATTAATGCCAATGCGGATGTTGAGAGGTTCGCCGCATTCGTCGCGAAATTTCATAATTTCTTGCTGCATTTCGATCGCCATTTCGGCAATAGATTCTGCATGATTTTTACAGGGAAGCGGCAAACCGCCTGCTACCATATAATTGTCGCCGATCGTCTTAATTTTTTCCAAGCCGTATTTCTCGCTTAGGCAATCGAAAGCTGAAAATATTTTGTTCAGCAATTCGACTAATTCTTGCGGAGACGTGCGGGAGGATATTTCGGTAAAGCCCACAATGTCAGCAAACAGCACCGTAACCTCGGCAAATCCGTCGGCAATATTGATCTGTCCTTGTTTTAGGCGATCGGCAATCATTTCGGGTAAAATATTTAGCAGTAAACGTTCCGACTTTTCTTGTTCGGCGCGCAATATTTCCTCAGCTTCTTTCCGCTGTGCGATTTCCTTGTAGACTCGGTGAAACATTTGATTGAATGCGACCATGAGTTCTCCCAACTCGTCATCGCGCTTGACAGACAGAGAGTAGAAATCAGGTTTTTCTCGATCTTTGCTCAAAGCGTCTCCTGCAGCGATCAAGTCATCGCGCAGTCTCAAGATAGGTGCAATTACTGTCACCCCTAAAAAGAACATAGTCACAGAAGTGACAAAGGCTGATATAATGATGACTAGAACAGCAATTCGCCCGATAAATGCGTAAAGTTCCGGTTGAACGGTGGACGCATCGTGGCGAACAATTAAGATGTAATCGCCTCCCAAATGTCGCTCCGTCCAAGCAACATCGTAGCGATTGCGATCGAAATTGTGCTTGTGAACTATACGAGCTTTTTTTAGTTGCTGTAAACTGATTTCTGGCGGTTCGCCAAGTGTATATATTAATTCACCGTTAGCTTGATAAATAGATAGTCCTAAGACTACTTGAGAATCCTTAGTAATATTTTTTACTTCTTCTTGAAACAAAGTGCGATCGGAAACATCTTGTGCGAGCAAAAACTCAAGGGAATCAACAGTCGTCCGAGATAGCTGTTCCAGTTGAGTTAAAAGTTCATTTTCGCGCCGAAAATAAGAGGGAACTAAAATAATTCCCTCTATGACAAGAATGCTAGCAAATACCCACAAAGCTATTTGCCTAGACAAACGAGATTTGAAAAACTCCAAGAATGATAAAATGCGCGCTGACATAAAATTTACTATTCTGCAAATGGCTAATTTAGGAGATAGGAAAAGAAACCGGGTTTCTCGTAATAAATTTTGGGTTGGTCAACGAAGATAGGACGTACGGTTGAAACCGCGCCTTGACAAACGAAGTCCGCCTCCGCGGACTGAAGAAAGAAGATAGCGTAATTTTAACCGCCCCGTCTTCAACCCGCTCCCGTCGCGTGAGTGTTTGTGTAGAAGCGGTTTCAACCGCCCAGTCTTCTCCCAAGCTAGCAGACCCCTTAATCATATAATAAACAAATTAAACCAAAACTGCGCTAACTAACCTGCCTTTAAGCAGATAAGTATTCATGTCGCCCTTGCCTTTGACATGGATAATTCCTCTGTCTTCAAACAGATACTTATTTTGCAAGATATCGTAGGTTGATTTTGTGACTTGAATCGCGCCGGCAATCCCGTGGGATTCCATGCGGGCTGCTGTATTGACGGCATCGCCCCAGAGGTCGTAAATGAATTTTTTGGTGCCAATAACTCCGGCAATCGCAGGCCCGGTATTGATGCCGATGCGAATGTTAATTCCTGCATGATGTTTGGCATTAAATTTGGCTAATTCCTCCTGCATATCTAAGGCCATTTCCGCAATGCTTTCGGCGTGGTTTGTGCTGGGATTTGGTAGCCCTCCGACTACCATGTAAGCATCTCCAATTGTTTTTATTTTTTCTAATCCGTACTTTTCCGTTAGAGCATCGAAGGCTGAAAAAATTTCGTTGAGAAAAATGAGCAATTCTTCGGGAGATATTTGTGCTGAAAGCACGGTAAAACCCACGATATCCGCAAACAAAATCGTGACTTCTGCGAAGCCGTCAGCAATACTGCTTTGACCGTCTTTTAACCTAGCAGCAATGGATTCGGGTAAAATATTTAGCAGCAGGCGATCGCACTTTTCCTGTTCTTTCAGCAATTCTACATTAGTTTCTTGCAATTGTGCCGTGCGTTCCCTGACACGCTGTTCTAATTGTTTAGCATTTTGGCGCAACCTGCTGATAGATAAAGTTAATCCTGTGATGCCTAAAGTCGAAAGTCCTGCTAACAGGAAAAACAGGTCTTTCAGTCCGCCGCGAGTTTTTTTAGTGAGGGTTTCTAGAGGTTGAGTAATTTCTAAGATCCCGCGTACATCTCCCACTTTCCAGTCTTTTTTAGGACTGTCATGGTTAGTGTTGTGACAGTTGACGCAGCTAGGAAGCAGAATATCTGCCTCGGCATATCGAAATGCTGGCTTGCCGTGAAAATCCTCACTACGGAAAAATCTTTGTGTCGGATTTTGCATCAAATAGGTAATAGCTTGCCGTTCAAAATCGTCTCGGGCTCCGCCTTCTTCTCGCCGCCAGGGAAACGGGTAGTCGCTGTAGAGACGAACTGATACTTCGGGATTTTTGTTTGTGATATGTTTGCCGAGTTCTATTAAGAATGTGGCAGGTACGGGAACTGTTACTTTTGTTGGTGTTGGGTTGTAGTCGTGGGTGAAGTTAATCGCTTTAGCGGTGTTGAGAGGACTGACAACATCGGAACTGTAAAGGGTGCGGGCTTCTTTAATTGCTTGGGCATAGAGGGCGGCATTTTGGAGGGCTTGCGAGGAAATTAGGGTGGAGGAAAGACGAGACATATTTGCCATCGCTACTCCTACGCTTACACAAAATAAAATTGTCACCGCAAGCAGAATTCGCTTGTAAATTAATTGACTGATGGCAGCCAAACTGCGAGAAATCAACTTTTCCATGCTATCCTCAAGTGTGAGGTTTAATCTTGATTTGATTTTATGCACTACTAACATAACACTGCTTTTTCAGAGTGTTTTGCTGGCGCCTGGCCTAAAAGCAAGACAGGAGAGTGCAAGGGATGGTTAATTCTTGTTTACCGCCAGTGTTTCGCAGCTCAGTAAAAGTACGCATAACTTTATAACTTTTTTCAGTTGAGTGAAGTAAAGATATCGGGTAAGGACACGGCTTGGCTTAATTCCCTAATTCATGCACTTTTTGCTCTATGTCGGTTAGGATAGCGATTGTAGTCTATATTTGGCGATCGTGAATTCTGACTCTACTACCTCACCCGCGCGCAACGAAATTTTTCCGGGAGAAGTTTTCGTCAATACTGCCGATTTTGATACTGGCATCCGGCGGCTTTTACCTAAATATGACGAAATGCTGGATGTATTAGTTGGTTGTATTGCTAGCGCCAACCACCGCATTTTAGAACTCGGCTGCGGTACGGGGGAACTGACTTTAAAAGTTCTGCAACGCTACCCGTCTGCGGAAATAGTTGCTGTGGATTATTCGCCGCGAATGCTTGATTTTGCCTGCGCCAAAATAGAGGCGGCTGGATACGCATCTAGGTGGACTGGCATAGAATTAGATTTTGGAGAATGGGCTAACAATCCAAATTCTTCAGGTTTGGGGGATAAATTTAATGCTGGTATTTCCTCTCTGGCAATTCATCATCTTGAGGACGAGATGAAGCTGAAATTGTTTCAACGGATTCGGGAAAGTTTAACTGCTGGTGGCTGTTTTTGGAATGCCGATCCTGTTTTGGCAGAATCATCAGCAATGAAGGATATTTATCAAGCGACGCGAGAAGATTGGGCCCTAAGTCAGGGGGAAACTTTAGCAGCAATTCGGGCGGGTGTGGGTACGAGTGTGGCTTATGGGTATTCTAATCCCGATCGCCTAGCGACACTTGTGGCACAGTTGGAAATGCTAGCAAATGCTGGATTTGAGACTGTGGCAGTTCCTTGGAAATACTACGGTATGGCGGTGTTTGGGGGATTTGTTCATTAAAAAAAAGAGTTTTTCCTGGATGCAATTGTCACGATTCAATCGACTTGTAAGGTGCGTCAGGCTGAGGATGTGCGCGAAATCATTAGGGTTTGCGTCTGACGCACCCTACTGACTACTATAAAAAATATATAATACTGTCAGGATTGAGGAAACAAAATGACTGCAACTGCGATGCAAAGTATTGACTGGGATGCTTTTTGTTCGGAATTGTCGGGAATCGAAATAATTCGCGATCGCGCGCAAGTTGTCAAGCTATCTCAAGACTATTATCACTTCAGTCCTGTTTTGCAACCTCTCTTAAGTAATAAAACTGGGGATTTAGTAGTTCGTCCCGCCAGCGAAGGGGAAGTTTTGCGCATAGCTGCGGCCTGCGTCAAATCTAAGATTCCGCTGACTGTCAGAGGTGCGGGAACTGGCAATTACGGGCAGTGCATTCCCCTCAACGGCGGGGTGATTTTAGATACAACTAAAATGAACAGTATTCGCTGGATCAAACCGGGTTTGGCTTGCGTGGAACCGGGGGTGAAAATG
Organism: Cyanobacteriota bacterium; assembly: GCA_025362325.1. Taxonomy (GTDB): domain Bacteria; phylum Cyanobacteriota; class Cyanobacteriia; order Cyanobacteriales; family Microcoleaceae; genus Microcoleus. The sequence goes on along the minus strand of JANYGO010000122.1, from coordinate 20,666 downwards.
TCGGTTTTTGACAAAGCAGCGCGAGAATCTGGTTGGGAATTGCGGATGGTTCCTTCAACTTACCGCACCGCAACGATTGGCGGATTTATTGGTGGCGGTAGCGGGGGTATTGGTTCGATTACTTACGGCCAGTTGCGCGATCGCGGAAATCTTCATGCGGTGCGAGTAGTTACAATGGAAGATGAGCCGCGCGTTATGGAATTGCGGGGCGATGAAGTGCAGAAAGTCAATCACGCTTACGGCACAAACGGGATTATTACTGAGTTAGAAATCCCCCTTGCGCCTGCTTATCCTTGGGCGGAAATCATCATGGCTTTTGATGATTTTATGACGGCGGCAAACTTCGGTCAAGCTTTGGGCGATGCTGACGGAATTATCAAAAAACTAATTTGTGTTTGTGCTTGGCCGATTCCTGCTTATTTTGCTGCTTTCCGCGAGGCGATTCCTGAAGGGAAGCACTGCGCTTTGTTGATGGTAGCTGAATCTTGTCTGGAACCGCTGCAAGATTTGGTGCGCGAATATGGCGGTACGATTTGCTATCAAAAAAGCGCGCAAGAAGCGAGCAAGGGTGCGGCAATTGCTGAATATACTTGGAATCATACTACTCTGCACGCTCGCAGTGCTGACCCGTCTCTGACTTATTTGCAGACTCTTTTTCCGGCAGATAAAGGTTTGAAATTAATTGAGAAACTGTATCATTATTATGGGGATGAGGTGATGGTGCACTTGGAGTTTTTGCGGATGAACGGTCGGGCGATCGCGGCTGCTTTGCAAATAGTTCGCTACACTACCGAAGCGCGGCTTAATGAAATTATTCGCGATCACGAAGAGCGAGGCGCGCTGATTGCTAATCCTCACACTTTTATCTTGGAAGATGGAGGGATGAAGAGTATTAATGTGGAACAGTTGCAGTTTAAAGAGTTGGTCGATCCTTACGGTTTGTTGAATCCGGGTAAAATGCGGGCGTGGTTGGAACGGGATTAAGGGCGATGGTTTGTAGTAGATAAGATTCGGCGATTGAAATCGCTTCTTGTCAAACAAAGTCCGCCGGACGCCGACTAAGAAATAAACGGGGTATTTAAGGATTAAGATTCGGCGATTGAAATCGCTTCTACACAAACGATGTCCGCCGGACGCCGACTAAGAAATGAGCAAACAGCAGTAGTCAATTTAAGGGACGGGGGCGGTAATTTCTGTAGGTGCGATCGCCCCCGGTGCAGGTACTGCTTGCTTTTCTAGTATTTGGCGCTGTTTGTTGCGAAATTCTGCGGCCGCATCGTTCAAATTTTGGCGCTGTTCGCTATTGAATTCTTCCATGCTGCGGCCACCTCCCAATTGGGATCTGTGAATTAAGTCAAATATGCCGGCACCGCTGCTGCGGCCGGAAAAAGGGTCGGTGTTGTCTTTAGTTTGAAAGTCTTGCAGCGGTTGAGCATTATTATTATTTAAACCGCTGGCTTGAGCGAAGGTTGCTTGTGGCGTGAAAAGAGCGCAGGTGGCGATCGCGCTGGCGGCAATTTGAATCATCGCTTTGGCGGATTTAGAAGTTTTGGTGTTCATAATTTGTGAGTTAAAGCTTCAAAAAAACAATTGTATCTCAACAATATTCTGACTTGTGACTAAATATTATATTACTTCGATCGGGATCAGGAGACGGCATTGCCCATTGGTGTCAACAAACAGCCTAAAACCCCTGACAAATCTCGTTTACCGCCCAGGCCCGATCCCCCTCGCATCCCCCGAAAGCAAGGGGGACTTTGAGAAGATTCTTTCCCCCCTTGCTTTCGGGGGGCTAGGGGGGATCTGGTCTTAGTCGCCAGACAGCCGTCTCTGAATACGTTTGACGTTAAGTTGACACGATCGAGGGCATTGCCGCGTCCTAGAATTGACGGTGCGGGTTAAACGATCGCCCGCACAGAGCCCTTCCTCACGCAAACCGTCGTCGCAGCAGCGGTTGAATGCTCAGCAGCGCTACCAAATCAAACACTAGCAGCACTAATAGCGCTCCTCCAAAGGTAACTGTACCCCAAGGAGCTTGCATCACGACACTAGCTAGCGACCAATCGCCGTGCAGGTACAGGTAGCGGATGGGTTCGATCGCGTAACTCAGAGGATTTAGAGTCACCACAACTTGCAGCCACTCTGGCATAAACGACAGCGGCGCGAGGGCCGTGCTCGCAAATAACAGCGGCAAGTTAGTAACAAAAATTACCGCAATTAATTCTACGTGACCGGGAAGGGCGAAGGCTAAACCCAGACTGAGGCCCGTGACGCCCAAAACTAATAGTAGGACTATGAGGGCGATCGCGCCGAGTCCGGCAATTCCGGGCAATCCCGAACCCAAAAAGGCTCCCGCTGTAACGATTGCGCCTGTTTGGATAAAGCTGAGGGTGACGATGAAAATCGCCGAAGCTAGGACTATGGAAAATCTCGAAGCTAGGGGCGCGACTAACAGGCGGTTGAGAAATCCGAATTCGCGATCGAACATAATCGGCAAACCAGCATTCAGCGCCCCGGCAAATGCAGTAAAAACGATTACACCAGCGCCGAGAAATTGCCCGTAATTCTGGCTTTCGCCGAACAAGCCGGCGGGTGCATTTTTAAACAGAGCTCCGAATAAAACCAACCACATCAGCGGCTGAATGATTCCTGCAACTAGCGTCGAGGGGCGGCGCTGCAATTGAATAAACAGGCGCTTGGTTAAGGCGAGTGTTTCTTGGATGAAGTCGCCCAGCAGGGAACTCGAAGTGTCAGCGGATGCTGTGGAGAGTGGCCGCTGCTGGTTGAGGTTGGGGGATGTAACAGTACCGCTCATAATTGCTTGTTGATTAAATCTCACTATCTTTAGGGTAGCAAGTCTGGGAGTATTGGTGGTGTTGGGCGGGCGATCGCCACAAGCCAGCAGATTAGGTTGTACAGTCATTATGATAAATTCTCCATAGCTCAGAATCTTCGCTCAAGACATGGCAAAAACACCGATCGCTCTATATCGACAAGGCAACGCTAATTCACCTAGAATGGATAATGTGCGATCGAACAAAGATGTTGCTACTTATGAAGAAAATGGTCGCATCTGGGTAGATCCTACTTTAGGAGGTGGGATTTCGACATTTGCTACTCAAAGAAGCGACAAAAACTGGTGGAAGTTAGATGCGGAGAGTGAAATTCCTGCCGCGCTTGATTTAGTTAATGACCACAACGATCATTGGTTGTGGAAACCGAGTTATACTATGCCGATAGAGGAGTACAAGGAGTCTCTTCGACTGATAAGTGCATCTTTCTACAAAGTGAGTTAAAGATTTCCAGCTTTAGCAGCTTTGAAACAGAGTGAGTTAGCATTGTGGCAAGTAAGTGTAAAGATTAAAAATGGAGTTCAGATGATTCTATCTTTTAAGGATGTACAATTTATTATCGAAGCTCTGGAGTTTAGGATCGAGGCATACCGAGAACGTTTGCAGGATAAAGAATTGGATGAGGATGAAGCATCAGATATCGGCAACGACCGCTATTTTTTAGAAGCGCTGCGCGAAGATTTGATGAAAGCTATTAAGGATGGTAGTCTGCCTAAAATAGCAGAATCTTCAGACGGTTTGTATCAAGAGGTAAGAAGTTAATGAGGGCGATTCCCTTCGGAATAGCTCCGCTTCACGCACTTTTTGCGATCGGGGGATGGGAAGCGCGATCGCACTTGCTGTGACTTTGCTATGCTAGATAAGAGAACAAGCAGAAATTGGCGGGGGAAAAATCTTGTCAACTATCACCGATATAGGAACTTTAATTAGCCGTCAGCCTGACATACATGGTGGCTGTCCAATTATTGCCGGAACTGGTGTTACAGTCCGGCGCATTGCTATTTGGTACAAGCAAAGTTTGAGTGCGGAAGAAATTGCCGATCGCATCGGGCATTTAACTCTCACCCATGTCTATGCAGCTTTGACTTATTATCATGCTAACCGAGAGGAAATTGATGCTGACATTGCAGCGGAAGAAGCAGAAGGATCTCGAATAGAAGCATTGATTTCCGAGCGTCAGATTCAAAAGCAGCCGACAGATATAGCTTTAGAAATACCAACACTAGCCAACTATCCCACTCGCCGAGAATTTATGCAATTGCCGCTAGAAGAGAGAAGAAATATTTTAGCAAAACAAGCTGAGGCAATGTTGCAACATTACCAGGAAGATAGAGAATGGCAAGAATTAGAAGCAGGAGATTTAATTGACTGCTAAAGTAGAGTATCAGTAGTTAATTATTAAGGGCGATCGCACTTGGCTCAAGCAAGGGCGATCGCAGACTTACAACTTAGCATTCGCAGGTTACGCAGTCAGAAGGCAGTTATGGTTTAGCAGCTTTAACTATATCCTCAACCATTTTAATCGCCTCTTTGATTGCAATTTGACCGCTTTCTACGGCCCTAATTAAATCCTGAGCGTCTTTCGGGCTAATTAAATTGAGCCTGACGGGTTCTTTCAAGGAAACAATAAATTTATTTTTATCGCTGTCTTCCAGCTTAGAGGCTCTTTCTTTGGCTTCAATATCTGTTACCTGTTTTTTTAAATTTTCACCCATTTCTGCTTTTTTTCCATCGTCAAAAGTGCCATCAAATATTCGTTTTACCCCTACAAGAGCAGCAGCACCTAAAGCTGCACCGCCAACAACTAATCCTACGGGAGGTGCAACGGTTATTAACCCAAATAGAAGTGGTATACCACCAAAAGCTGCCACCGCCGCACCAGCACCGGCAGCCCCCACCACACCAATGCCAATATCTGCTAAAATCCCTAATTTATCATGTGGATTTTTTTCCAGTTGCTCTATTGACTTCAGAATTTGCTCTTTGGTTGGCGTTTTATTTGCCGACATATTATACCTCAATCTTTTTGCTAATTTGGCAGTTAAGCAGTGATGACGTTGCAGAAAACTGTATTGAAAACGTCTATCATTAATTGAAAAAATGCTTTGGCAATCTCAATCATGTCTTGAGCAATTGCAATAATTCCATCAGACACCTCTTTGCCTTGGGCGCGTTGATCGAGTCGGTGGCCGGCTATTGCACCAATTGGGATACCCAGCACTGTTGCCAAAGGTGCTAATAACGGGCCGACAAATGGTATCGAATTTGCCAAAATTCCTACAACGACGCCAACAGCAGCCCCTATGGCTAAATTGGGATGCGCTTTGACGAATTCTATGATTTTAATGAGGAGAATTTTGCCGATGAGTAAAACTTTGTTACCAGCTTTTTTCGTGTATGTGGCGAGTTCATGCAGCCGGATCGAGACTTCATGCGGCAAGCCTGTATCATTTAACCACACATACAAGTCGCTGCTACTCATTGCATCAGCATCGACTTGCCAGAGAGCCATTTTTAAATTAGCTTGAGGTAGGGATAATGCACTAGACATGGTTTTTTATCCTATTGTAAATTACAAAATTTTTACGAACATTTCACGAGTCTTAAAGCCCCTGCTTAAATTTTAAGTTAATTTTTATGTAGTGTAAAGTAGGATAATGTCACAATTTGTCAGGAGTTAATAAAATTAGCTAGCTGTTAAAAGTCATATTTTGTCCTTCTTAGCCATAAAACGTCAGAAAAAGTCTGATACAATAGATAAAACCTCCTACATTTACCCAATAAATGGATGTTCAAGAACTCTTAAGGTTGGCCGATGGCTTGGTGTTCGCTAAGACCGGCAAACGATTGGACGATCTGCAACAGGCAGTAGTACGGGGAACGTGGCAAGGTAAAAGATACTCCGAAATTTCCAAAGAGGTTCATTGTACTGAACGCCATGTCAGAAATATTGCATCAAAGTTATGGCAAACTCTTTCAGAAATATTAGATGAAGATGTAATGAAATCAAATTTGCGATCCACAATGGAGAGGTATGAATTTTCTCACTTTTCTAATTTCCTTAACTTAAATTTTGTAGAACAGGGTAACATCAACTTCTGCACAGAAACGCCACACCCTCCAAAAACTCCACAAAACTCACCCCCAACACAAACCTCAACTGAAGACAACACCCAACAAAAACTGCGACTCGATTTAAGAGATGCACCGGATCTCAAAACCTTCTACAACTACCCCAACTCACCCCTCACCGCCCTCGAAAATGCGATCGCCCGCCAAAACTGCCGCCTCCTCACCATCACCGGCATGGCAGGCACCGGCAAAAGCTCGATCGCCCGTAACCTCATCCCCCAAATTCAAACTCAGTTCGATCGCATCATCTGGCGCAGTCTCCGCACCTCCCCACCCCTAGAAACCACCCTCAAAACCCTCATTCAATTTCTCTCAAATCAAAACCTCCCCTTACCAAGGGGGGGCGAAGGGGGGGTTTTCCCCACCAATACCGACGCTCAATTATCAATCCTAATCGAATATTTGCGCGAAAATCGCTGTCTCATCATCCTCGATGACGTGCAGCAAATTCTCAGCAGCGGGCAACTTGCAGGAAATTACAAACCCGGATATGAAAATTACGGAACCCTATTTAAACTCATCGGCGAAATCCCCCACAACAGTTGCTTAATCCTGAATAGTTGGGAACCCCCCTCAGACATCCTCACATTCACTGACGATAATTCAGCAGTATGTTTATTACACTTAACTGGTTTAGGTGAAGCAGCCACAGAAATTCTTAGAGAAAAAGGTTTATTGGATGAAGAATCTTGGCCTGAATTGATTGAGCTTTATCAAGGCAATCCCCTCTGGTTAAAATTAGTCGTTCAAACTATTAACAACTTATTTAACGGTAGAGTATCTCAATATTTAAGCTATCAACCAGTGTTTTTAAGTGACGAATTGACACCTATTTTACAGCAGCACTATCAGCGGTTGTCGGAAATAGAAAAACAGGCGATCGCCCTAATCAGCAATGAAAATGAACCTGTTTCATTTACCCAATTTATGGCAAAATGTCAAGGTTCGCAGGTCGAATTATTTAAAGCAATTCAATCTTTAGACAGACGGGGAATGAGCGAAAAATTGAGCTGTGAATCTGAAACGGTTTTCACGATTCCACCTGTGTTAAAACAGTATGTTAAAATGGTTGGAGAATAGTCCTAAATATATAGCTAATTGTTACAAAGGCAGATACAACACAACTCCTTTCCACTCGGATTGTTCACTACAGTTAACCAGCACCAGAAGTTCATCAATAGCCTGCCTAACTGGCATTCGATCGTTAATTATAAACAAACCTGACATTTGTTCCTTATCCCTCAACTGTTCGTAAGCCAAATCGGGCATAGTTGCTCGGTCATGGCTTAACACAATGCGATCGTTCTGGGTCGCCCAGTTGAGAATTGTTGGATCGTCAGCTTCTCGCAAACCAACATCCTGAACGCGAAGCAAGTTAAGGTCACGCTGACGGAGGAAAAGCCCTCGAACAATATCGCCATTAAAATTTTCATCGCTCAACAGCCGCAGCATAGTTAACCCTCAAGATTTTTTTTGGGCTAACAAGCGCGATCGCACAAAGCTCAGATCGGGTTGAATAGTCAACAAACGCTGACGGACGGACTCTGCCAACTGCTCGCGATAATTGAGATAAGTTTCCACGGCTTCTTGGTGTCGGAGATAATAGCCGATCGCACTATACACATCGGACAATGACACAGTAGAATAACGCTGCACAATTGATTCCGGCGACGCACCATCCTGAAAAGCTCGAATTACCAATTCCAGCAAAACTCTTGAGTTTCCCACCCGAATAGCACCTGTTGCATCTTCTCGGAAAGGAGGCGCTTCAACTTCTAAAACAAGATTCATTTATTAATATCTCCCAAAATTACGATCGTATTTTTCGATCCACTCTTAAGATTGTAGCTAACTTATCTCGCTTGTCGGCGAAGGCGGACTTTGTTTTTGTAGACGCGGTTTCAACCGCATAATCATCTTAAATAAGACTAAGGCCAAAGAAACCCGGTTTCTTAAGAAAATCTGGTTTAGCGACGAGAAATCTGTGAAGAAACCGGGTTTCTGACCCCACCGACGGAGCTTCCTATTAAACTAAACTACGATCGCATCGCCTGTTTTTGCTCAGCCTTCAAATCGCGATTGCTAGCAGCAGCCAACTCCGCATCCAACAGCGTTTTACCAGTCGCCGCCAAATAAACATCATCCAAACTCGGCCGAGATTGAGCAATCCCAAAAGTAGGCAATCCCGCATCTTTCAAAGCTTGCTGAATTGTCACCAGCGCGTCGCTGTGCGGTGTTACTACTAAATTTAGAGAATTTCCTTGAGCGGTATTGACAATCACTTCCTGGACGAAAGAGAGCGATTCCATCAGAGCTTTTGCTTTTTCGGCTTCTGCGATCGGCGAAAACTCCCGAATCCGCAGAGTCACCCGATCGCCCCCAACCCGATTTTTCAACTCCTCCGGCGTCCCCTGTGCAATCACCGTACCCTTGTCAATAATCGCCACGCGATCGGCCAAAGCATCCACTTCTTCCAGATAATGGCTGGTAATCAAAACCGTCGTACCTTCCTCCCGCAAGCGGCGCAGGAAATCCCACACTACCACCCGGCTTTCAATATCGAGCCCGACAGTCGGTTCGTCTAACACCAAAACATCCGGCTGGTGAAGCAATCCAGCAGCCAAATCCAAGCGCTTGCGGATACCGCCGGAATAAGTGCCCGTCTTTTTATTTTCCCACTCCTCCAAACCGAGGAGTTGCACCATTTCGTCAATCCGCCCTTTAATCGTATTGCGCGGCAAATGGTAAAGCGCCGCTTGCAATTGCAGGAGTTCCCGCCCCGTCAGCACCTTATCGAGAGCAACTTCTTGGGCGACGTAGCCGAGTCTTTGTCTGGCAATTCTCGGCTGGCTGACAGCAGAAATGCCAGACACTTCAATGCGTCCGCTATCGGGCGCGCTCAAAGTGCAAAGTACCCGCAGGGTTGTGGTTTTGCCTGCGCCGTTGGGGCCTAGCAAACCAAATATTTCCCCCGGTTCTACCTTGAAGGAAACATCTTTAACGGCTTCTACACTGCCGTAGCGTTTCTGAAGATTTTCAATTAAAACGGCGGGAGCCATATTATTTTAGGATGAACTGGTTGTTAATATTTTGACACTTCCTGGCTCAAATTGCCCGAATGTTCGATCGACCATTCCGACTTCCTGTGCTTGTGGCGATCGCACATTCCTCCTGAACGGGAAACTGCTGATAGTTTTAATTTTTGATAACCGTTGAAAAAATCTCAACTCGATCGCGGTTCCCCACCCGGTCGCCCTCAGTCTTTCCGAGCTCAAATCTCATATTTCAACTTCCCAAAATTATGAGTTTTGAGTTAATTCTAACTTGGAAGTTAGCAACTCAAAACTCATAATTTTTTCACCAGTAGAGATGCACCCGAAACCTGTTGTTTTATAATTATCTCTACCTCTAGGCTGATGTTGATCGCGATTTTCATCATTAACACCGCTTTCAAAGATATCAAACTGTCTATCCCAGTATTAAATACGGAAAACTTTCGGAGGTGGCAAGTTCTACTTTTAACTCCCGATCGGGAGTTGGCTGCCACGTCTTTAATCGACAATTTTTACCCAACCGCGACGCACATTGTACAGCAGTCGGTTGATGATGGCATACTCATCTTCATTCAGGGTTCTTTCTAGGAGTGCGGATCTTAGCTGTCTCCGGTCGTGGCGAGTCACGATACTGGAAAACATGACTTGACCAAATAATTCTTCGAGTGTCATTTGGGAAACTGGCATGATAAACCTCCTAGTTGATTGAGACAGATAAAATTTACACAGGCTTGTTATATCTCTATTATGCTCTCTGCGATCGCCGATTTATGCGATCGAAAACATTGACACGGTGTGATTTTTATGCTACAAATTTGTGACCGAGACTTTGATGCCCAGTGACTCAGATCTTTTAAATTTGTGATGCTTGTCACAGATGTTGAAGGAAGAGGGAAGAGGGAAGAGGGAAGAGGTGAGAGGGAAGGAGGGAAGGAGGGAAGAAGGGAAGAAGACCGATCGCCCGATCGACAAATCTCAACTTTCGCGATCGGCCTCAAAAGCTCTCAATCCCGTCCTAACCCCTTCTCAACCTCTGCCAATTTTCCAGCTAATTAAGGCATCGATCAATAGTCGCCACCACCGACTCGGCCAACTCTTTCAGCGCGTAACCGCCCTCCAAACCAAAGGCGATGCGGCGAGTGATTTGTAGGCAATATCCGGTGAAAGTACCGAAATCTGACGGCGCCAGATTCATACTCGCCAGCGGATCGGACGCAATAGCGTCGTAACCGGCGCTGACAATCAACAAATCCGGTTTGAAATTTGACAAAAACGGCACCACAAGAGATTCAAAGGCGTTCAGGTATTCAGCTATCCCGCCGCCCGGATACAGGGGAATGTTCAACACGTTGTCGTAGCTGCCGCGCTCGTCAGCATCTCCCGTTCCCGGATAGCACGGAGATTGGTGCAGGGAACAATAGGCAATTTGTCGGCAGTTTTCCACCAAAGCTTGAGTGCCGTTACCGTGGTGCACGTCCCAGTCGAGGACGGCGACGCGGTTGATTCCCGGCTGTTCCAGGGCGTAATGAGCGGCGATCGCAGCATTGGAAAACAAGCAAAAACCCATCGCGCGATTGTTTTCGGCATGGTGTCCCGGCGGCCTGGCCAGCACGAAAGCTGGTTCGTTTCCTGCCAAGACTCGATCGACCCCATCGAGCCAAGCACTCGCCGCCAGGAGCGCTACGTCGTAACTTTCAGCAGAAATCGGCGTGTCACCGTCGAGGTAGCCACCTCCCCGTTTTGCCAAATGTTCGACTTCTTTGATGTATCTTGGCGCGTGAACTTTTTTGATCGCACAGAGCAGTTCGGTTTCGCGCTGCGCCACTGGGGTGGGCAGTTGCCACTCAATGCGATCGGCCCAGGGAGCAGCTTTCAGAGCATTGACGATCGCCGTCAAACGTTCTGGTCGCTCTGGGTGGAGCATTCCAGTCTTGTGCAGCAAGAAATCTTCGGAGTAGATGACGGGTAGCATCAGCAGATTTTAGAGTTAATATTTTATATTTTAGATTTTCAGTTTGGTTTAACAAGGCCTGCGGTTTTGTGAAATTCAAATTTCCATCTGGCAACCATTTTATTTTTTTAGATGGCCGTAAAAAAAACGCACAAAAGCATAACAGCCGCTAGCCTAAAAAAACCTTTCTAGCTTTCGCCAATAGATGACTAAATCACCAACTGCCAAATTACCAATTGTCCTTGTTTCGTCCCTTAATTTTTCTGGCAACTTTCCCCTAAAGTTAAAGGCAAATTGTGATATAATTTTAGGAGTAATTTGCAATATTTGGCAGCTCTACTGAATCCCAATCGATTTTATCGCATTTTGGGATTTATAGCGGTCAAATCTAAAGTTTTAACGGAGTTTTTCAACCTATGAGTATCTCTGAGTCGCGGATAATCCCGACGGATCTGGGTGGTGAGATGTCCCGATCGTACTTGGAATACGCCATGAGCGTAATTGTCGGTCGGGCGCTACCAGATGCGAGGGACGGTCTCAAGCCCGTTCACCGACGCATTCTTTACGCCATGAACGAATTGGGCTTGACTCCCGATCGACCATTCCGCAAATGCGCCCGCGTCGTCGGGGAGGTGCTGGGTAAGTATCACCCGCACGGAGATACAGCGGTTTACGATGCGCTGGTGCGGATGGCTCAAGATTTCTCCATGCGGGAACGCCTAATCAACGGCCACGGCAACTTCGGCTCCGTTGACAACGACCCGCCCGCTGCTATGCGGTACACCGAATGTCGCCTCACAGCCTTGACTAGCGACTCCATGCTGCGCGACATCGACTCCGAAACAGTAGATTTCGGCGACAACTTCGACGGTTCCCAGCAAGAACCCCTCGTACTACCGGCACGCATCCCCCAAATTTTGCTCAACGGTTCCTCCGGGATTGCCGTAGGGATGGCCACCAATATTCCGCCGCACAACTTGGGCGAAATAATTGACGGTTTCTTAGCCCTAATCCACAATCCAGGAATTACCGACCTGGAATTGATGGAGTATATTCCCGGCCCGGACTTTCCCACCGGCGGGCAAATTCTCGGCAGAGGCGGCATTCGCGATGCTTACACCACCGGGCGCGGTTCGATTACAATGCGCGGAGTCGCCGGCATTGAAACCATCGAACACGTCGGCCGCCCCGACAAAGAAGCAATTATTATCACCGAATTGCCTTACCAAACAAACAAGGCCGCGCTAATTGAGAAAATTGCCGAACTGGTAAACGACAAAAGATTAGATGGAATTTCCGACATTCGCGACGAAAGCGACAGAGACGGAATGCGCATCGTGATCGAACTCAAGCGCGATGCCTATCCCCGCGTCGTCCTCAACAACCTCTACAAACAAACACCACTCCAAGCCAACTTTGGAGCCAATATGTTAGCGCTAGTAAATGGGGAACCCCAACTACTTACGCTCTCACAATTCCTCAATGTCTTTCTAGACTTCCGCATTGAGACAATTACTCGCCGGACTCAATACGAACTCCGCAAAGCAGAAGAACGCGACCACCTCCTGCAAGGCTTATTAATTGCCCTAGACAACTTAGATGCAATTATTCACCTAATTCGTGCCGCTGCCGATTCCGCAGCAGCCAAACAAGAATTAATGGATAATTACGGTCTTTCCGAACAGCAATCCGACGCAATTCTGCAAATGCAGCTTCGGCGTTTGACAGCCTTAGAAGCGCAAAAAATTCAGCAAGAACACGAAGAACTGCGAACAAAAATCGCCGATTTGGAAGATATCTTAGCGCGCCGGGAACGCATCTTAGAAATCGCCGAATTTGAAGCTGTCGAAATCAAAAACAAAATCGCAACTCCTAGACGCAGCGTCATCGAACACGCCGAAGGAGAAATCGATGAAAGAGATTTAATTGCCAACGAACAAGCAATTATTCTGATCACAGAGCAAGGCTACATCAAGCGGATGCCCGTCAGCACTTTCGAGGCCCAAAGTCGCGCTACTCGCGGCAAAGCAGGCGCGAAAATGAAGGAGGATGATGGAGTCGAACATTTCCTTTCTTGTTGCGATCATGACAGCGTTTTGTTCTTCAGTGACAGGGGCGTAGTTTACTCTGTCAAAGCTTATCAAATCCCCATCTGTTCCCGGACAGCCCGTGGGACTCCGGTAGTACAACTGCTGCCGATTCCGATAGAAGAAAAAATTACTTCTATGGTGTCAGTGACAGAATTTACCAGTGAAGAATACTTGGTGATGTTGACTCGCGGCGGCTACATCAAGAAAACCGCACTTTCAGCTTTTGCGAACATCCGCACTAATGGCTTAATCGCGATTTCTCTAGAAGAAGGCGACCAATTGCGCTGGGTACGGAGAGCAAAAGTTGGTGACAGCATCATCATCGGTACGCGCCAAGGTATGGCGATTCATTTCCGCACCAATCACGAACAGTTGCGCCCTGTTGGCCGCGCGACTCGGGGTGTAAAATCAATGAAATTGCGATCGGGCGATGAGTTGATCAGCATGGACATTCTGCCGAGTTCCATTGTTGCCGAAATTGCTGATACAGAAGATTCGGAATTGGAAGGAACAGATATTGCTCTGTTAGAAACAGAAGATTCGGAATTGGAAGGGGCAGAAATTGCTGAATTGGAAGCAGAAGATGTGGAATTGGAAGACGAAGAATTAGACACGCAAGCTGAGGAAATTGAAGGCGAAGATGCCGAAGAAATTCCCACAGTTAGCAGCGAAATTCCTTCGGTGTTGGTAATCACAACTAACGGCTACGGTAAGCGGGTTCCAGTTTCTCAATTCCGCCTCCAAAGACGTGCAGGTAAGGGATTGACGGCTACTAAATTCAAGTCTAAAAAAGGCAAGGATCAGGTAGCCGCGCTGCGAATTGTCAACGAGAGCGATGAGTTGATGATTATTACCAACCGAGGGATTATTATCCGTCAGGCTGTGAGTGCAATTTCTACTCAATCGCGCACTGCAACAGGCGTGCGGGTGCAGCGCTTGGATGAGGATGATTCGATCGTAGCTGTGGCTTTAGTGCCGCCTGCGGGTGAAGAATCGGCCGAAGAAGCGGCATCCGAGGAAGCGGCAGAAGAGTCCTAGGTTAATGGTTTGTAGGGTGCGCACTGCGCACCTTACTGCTGCTGAATGCTCAAAGCAATTGGACTCGGCGGTTGAAACCGCGTCTATACAAACGATGTCCGCCGGACGCCGACTAAAGAATAAAGCTAAAAGTGCGATCGCCCCTACTCAGAAGTCTTCCTTCCAAAGTCAAAGATTGTTCTCGGTGAGGTAATGATGACTCAACTCCAAACCAAACTGCTAACTGATACCTGGGTGACGGCGACTTGGGATGAATATATAGAAATAATTAAACAGCCGGAGTACGATCGCGCAAAATGCTACTACTACAACGGACAGTTGAGGATTGAAATGGCAGCAGTCGGGCCAGATCATGCTGACGATAACGGAATGATCGTCATCTTAATCAATTTATTTGGCATTGCTAAAGGCATCAAAATGAGACTGCTGGTCAATTGTAGCTACGCCAAAACGGGTGTCAGAGGCGCTCAACCTGATGCTTCTTACTACATCGGAGAACGGGTACAAACGGCGCCTCGCGGTAGTTCTGTCGTGAATTTGGATAGCGCAGTGGCCCCAGATTTGGCGATCGAAATTGCCGACAGTTCTCTCGTTGACGATTTGGGTACAAAAAGAATGATTTATGAAGAATTAGGAGTGTCTGAATATTGGGTAGTAGACGTACAAAAAGCCCAAGTTATTGCTTTTAAAATAATTGCTAACCGGGGAAGCGAACGTCTGACGGAATCTCAAGTTTTGCCTGGGCTAAAAGTTGCTTTGTTAGAAGAAGCTTTGCGCCGCAGTCGCCAGACGGACAATACAGAAGTAGGTAACTGGTTTTTAGAGGAAGTTCGTAGTTTGTAGGGTGTGCACTGCGCACAGGCTGACGCAAGGGGTGAGAAACCCGGTTTCTACGACTTTTATGTTGAGTAACGAAAAATCACGCAAGAAACCGGGTTTCTGATGTCTGCGTGTATCCAGCGTTGGAATCATTGACAATCTATCCGATAATTGCTATAGCTTAATAAAGCGTAAAGTTAATAGCAAAAGTCTGTAAAAATGCCTTATTTAACAGCAGCAAACGACATCCAAGCACTCATCGCTAAATTTTCTCAAGCTAAAATCCTGTGGGTTGACACAGAAATAGCAGACTATAAATCCAACCCCAGATTATCTCTGATTCAGGTGTTAGCTGACTCCACAGATTCGACAGGAGATGCCACTTTTCTACTAGATGTCTTAGATAAACCTGAATTGGCAAAAGATTTTGTAAACCAAATCATGGTCAATCCAGATATTGAAAAAGTCTTCCACAACGCCAGCTATGACATCAGATTTCTGGGCAATGACGACGCTCAAAATGTCACTTGCACATTAAAAATGGCAAGAAAGATTCCAGCTTACATTCTGCCATTACCCAACCGACAGCTCAAAACATTAATAGAAACACTTTGCGGCATTGCTTATGTAGATAAAACAGAACAAAGCGGCAACTGGGCAAACCGTCCCCTGACCCAGAAGCAGTTAGAATATGCCAAGATGGACGCAGTTTATTTAGCCAAAGTGCATCAGCGACTGCGAGAAATCCTTGCCCAATGTTACCCCGATCCCGCAAGAGAAAATTTAACAGCATTGGGCGAAAAATATCAGGTAATAGAATGTCAGTGGAAGCCACTAGATTCAGAAATTGCTGAAGTTAAAGAACGATTTAAAGCGGGGATGCTGGCGAAAAAGCTTAAAGACAGTTCTTATTTTGAGCTGTCCAGTTCGATAACGATGAAAGTTAATTTTATGACGTTGGCAAGACTGACGCAAACTGAGGGAATTGAGTTAAATTTTCCGGTGACGCTGACAAAAGAAATTCAAAAACAGTTAGGGGAAGTCATCGCTGATCCATCTTTTGAAGTTGAAGATATTGCTAGTTGGCGGTTGAATTCTATGATCAAGCAGAGTCGAAAATCAACTACTAAGAAAATTGTGCCGGAACCTGAGACTGAGGATTTAACAGCGTTAGGGAAAAGGTATCAAGAAATTTTGCCTGAATGGAAGTTGCTGGATTCAGAAGTTGAGCATCTGAAAGAGCGAATTAAAAAAGCAATGTTGGTGCAAAATAAGGGTAATACTCCTCATTTTAAGTTATCCAGTTCTTCGATTTTGAAGGTGGATTTTGCTAGCTTGGCTAAACTTGCGCTATCTGTAGGAGTTGAGTTAGATTTTATGGTGACGCTGACTCAATACATTCAAAAACGGTTAGGGGAAGCGATTAACAAAATTGACGTGCAAATTGAGTATATTACCAGTTGGCGGATGACGGCTAAGACTGTGGAAGATGAAGATGAGGAAATCCCGTTTTAAGTAGCTGAAAATACAGCAGATTGCAGATTAATGGAGTAGTCGTAGGGTGCGTCGCCATCAAAAATCCTCAAAAAAACATCGATAATGTTACAGCGACGCACCTGACACAATAAACGAATCGCCTTTCGTTTTTACTGTTTGTGCCGCGATTAACCTTGTTCTTCCAAATAGTCTGCAACTGCTTGCAAATCTTCCAATCCTCGGTTCAATCGGTTAAGCATAGCTTCCCCGAGCTCAGTATCAAAGTTGAGTTTAGGATTTTGCAAAGCTAACTCTTGAATTGCCTCTAGCCATAGTGAAAGCGGTACATGGCGCACAGCTTCTCGTAACCCCATATTTGCCAATACTGCCAGATAAAAACCTGTCAAGTTTTGCCCTCCATAGCCATAGAAACCATGCCGTAGTTCTAGCTTTTCGGGTGTGTAGGCTGCGTATTGGTCAAAGGTGATCGGTGTGCGATCGAGTTGGGGTTGTGGCAGTGGTGGTGTATCCATATCAGCAAAAACGGGAGGTAAGGAACTAGAGACAGAGTGCGATCGCTATACCGCTGTTTATTGCTCAGCTAGTTTGTGGCGATCGCTCCTCCACTTGACGTAATTAACTTGATTTCCCTTCTAAATCCATAGAAATTCCGAAAACTGCGGTGTCGATGTTCTCCGCTGAAGGTGGAAGTATCTGAAATCCATGCTTCTTGTACCATTTGACAAGGTTGGGATTATTGTTGATGTCTTCTTGAGTTAAAGAACCGTAGATCCGCCTAAATCCCCGTTGACGAGCTATCGCTATTGCAAACTGTAACAGGTGAGTTCCCAACCCTTTTTGACGATAATCGATTGGCTTGGGCTTGACTAGAAGCCTCCAAAGAAATGCTAACAAGTGCGGGGGAGTGTGAATTATATCATTGCGAATCAAGAGATCGCCTATCATCAATTCACCAGGCGGATCAAAAACGCAATTAATTATACCAACTTCCGTGTTACGGTACAGGAGCTTGGCAATAAAATGTTGGTCTTCGTCCACGGCTAATTTCAGCCGATACTCTCGTCCCTCGCGATCGACGATAATCATAGGTTCGCTGCTTTCCGAGAAACTTTTCAACATAATAATTTATTTTGAGACAACTTAATGACAAACATTGGGATAATTAGGACAGTCTAAATAGTTTAGTTTTTATTTGTTACCATCGACTACGCCTTTGCATTTCATTTCAATCAGCGACATTTAACCAAGGTGGGCAAAAGCCCACCCTAATTCCTACTTTCCTACCGTGAAATACTCATTCTTAGCGTACACGCTAATAATACATTCTCCCACTTCAAAAAACATCCCCTCTTGCTCATCTTTAGAAAATTGCAAGTTGCCGTATTTAGAATTAATTTCATCAGCAGTCGCCGCTTTTGCCTCCATTTCATCCGGGATAAGTCCGGTTGAACCGATGTAGAAAACTAGCGGGGAAACTTTCTCGCTGTACACTTTTTCGGCGTAGGTTTCGAGTTGCTCGTTTGCACTAGCTAAAGCAGCTACAAACTCGTCTCGATTGATATCTTCTTCCTGCCGTTTAGCTTGCAGAAGCCGCAGCAAGCTGTCTGCACCAACTTTTGCTAAGGTAACAGCAACAATTCCGTTATTCTCTAACCCCAGAAACTCATCGAAAATCAGTTTCATTAAATCGTCAACTTTGGTGATTTTTGTTCGGGATGACAGTGTTTTGTGGGCGAAGACAACAGGCTCATCTAAGGTGATGTCAAATGTTGGTTTTGCTAGCTTTTTGCCCGTGTTTTTATGGTAAACTTCATACAGGCGATCGAGAAATTTGTTGGCTGAGTGGAATTTGCCGAAGTTGAGGATGTTTTTGCTGCCGATGTCGATTTTGTAGCTGACTCGCGAATCTACTTCACCGTTGCCGATCGCACTTTTCAATTCCGTATATTCTGTAGTCGTCGGAAAGTTGATGTACAGGCTTTTCGACAGATAGTGCTGTTTCAATTCTTCCAATTGTTGGGCCGTGTAAGCCTCGGATGCTTCCTTCAAATGAGCCGAGAGGATGCTAGAGATAATTTTAATGTTTGCGAGTTCCTCAAACACTCCGTCCAGGCTACCGTAACGCCCGTCAAAAGGCACTAGCGGCAAACTCTCTAATTTAATATCGTACTCTGCATGGAAGTCAAATTCTGCCACAGGCGAGCCGTCTTTTTCCAGGACACCGCTTTTGTTGAGTAAATCAAACACTGCTTTGCTGCTGATTTTGGTTCGCAGCGACTTGATATTAACTTCGCCGTCGCTGACAATGGTATAATTGTTGAAAGTATTGAGATCTGTTACCAGAATTCCCGCCACTTCAGTTATTGAACTTGCATCCTCAACTTTTACCAGCTTAACTTTTCTGGCAATCAGCATATTGATGGTGGCGGTATTTTGATTGATCGCAAATGAACCCATTTGCACATATTCGCCGCCATCTAAAAATTCTGTTTTCAGCCAAGGCTTGACAAGGTTGCCGTTTTCGTCTCGCTTTCCTTCAATTCGCTTCAAACCTTTGCGCTGATAGTTTTCTTGCAAGTGTTTCAAGTTGATGATGATGCTGTTTTTGTTTTCCTCCAATATCTCGATTAACTCCAGCAGCGAAATTTTGTCGCTGACTTTTACCCGATCGCCAATTACATGATTTTGCAACACATCAGGCGCAAACACAGCCCCTTCTAAATCTTCCGTAAACTCCGCTATTTGGGCATTTGTCAAAGCTTTCGCGTGTTTTTCCGTCAAACTAGCGTCGAAGGTGCTCGCCAGCGCGTACTTCGCCGTATTTAAATTACCGTCAGCGAGATTAGCTTTCGCAAAAGCAAACACCGACTCATCAGTTTGAGCAACCGGAACCTCTAATTTGTCATACTCATCTTTGGTAAGTTTCTGATATTTGTAAAACAATCCCTGATCGTCTGCTTTGAGCCCGCAGATTTTCAGCGTGCTCGATGAACCGTTGATTTTCTTGCCACTTTTGGAAACAAAAACTTGATAATCGTATTCCTTAATTAACGGTTCTTCTAGCGGTGGCGCGACGGAACCGCCTAACAGTTTAGTGCTGTCATAAAGAGCATCATAAACCATTTTGACTTCGCCAGCGCGGATGCAATTTCCCGATAAGGTGTTGGCGATTTTGGACAGCAGTTTAAAATCAGCACAGCCATAGGATATGGTGTTGGCAAACACATCCATGTCTTTGAGTTCGTCGCAAAGTTCCGCTAATTTGGCAGATTCTGAATTAGCACTGGGATCATTAGCATAGCCGTCTGTATGCAAATTAATTGCGGTCACTTCTCCCGCTTTCACCAGAGATTTTGCAAGCTGCACCGACTGCGAGATGCAGGTACAGCCAGCGGTGTGAATCTTTTGAATTGCTTTGATGTATTGAGAGTCCATCTTCATCACTTCTTGAATGGGAATTCGCTGGAAGTGACAAATTACGTCTCCATTGTCAGCGTAGGAAATCAGGCTGACAATTAGCTGGTAATTGTTGTATTCGTCTAAGGTTAAAAGCTTGATCAGGGTTTCTTTCAGCGGTTTTAATTCATAATACATTGAGCCGGAGCGATCGATAATGATGATACTGTGGGCGACTGATTTTTCAGGGATATCACCTGGTGTTCTTTCTAAATTCAGGCGATCGACTAAATAGAATGCCTTTTCATTTCCGGCAAAATTGTAGAGGGTAAATTTGGTGCGAGTATTGGAGGCTGCTTGGCTGCTGGAACTTTTGACCTGAGATGATTGTTTTGCTTGCCGTGCCATCGTTTTCACCTATGTTGATTTATTCCTCAACACAATTTTGACACGCGCTTTTGTCGGTGTCAAGGCCTGAATCGAAAATTATCTGCTAGGCTAAATAAGCATTAATACTTAGTTATTTTAGGGTGCGTCAGGGACGAAATTTTTGAGTAGGCAGTCAAAATATGCGCCCCTGACGCACCCTACAAATTTAGCAAAGCTAGCCCAAAGTAGTAGATGTGTGTTGAGGAGTGTAGTGAACACAGTTCGCGCATTAAGACCAAAGAAACCGGGTTTTTTACCTAATCTGCGAGTAAAAAGAAATATTTTCATAAAAAAACTGGTTTCTGACCGCGCGCGCAAGTCCTAAAATATTTAATCAACCATGCTCAATTTAGACAATCCACTGCTCAAACTTGATCTCAATTTAATCGGATGGGTACCAATCGGATTG
>JANYGO010000086.1 GCA_025362325.1 Cyanobacteriota bacterium | reverse complement strand
AACCTTAAAACCGTCTTTCAGACGACCAATTTCCTCGGCAGTCACAGGCTCATCTGTAAACAAAATGTCGATCGCCTCCCGGATTTTTAGTGCTTCTTCCCGAGATTCCATTACTTTCAATTTCAGACTTGCCAAATTGCTCAAAATCTGCACCGCTTCAGTAATTGCGTCCTCGCCTTCCGACGCGGCATCTTCGATTTCCTTAACTTCAACAAACTGCTTGGGCCCGAATCCTTCTGCGAGCTCTGTAGGTAGCTTGCCTTCATCCATCAGCAGCATCAGCCGATCCATCGCTTCTTCGCGGGCTTTGACTGAATCTTTCCCTCTGACGGTTAAAATAATTTCGGGGCTTTGAGGAAGTGTATAGCGAACCATATTTTGACCACAAGTGTGCGACAACAATTGAATGATATTTTATCTTTATTCGATCGCCAGTTGCCGCTATCAATCCGCCCCACTACCAACCGCTTGCCAAAAGTTGACACATATGCAGTCTCAAGGAACGCTCAACCATGAAAGATAAATTTCTTAACTTGCTCAACTTTATTCTAGTAGCTGATGTATTTTTCGTCTTTGCCAGTTTTGCGTGGTTTGCGATCGCCGTAGCGGGTCGATCGACCGGCGTGAATCTCGGTTTCGATTTGTGGTACAGTCTGTGGCAGCCCGTATTTAATCCCGCCCTCGGCATTCTCATGGGCGGTGCAATTGTCAGCGGTATAGTTAACCAAGTTTCTAAACGCCTCAATCCGAAGTAAAATCAATCTACAGGTAGAAGTGGTGTTTCAACTATTTAGGGTAACTTGAAATCAGTTCCGAGCCAGTAACTGCCCTCAGGCCCTGGCACTGATAACTGCCAAATACAGTCACAATTACAAAACTTAGAAATTGCCACCATTTACTACACAAATCAGAGTGCGCCATTACGAAATGGATGCTCTCGGTCACGTCAATAATGCCGTTTACCAGCATTATTTAGAACACGCTGCGATCGAACATTTAGAACACTTGGGATTTACACTCGATCGCTACCGAGAATTAGGCGGCGTGTTTGTAATGCGGCGGATAGAAATTGATTATTTGCGATCGGCCGCCGCGGGCGATCGGCTGGAAATATCAACTTGGATCGAACAACTACGCGGCCCGCGCGCTGTCCGACGCTACGAAATCCGCTTAGCTGGAAGTGACGAAATATTGTTAAAAGCCGAGGCACTTTGGGTCTGGGTTGAAGTTACCACCATGCGACCGCGAGCAATTCCCCAACCAATAATTGATATTTTTGAAGCGCAACTTCAAGCATTATCAACCTAGCAAACAACAAACTATTTTGTTTGCGAAATAATGTAAAAACCTCTTCGTTCGTAGTGAGGACTTCAGTCCTCTATTCCCCGTTGGTATAAGTGCAAAAAGTTGTACAGCGGGCCGCAAATCACGCGCGGCGAAGCTATCCCGTAGGGAATCGAAAAAAGTTCGGATCGCCCGCCTACCAGTTGTGATGTCGCAGAGGTACGATGGAATATAGGGAGAGAGGCCAAGCCCGGTAAGGTTAAGCTTGGCGACAATACCCACAGGAAGGGAAAAATGACACTTAACTTGCGGCGACCGATTTTGATAGGCGGAATAGGACTTTCAGCAGCGCTGTGGCTGTTGGAAACTCTCCAGCACTCGGGTTCAGAAATGGGCGAAACGGCACTCATCGGCTTGGCGGCTGCCGGTGCGGGGTATTGGTGGTGGCGCCAACAATCCCCCAAACTCGAACTCGCACTCCCGCAACCCCTGGCCAACCGGGAAGCAGCCGAAAAAGCGATCGCGACTTCCGAAGCAGCAATTAACTTGCTCGCCTTGGAAGCTCAAAACTCCGCAGCTCCGGCTCATCTAACGGCAAAGCTCGATCGACTCAGAGCCGAATTAGACAGACAAGACTTGCGGATTACCGTAACTGGCGGCAAAGCTGTCGGTAAAACTGCCTTAATTCAAGTTTTAAATTCTAAGTGGGCATCCCAACAGCCGCCAAAGCTGATTTTCTCAGAAACAGCACCGCTGTTTGCTAATACAAATGCCGATGCTAAAATCGGCGGTGATTTAGTGCTGTTTGTGACAGCGGGCGATATCACTGATTCCGAATTTAAAACATTATCTCAGCTAGCGTCCGCAGGTCAGCGCGTGCTGCTAATTTGGAACAAACTAGATCAATATTTGCCAGCGCAGCAGTCGCAAGTTTTGCAGCAGTTGCACCAAAGAATGCAGGGAATATTGGGGACAGAAGATATAATTGCGATCGCAGCTTCCCCGAATTCGATTAAAGTGCGCCAGCACCAAGCGGACGGCACTGTTCAAGAACGCATCGAAAATCAAGTTTCTCAACTCGAACCGCTGACAGAAAGATTTACTCAAATTTTAACAGACGAACGGCAACAGTTGGTCTGGGCGAGTGCTGTGCGTGAGGCTGCAAGTATCAAATTAGAGGCAAAAACTTTATTAAATGCAGTCAGGCGCGATCGATCGATTCCCATTATCGAACAATATCAGTACATCGCCGCCGCCGCCGTGTTTGCCAACCCAGTTCCCGCCTTAGACTTGCTAGCAACAACCGCCATCAGCACCCAACTCGTAATCGACCTCGGTGCTATCTACCAGCAAAAGTTTTCCTTAGACCAAGCTAAAACAGTAGCGGCAACTTTGGCAAGCCAAATGTTCAAACTCGGATTAGTAGAACTGTCTACTCAAACTATTACTGGACTGCTGAAAAGCAATGCCGTCACCTATGCAGCAGGAGGCGCGGTGCAGGGAATTAGTGCAGCCTATTTTACCAGAATAGCCGGACTGAGTTTGATTGAATATTTCCAAAGTCAAGAACTGGACAATGCGGCTAAAGGCATTTTCAGTCTCGACCAGTTGACTAAGACTTTGCAAGCAGTATTTCAACAAAACCAGCAAGTTTCCTTCTTGGAATCTTTCGTCAACGAAGTTGCGAGTCGTCTCTCACCTCAGACATCTGGGCCGCAGGCTGTTAATTCGGCGGCCAATTAAAACCCTGTAGGGTGCACACCGCGCACCTTGTCTGTCTGACGATTAGGGCCAGATCTCCCTGGCACCCCCCTTGCAAAAGGGGGGGACAAGAAGCATTCTCAAAGTCCCCCTTGCTTTCGGGGGATGCTGCAAGGGATCTGGCAAGAGGCAGTAAACGAGATATACAAAGGGTTTGACGCGGTTGTTAACAGGCATTGACAGTTCCGTGTCCCTACCTAATTCCTCAATAAAAATCTAGAAATCCCTCAAAAATTGTATTAAAATAAGAAATAGAATGTTAGAATTCGACGCTCAATTACATTGCTTAAAAAAGCCGATCGCCAATGGCTGACAATTCCCTCCAAGAAAATCGCTTGTCCCTAGCCCGCGCCAGTTTGCGCGAAGCCCTCGCGCGCTATTCCCACCTGCGCCAAGGCAAAAAGAACTCGAACAACACAGAATTAGAAGCGGCGCTGCAATATCAATTAGATATCTTAACTTCCACCTCAGAAAAACTCGATCGCAATGTGATTCGGATTGCGGCTTTCGGCATGGTCAGCCGCGGCAAATCAGCCGTATTAAACGCGCTGTTAGGTCAAAAAGTCCTGCAAACAGGCCCCCTCAACGGCGTCACTAAGTGGCCGCGTTCCGTGCGCTGGAGTGTGCCTTTACCACTCCTTGACAGTGTAGAACCCCCCGTGCCCCCCCTTACCAAGGGGGGGCTTATGGAACCCCCCCTTACTAAGGGGGGGCAAGGGGGGCTTCAAGTAGAATTAATTGATACTCCCGGAATTGATGAAGTTGGCGGCGAAGTGCGCGGCGATATGGCGAAACAAGTAACTCGCCAATCAGACTTAATTCTGTTTGTGGTTGCTGGGGATATCACGCGCACTGAATATCAAGCTTTGTGCGAATTGCAAGCAGCTCAAAAACCGCTGATTTTAGTTTTTAATAAAATTGACCTGTATCCAGAATTAGACAGAAAAGCTATTTATCAAAGTTTGCAAGCGCTGGGAAATTCCGAACAGTTAGCAGATGCAACAGATAGCGAAGATTTGGGCGATCGCCAAAACAACTCATCCGACCAATCTACACCAAAATCACCCGCTAAAACTGCAAAATCCCTAGAAATCGTCATGGTAGCCGCCGAACCCGCACCAGTGCAAGTGCGCGTAGAATGGTCAGATGGAAGTGTCACTCACGAATGGGAGTCGCCGCCCGCGCAGATAGACCAACTAAAACACAAGATTTTGACAATTCTTAACAGAGAAGGGCGATCGCTCCTCGCACTCAATGCTTTAGTAGAAGCTAGAGATGCTGAAGCAAATATTGCCCGTCAAGTTCTCAAATTGCGACAAACAGAAGCCGACGATTTAATTTGGCAATTTGCCAAATATAAAGCTTTGGCGGTGGGCTTAAATCCGGTGGCTTTCCTCGATGTAATGGGAGCAACAGTCGCCGATTTAGCCTTAATTCGCTCTTTATCCAGACTTTACGGTTTACCGATGACTGGTTACGAAGCCGGGAAACTTTGGCAAACTATTTTCTCCAGCGCAGGCGGCGTACTTTTGGGAGAATTAGGTAGCAGTTTCCTCTTGGGATTTGGCAAAAGTGCCGCTGCTGCTGCTCCACAAATCGGCTTTTCTACTTTTGCCGGAGTCGCTGTTACTCAAGCTAGTTTAGCAGCTTACGGAACCTATGCTGTCGGTCGCGCGGCCCAAGTTTATTTAGAAAGAGGCTGCACCTGGGGCCCCCTGGGACAAGATACTGTCATTCAAGAGATTCTCGCTACCATTGAGCGCAATACAATTATCGATCGCTTGCAGCAAGAATTCAAAATTGGTAACTAAAAATTGCCTTAGCTAAAAAAAGGCGATCGTTATCCAGCAGCTATCGCAAATAATACCACATCCGGTCGAGCTATCATAAACTTGGTTTGATCGTTCGGAATGCGAGTCCTCAGACTTTGATGCGGACTGAAGTCCGAACGATCAAACCTGACTTTGATGCGGACTGAAGTCCTCACTACCAACCTGCAATACAATTATCGATCGCTTGCAGCAACAATTCAAAATATGACACAAACAACAGCTATTAATGAAATTATCCAAACTTTAGCAGATGTCGAATCTCGATTCAATATTACTCGAACTGAATCCGAGGAATTTTTTCCAGAATGGCATGAAGATTTGCCCGAAATTACAGAAGCCGATCGAGCCGATCTCAATTTGATTCGGCGGCGATATCTTTATCATCTCAATGATGAAAGTCTTACAGAAGGAACCGTCACCCTAATCATGGGTTCGCCTCTATTGGAACGAGCGGGTTTTTACGATTCACCTTTTAAAATGACTGCTGAAAAATCTGTAAGAATTGTTTGAGATGAGGAGGATGAAGAAATAGAAACTCTCAAAGGACGGATTGATGTTTTAGTGATGCAAAATCAGTTTTGGGTGACACTCTTAGAGTCAAAACGCACCACGATTTCAGTAATGTCTGCACTTCCCCAAACACTAGCATATATGACAGCCAATCCCCGCCAGGACAGACATAGTTTTGCTGCGATGACAAATGGCAGTGAAATTGTATTCGTCAAGCTCGATTTTCAGAATCCACCTCAATATGACTTATCAAGAATATTTTCACCTGTTCCTCTAATCAACGAACTTTATACGGTTCTTCAAGTATTAAAAAAAATTGGTCAACTGATTGTTCAGCCCTAAAAATTGCAGTTGAGTATAAGTTGTCGCGCATTTATTTTGTACACTTATTTTCAGGAAAACTCTTGTGGGGTGGGCTTCTAGCCCGCCCGAAAAATTCAATCTAAATAGACAACAGCTTATTACCTTCCCGCGATTCTCACACCTTCCCTAAAATGAACAATCGTCGCAATTACCGCAATACAAAAGTAAAATAGTCTAATCAGCCAAAAACAAACCCGCATCGACCAAGAAACAATCGTCGGAGCAACACCTGTTAACTGCACAAATTTGGAATTAACTTTTTTTTCAAAGCTATCGAGGTCTTTCATCTCAGATTGTTTTGTCGGAATCACCGGGAACTGACCGGTATATACGTAATAACCTAGAAAACCCTGCACTCCTACCTTTCGATTCAAAAATGAGTTAGTTAATGTTGCAGTTTCCTGCGGCGATAAGCGATCCGATTCTCCTACTTTTTGCAGCCAATAATTATATCTGATGGCTGGCGTACTCATAAAAACTAACGGCACTATAGGTATCAACAAAGCTGCACTAATTTGGCGGCCGTATTGAGGAATCAAAAGTTTTGTAGCAACGCCAAATCCCATGCCGATAAAAGCAAATATTAAGATATTTAACAGTTCAATAATTTCGATGCCTCTTAACAAATCACCGATAATCAGAATTGTATATAATAATTTGTCTGCCAGCAGCAGAGCTGCGAATTTGATCAGAATTGAAACGCCTACAATAGTAGCTACAATCGCTAAATACCCGATGCCACCTAGGATGTACAGTAAAATTGAACCGGCTTGTTTTAATGGCTGCATGGAATTATTCACTCTTGTGAAAGTTTAGGAGTCTGATTGACAAAACAATTTCAAATTTTAGATAAAGTTTGCTCTCCAAATTTGACTTTAAAAATTGATTAGCTCGATCGGTTGAAGTCAATCTAAAATCTAAAATCTAAAATCTAAAATCTAAAATCGATCGACAAGTTCCCGCGCGGCCGCTTTTGTGACTTGTGCGATCCGTTCCTTTACCACACCCTCTTCGATCGCACTTTCGTCTGGTTCCGGTTCGCGATCGATCCCCAACCATAAAAGATACTCGATATTGCCGGCCGGGCCAAGTAAAGGCGACCACGTTAAGCCCCTTTCCTGCCATCCTAAAGCTGTGGCTGCCTTCCACACTTGAAAAATCGCATCAGCTTGAGTAGCCGAGTCTCTGACTACGCCTTTTTTCCCCACGCGATCGCGCCCAACCTCAAACTGCGGCTTTACCAGCAACACGGCTTCTCGCGGTGGCGCCAACAATTCCCACAGCGCCGGTAAAACCTTATCCAGGGAAATAAACGACACATCCACTACCGCCAAATCTGCATAAACTTTTTTTGGCGAAGCACCAGCCAGGGACAACTCTGGCTCCCCCCCTTGACAAGGGGGGGCTGGGGGGGGTGAGTCGCCGTAAAGCTCAGTAGCAGTCATGTACCGCAAATTGGTGCGTTCTTTCAAAATTACCCTCGGATCGTTGCGCAAGCCCCAATCAGCTTGCCCGTAGCCAACATCTATCCCGTATACCAGTGCCGCACCGGCTTGCAGCAAACAGTCAGTAAAACCGCCTGTGGAAATGCCGCCGTCGAGACAAATTCTCCCCGCCACGGGAATTGCAAAGATTTCTAAAGCTTTGGCTAATTTGTCGCCACCTCTAGAAACGTAGCGCGATCGCTCTTTAATCTTAATTTTTGCTGCAATGTCAACCTCAGTGCCCGGTTTGTCAACTACCTGTTGGTCGATCGAGACTTTCCCCGTGCGAATCAAGGCCTGAGCTTGCTGTCGGGAAGCACACAAATTTAGGTCTACCAATAAAGTGTCTATTCGTTGTTTAGCCAAGGTTTTTAATCTGTACGCCACGGTTATTGACAGTAACCAGATTACCACTTACGCAAAAACCC
>JANYGO010000074.1 GCA_025362325.1 Cyanobacteriota bacterium | reverse complement strand
AATGGATTCAAATAATCTATTGGCAACATATTCCTTGGCGGAATGCCATACTAATTCAACTCGGTTATAGTCAGGGCTATATTTGGGCAAAAACTCTATGATTAGATTCGGCATTTCTGACGCTATTTTTTGTAAAGTCTCTGCTTTTTTATGAAAACTAGCGTTGTCCAAAATTATCACAAACTTACAGCCTTTGTCTTTAAAGTCTTTCGCTAGATTTCCTTGCAATATCCACTCTGCTTTTAAATCTTCATAAAAAGTTTTTAGCACTGCATAAAAATTAGCAGAATTCCCAGATGGAATAAAATCTACCCATCTTTTTTTATCTGAATATCTTACTCCACCCATAACATTAACACGACCTTTTCGTCGCTCTCCTCTTTTCTTACTTCGAGTTCCTTTTTTACACCAGTTTTTCCTTCTAATCACTCTTAAACTAAATCCACTCTCGTCCCAAAACCATACCTGTAAAAGGTCTGGAGATTATTTTTCTATTTTTAGATAATTGGCTAATTTATCTTTAAATAAATCCCTCTCTACGGTATCTTGCTTATCCTCTAAGCTGTATTTAGCCCAAAGGTAAACATACTTTTTTGATTTTAAAATTCTCCTTACTTGGGTACTACTCAGCTCAATTCCCGTCTTCTCTCCTAGATGTATTGCAAGTCTAGCTGTTGTCCATCTTCCGAACTCATAACCATATTTTTCAGGCTCTACTTCAACTGTTTCTAAAAGTAAATTAATGTATTTTTCTGTGGCTTTTCTATAATTACCCTTCATCCTATTATCTTTAAAACTGTCTAAATTATCAGGCTCACCATGAGCGATCCAGTAGGCAACTTTTCTGAGAGAACATCCAATTAGTTCAGCAGTTTGAGCTTGTGTATTTCCGTTGTTTAATAATAAAAATATTAACGCTCTTTGTCGAATGTCTGGATGCTCATGGTCTTTTAATACTTGTTGCAGAGTTTCCTTTGTCTCGGAACTGAGAAAGTTTTTAGCAGGCATTCACTTTTTCTGAATATCATTATGTTATATTATACCAATATGCGTTTTAAATGCACAACAGCTTATAAGGTGCGATCGCATCTAAGCTATCTTGTATAAATGCGATTCATCGCGTCTAAAGCAACGTCGGCAATTCCCCACTCTCAGATCGAAAATCTCATGAAGCTAGGACAGTGGATAGGCTTATTAGCCCTCATCGCATCTTGTTACATCCTGTGGCAAATCAGACAGGCCCTACTGCTGCTGTTTGCCGCCGTCGTCTTAGCCACGGCCTTAAACAGACTAGCACGCTACTTGAAAAAAAAATTCCGGTTCAAAAGGTCGATCGCCGTACTGTGTTCAATTAGCTTCTTATTCCTCATCTTCGTAGGCTTGTTCCTGATCATTGTACCGCCCTTCGCCCTGCAATTTCAACAACTTACCCAAAGAGCGCCTCAAGGAATAGCAAGATTAAATGATTGGGTAGATCAAATCGAAACTCGCTTCTCCGGGCAAATCGGCCAGAGGCTGCCCAATCTGGATGTTAACGACATTATGCGGCAACTGCAACCTTTATTTAACCAACTTGTGGGTGGTGCAGGAGCCTTTGTCGGCAACACTTTAGGCGTTATCCTCAGCTTTTTGCTAGTCTTAGTTTTGACTTTGATGACCTTAGCAGATCCCCTGTCTTACCGCAAAGCATTTATACAACTATTTCCCTCTTTTTACCGCCGACGAATCGATGGTATTTTAGATGAATGCGAAATAGCTCTCGGCAGATGGGTCATTGGCGCTTTAATTAGCATGAGTGTAATTGCTTTGTTGAGCTTAATTGGTCTGTCAGTCTTGCAAGTTCCCCTACCGCTAGCTCACGCTGTAGTAGCAGGATTTCTTAACTTAATTCCGAATATAGGCCCCACGATCAGCGTCATCCCGCCAATGACGATCGCACTTTTAGACTCTCCCTTAAAATCAGGTTTAGTCCTCATCCTTTACTTTCTAATTCAACAATTTGAAAGCAACATCCTCACCCCTTACGTGATGGCACAGCAAGTGTCGCTACTACCAGCCGTAACATTAATATCTCAAGTATTCTTTGCCACCTTCTTTGGATTTTTAGGCTTATTGCTAGCCCTCCCTCTCACCGTTGTAGCTCAAGTTTGGATTCGAGAAGCCCTAATTAAAGACATTCTCAACCAATGGCACACCAATCCTAAAATGTTAGCAGCTATCGATTCGGCTATCCATGAGGAATATGAATCAATAGGAGTCACCGAAAGTCGGTCAGAAAAGTTACCCGAACCCAAATCCGACATCTCTGCTGATGCAGAAAATGATGCTTCTCACAATCAATAATTGAGGTTTGTAGTGAGGACTTCATTCCTTCTTTATCCCCAGATATAGGAAAAAAATTCTCACTACAAACCTCGAAAAAAACGTTTCTTAAAATTAATAATTTATGTTTTTAGTCAGGACTTTAGTCCTTCTTTATCCCAGATAGAGGAATGAAATCCTCACTACAAACCGCGAAAAAAACGCTCTTTAAAATCAATAATTTAGGTTTGTAGTCAGGACTTGAGTCCTTCTTTATTTCCAGATAGAGGACTAAAGTCCTCACTACAAACTTAGTAAATTTATGGTACAGCCCTCGACTAACACCTTAAGTGCTAGCATTTTAAACCGCATCTTGTCCAGCGCTAAAAATTTGTTGCACCGTCAAATTCAACTCTGGAAATGTGGGCGACATAATTCGGTCGCTCCCCCGAAACAGACTGATTTGATACTCACAGTCAACCAAATGGTGAACAAAGAAAGTAGGTTGTTTCGGATTGCCAATATACCGTCTGCCACCAAGTCCCAAATAGTCCGCAATCCAGTATTCAGAAATGCCTAAAGCTTCGTAATCAACCAATTTGTGACCGTAATCATCCTGCCAATTGGTACTGACAACCTCGACAATTAGCCGAACAGAACTACCCATTGTAATGATAGATTCCTTTTTCCATCTTGGTTCGCTGTTCGTCCCTTGCCTGTCCAAAACGATCGCATCCGGTTCGTAACCAGAGCGCTCGTTATCAGCTTTGACAACGCATTCCTTAGGTACGAAGTAGGGCAACCCCAGCCTCTCAATTTCTATCCCTAGCTTCAGGCAGAGGAAGCCTGCTACTTCTGAATGTTCTCCGGTGGCTTTAGGCATCTCAACAATAGCTCCATTATGCAGTTCGTAACGGTTTTCGGAATTTTCAGGATACCAGTCGATAAATTCATCGAACGTGACTGGTTTTAATATCGCTTGAGTCATGCCGATCGCTCCTTATGTTATTTATAAGATAATCCCGATCTCTGTTATAACATTTTGCTGTGTTCTCAAACCCAAGCCGATCGCCAAAACAACATTTTCCCGAGCGATATTCCACCAAACTAAAATCTAAAAACTAAAAACTAAAATTATGAGATCGATCAACGAAATCAACGATAAAATCAGCCAAGGCAAAGCCACAGTCTGGACAATCGAAGAGCTCAAAAGTAGAGTTCAAGAAACCAGCATTACCCAAGCAGCCAAAGAAGTCGATGTGATTACCACCGGTACCTTCGAGCCGATGGAATCCTCCGGCGCGATCATCAACCTCGGCCATACCGACCCCCCGATCAAAATCCGCCAGTGCTGGCTAGACGGCGTTTTAGCCTACTCCGGCTTCGGTGCAGTAGACCTGTACCTGGGAGCCACCCAAGTAGCCGAAGACGGCGAAGAATCCCGGGAACGGGGCGGCGGACACGTCATAGAAGACTTAATCGCCGGCAAACCGGTGCAGTTGCGCGCGCTCGGGCAAGTAACAGACTGCTACCCCCGCGCCTCCTTTGAAACCACAATTACCCGCGATACGATCAACCAGTTTTATTTATTCAATCCCCGGAACGCATACCAAAACTTTATTGTGGGAGTCAACGGGGGCGATCGCCCGCTGTTCACCTACCTCGGCCCCCTGCAACCGAACCTCGGCAACGCCGTCTATTCCAGCCTAGGAGCCATGTCACCCCTGCTAAACGACCCCGACCTCGAAATCATCGGCATCGGCACCCGCATCTTCCTAGGAGGCGCTCAGGGTTACATCACCTGGGAAGGAACCCAGCACTTCCCGCTGCAAAAACGGCAGCCCAACCGCACCCCCATCGGCCCGGCCGCCACCCTGGCACTGATCGGCGACGCCAAACAGATGAACTCAAAATGGGTGCGCGGCTGCTACTTCAAAAACTACGGCCCATCTTTGATGCTGGGAGTAGGCATCCCCTTTCCCGTCTTAAACGAAACAGTCGTCGCCCACTGCGCAGTCTCAGACAAAAAAATAGTCGCGCCGGTGGTAGATTTCTCTATCCCCCGGCGCGTTCGTCCCACATTCGGTTTAGTCAGTTACGCTCAATTAAAGACTGGCCGCATTCTCATCGAGGGTAAACCCGTGCGGGCCGC
The DNA here is from genome assembly GCA_025362325.1 of Cyanobacteriota bacterium. Taxonomy (GTDB): domain Bacteria; phylum Cyanobacteriota; class Cyanobacteriia; order Cyanobacteriales; family Microcoleaceae; genus Microcoleus. Next base: position 16,520 of record JANYGO010000074.1, on the reverse strand, counting down.
CCCCCTGGCGAGTATGTTTCTCTCGCGGCAAGTAGCAGTGGAATTGAAGCAGCAAATTGAAACTGGTCACTTTACCCTCACGGCCCCAGTTGCTCCCCTACCTACCGACAGAGTATTTCTTCCGCAAGATTTGTGGGGCGCCCAAGTCAGGATTGAATAAAGGATTTTAGATGATTTGCGATGATTGGCGATTTGAGATTAGTCCTGGACAAACAAATCTCAAATCTCAAATCTTCAATGCGAAAATCGCTTTATTCCTCAACTGGCTTAGGCTTCTTCACCGGCTTAGGAAGAGCTTCCTTGGGGACAGCAGGTGCTGCTGCAGCTCCTGCTGCGGACTTGATGGTAGGACGTTCTATAGGAGAGCCGTCACCGCTGGGTTTAGGAGTAAAGGGACGCTTGCTTCCCCCTCCTTTGTAGCCACCACCGGGCTTGCCGCTTCCGGGGGGGAATTTCCGCTTCTTAATCGGTAGTGCGCCAATATTGTTAGCCTGCTCGATCGTCAGACTGTCAGCTTTCAATTTGACGTGGAAATCCCAAAAAAAGCCGATCGCCTTTGTGCCTACATCTCCCTTTAGTTTCAGCTTAAAAAACTTCATCTTGTCGTCATTCTTGCGGGGAGCTTGCTTGATTTTGACGATGAGATACTTTTCTTCATCTTGCGATTGTTGATAAATCACTTCGCCTCGAATCGAAAAATAGCCATCTTCAACATCAGGTTCCGAGGGGGCCACAGATGCGGTCGATGCTTCGGTGCTAGTCTCAATCTCCCCTGCTTCGAGGTTTTCATCCTCAGAGTCCGGTTCCGCAGATTTTTTGAGCGTTTCCGGCTCCCAAACTCCCATAATTTGGGCGTGCAAGTTGCCGTCTTCTTGCCTGGTGCGGGGATAGACCACCCACAGGTGTTCTTGTTCCAGATCCAGGTGATTTTTGACTAAACTCATGACTCTACCGAGCAGAACTGCATCAATGGCAGTTCCGTCGGCAGCGATCAGCATACCCCGGGTAAATTGCTCTTCAGATTGCGTGTAGCGGCCCCGCACCAAACCAACAGCTCGGTACTGTCTGGGTTCGCTGGGGGGGGGAATAGGATGTTGGCGCATCACCGAAGGTATGCCATCGGCCTGACTTTCGCTAGCGGCAGGCTCGGCGGTTGCCAGGGGTGCGATCGCTGGAGTATCGCTGGCAGGTGCAGGAGGCGCGGATTGTGGCTCCGAGGATGCAGGAGGATTGCTAGGCTGGTCTTTTGGCTTTGTTTTGTCCCGATCGAGGGCATAATTGTGGCGCGGTCGTTGCAGCGAGTCCGTTGGCGGTGGGGCCTCTGTTGGCGGTGGGGCCTCCGTTGGCGCTGAGGCCTCTGTTGGCGTTAGCGGTTGATTTTGGTCAACAGGTGCAGCCGACGCGGCAGGCACGGGACTTTCGTCTGGTGTCTCGGGCACGGAGGCTGTAACTGCGGGCTGATTCACGGCTGGCTCGCTTGGCTGAGCCTTGCGAGTAGAAGTAGATTTGGACGATTTGGAAGACCGGTTCGGAGAGGGGTTCATAAAAAACTCCTTGCAGCGGAGACACATCCCTTGAGGGAAATTAGGAATAAACTGAAGAAACTGCTTTAAATACTACTAGCACCTGACTTGGGGCTTGCGCCGGAAAGTTTGGTTTTGACCCGTCAACGCCAACTTTCAACGCTAGGACCTGCTGGGGTTAGCAAATCTCCACCTCTTTGCCAGCAAGGAGTTTGAGATTTGTTAACCCCAGGAGCGGGTCGATCGCGCGAAAGATGGCGTTGCCAGCTTGTAGCATTTAGGATATTCAGCTTGCCTATTTTACTTAATCCAATTACCTAGCGGGTCGATCCGCCATCTTTTTGGTAATTTTGAGCTTCACCAAACTCTCATTGGACGCAAACCGCAGTCCTTGGGGGCCGCAGGTATGAGTGTCCAAAAATGTTTGGCTAACCTGGAGTGGTGGGTCTGTTACCATATTAGCTGCAAGCAAAAGACTGGTTTGTGAATTGGGACTTTGAAGTTAAGAACTTTTATGGTTGCATGGATCTGGTGAAATTGCAGATGCCCCGTGGCGATGCGTTAATTCTTAGAAAATAGTAGATTTTAAGTTGGGATAGTTGAATTATGGAAAAAGCAAACAAGCGTCGTGGGTTGATTAGTGTGGTGGTGGTGCTGGCGATCGTCGCTTTTGTGGGATTTAGTTTGCTTCCACCACTTTTGGACATTATTCTCAAGGGCAACCAAGCGCAAAGTCGATCGACTCCAACCCCAACTCAGACGGCGCAGTCTAGCGAAAAGCAATCGCAGTTGCTGCAAGATCAGGTGAGAGGGTACGAATTGGTTTTGCAGCGGGAACCTGACAATGTAACGGCTTTGCGGGGATTGTTGCAGGTGCGGCTGGAGTTGATCGGACAAGGAGTGGGAGACATTAAGGATGTGGTGCCGACTTTGGAAAAGTTGGCTAAACTGAATCCCGAGACTACTGAATACGGGATTTTGCTAGCTCAGGCGAAGGAACGCACGGGCGATCGCGAAGGGGCCGCTCAGGCTTATCGGTCAATTTTAGCGTCTAAGCCTGGGGAAATTAAGGCTTTGCAGGGGTTGGTGAATTTGCTGCTGGTGCAGCAGCGGCCCGAAGCTGCGATCGGACTGCTGCAAGATACGCTCAAGGCCGCTCCGGCTGCCAATCAGGCGAAACCGGCAAGTATTGATGTAACTTCGGTGCAGTTGATTTTGGGGCAAGTTTATGCGGTGCAGAAGCGCTACCCGGAGGCGATCGCGATTTACGACGAATCGGCTAAGGCTAATCCTAAAGATTTTCGTCCGACATTAGCAAAGGCGATCGTGTTTAAGGAACAGGGCAAAACAGACGAAGCAAAAACGCTGTTTGATAAAGCTACTGAGTTAGCTCCTCCTAACTACAAAGACCAAATCAATCAGTTAGCTAGCGGCACTTCTTCGCCTTCTCCTGCGGCCGAGAAAGCGAGTCCAGAATCGGCTGCTTCTCCTAGTCCCGAACCGGCTGCTTCTCCTAGTCCAGAAGGTGCGCTACCGAAACCTTAAGGACATTTATAGGGGCGGTATCAAGAGTGTCCGCCCCAGGATTTTGAGTTAAAAGTGTGATACTTTTAACTCAAAAATTATTGTTTTATTCCGAATTACCGATTAGATAGTATCCGAAAAAATAACAATTATAAGGTTTGTAGTGAGGACTTCAGTCCGCTGAATTTGGATGCGGACTGAAGTCCTCACGCTCGATCCTAGGACATCTTATGATTATAAGGTTTGTAGTGAGGACTTTAGTCCTCTGAATTTGGATGCGGACTGAAGTCCTCACTACGAACCTGGGACATGATATTATGAATTAAGCAAGATATCGGAGGGAATTATGACCCAAAGCGTTGACCGCGTTGTTCTACCTCCTGCTTTTGGCGACCACACTCAATTACCAGAGTCGGATGGTACTTTTGTTAAAAATTTTCAGGAGCACCCGCAAAGCTTAATTTTAACAGATTCGATCGGCCCGATTTTGCAGCAGCGGCATCCTGACGGACAATACGCGATCGGTCAAGACTGCGGCATTTACTGGCGAGAAACCGAGCCTGCGGAGAAAGGTGCAGAAGCTCCTGATTGGTTTTATGTTCCTAATGTACCTCCGAATTTAGACGGTCAAATTCGCCGTTCCTACGTGCTGTGGCGGGAACACATAGCACCGTTAATTGCGTTGGAATTTGCGAGCGGGAATGGCGATGAAGAGCGCGATAGCACTCCTTTATCGCGCACTGATGAAGGGGTGTTAACGAAACCGGGAAAGTTTTGGGTTTACGAACAGGTGATGCGAATTCCCTATTATGGCATCTACGAAATTAACAGCGCCAGATTAGAAGTTTATCGGTTGATTGACGGGTGTTATCGGCTGTTAGAACTTAATGAGCGGGGTCATTTTCCTATTGTACTTTTAGGCGTAGAATTGGGACTTTGGCAAGGAAGTTATCAAAATCAAGAGATGCTGTGGCTGCGCTGGTGGGATGAGGAAGGTAATTTGCTATTGATTGGCGATGAAAGGGCAGAATTGGAGAGATTGCGGGGAGAACAACAGCGGGAAATAGCCTAGTGTGCAGAAGAAGCAAGACAGCAAGCAGAACAGGCGCGACAAGCTGAATTTCAGGCAAGAAGGGCTGCAATTCCCCGGTTGTTGGGAATGGGTTTGAGTGCCCAACAGGTGGCGGAGGCGTTGGGTTTATCGGTGGAGGAAGTTACGGAGGATGCTTGATAGGGATACCAGTTCCAAACCACTAACTTTCTGACTCCGCAGGCTGAGGCACAGACTTGGCTCTTCCTAAACGATAAGCTGTGAGAGGACTATTCCGAATATCTGCTTCTATCTGGGCAATCAGTTCATCAAGTGCAAAATTAAGACTATCAAACTGCCGACAGACTTCGCGCATTTTAGCAACTGTCTGCTTAACTTTTTCTGGTTCTGGTTGCGGTTGTTGAGTCATAGTAGGTTCCAATCACTTTTAGCTTCTCGGACAGTAGCTTTTCCGGCCTCGGCTGTAGCTTCAGCTTGTTCTATCGTTTGAGTCAGTAGTTCTATGGTAGCAGTAGGAGCATCGGCTGAAATTCCGAAATTCGCAGCAGCAGGTTATAAAGGCGAGAATAGGAAGAGGTAGCTCGTTCTCTGATGTTTGTCAGTTGTTCTAGTACAGAAGCGGTTGCCTCGGTTTCTCCAAATATTTCAAAAACAGATAGTTCTGTTGCTCCTACTTGATTGATTAGCTGCACAAGTCGGCGCTGTAATTCTAGGATAATTGTAATAGTTTCATCTGGCAAATCAGCCATGCGCTTTCTCCTCACTCTCATCCAACTCCGCCATAAAATCGGCTGTCGAACCAAATTTAACATTGCCCTCAGCATACTCTTGACGAACTTCTGCCACTTCCTTGAGTAATTCATTTCGTCGCTGTTGTCGCAGACGATTCTGAAGAATATTTAGAAGCATGGCTTGATCGTCTAATCATAAAACTTCTACAGCTTCAAGAGCTTGCTGGAATTGAGATGTATGGGTCGTTTTACTCATATATAGCACTTCTAGGGGAGGTGAAGTACAGCCGCCAGAACGTTTAAAAGCTTTACGCTACAAACCCTAACAATGTACTCTATCAAATCAGTAACCGCTATATTCTAGCATATGTCAAGCCATAGCGATGGCAAAAAAATAAATTTATTCGGTATCTATCCAAGCCCAAAATCTGTCTTTTGATAGTGTAGTCAGTAGGGTGCGTCAGCCATTTGGTAATTAGGTAAAAAACAAAATTTATTCAGGGCTGACGCACCCTACAAATTAATACTTTCGTTCCTGCGGCTCAAACATCGTAATCGCCACCGGCATATAAGCCAAATCAATCCCCGCAGGCGAATAATACGCCAGCGTATGCTTCAAGAAATTCCCATCATCGCGCTGAGTAAAATCTTCCCGCGAATGCGCGCCCCGACTTTCCTGCCGGTTCAAAGCCGAAGTTAAAATCATTTTCCCGACAACGATTAAACTTCGCAATTCCAAAGCTTCCACAATTTCCGTATTCCAAGATTTACCCTTGTCGTCCAAGTAAACTTCTTGATATTGTTTTTCCAATTCGTCCAATTTGTGCAAACCTTCCTGCATCAATTCTGCGCTGCGAAATACTCCGCAATACTCAGTCATCGTATCTTGGAACTTTTGCCGCACTTGATTGATTCGGTATTGTCCGGGACGGTCTACAAGTGCTTGAATTTGCTCTTGGGTTTCCTGGATATAACGCTGTTCGTCTACGGCAGGCAACTTGCGATCTTGGACAAATTGTGCTATGGTTGCGCCAGTAACTTTGCCGTAAACTACGCATTCCAATAGCGAATTGCTGCCCAAACGATTAGCGCCGTGAACTGACACGCAAGCTGCTTCGCCGGCTGCAAAGAAACCATCTACCAAACTGTCAGCACTGCTGCGAACTTGCCCATCAATATTAGTTGGAATTCCGCCCATTGAATAGTGAGCAGTCGGGCGGACGGGCATCGGTTGGTTGACAGAATCAATTCCTAATAAGCGGTGGGCTTCTTCCCAAGCAAAAGGTATTTTGCTCATGATTTTTTCGCGTCCCATGTGCCGCAAATCGAGGTAAATAAAGGGGCCGCCTGCACTACCATCAACATTAATCCCTCGGCCGGCGCGAATTTCTAGGGAAATCGATCGCGATGTAATGTCCCTAGGCGCTAATTCCATCCGCGACGGGGCATAATTCGCCATAAATCGATCGCCCTCCGAATTAATCAAATAAGCACCTTCGCCCCGCACAGCCTCCGAAATCAACACTCCCACCGGATACAAACCCGTCGGGTGAAACTGCACAAACTCCATATCTTCCAGTGGCAATCCAGCCATCGCCGCCATCGCCAAACCGTCACCAGTCGAGGCGTAATCGTTCGAGGTGGTGTTGTAAACCCGACCGTAACCCCCCGTAGCAAACATCACCGCCTTAGCACGGACAACCTCAATTTGACCGTCTAGAAGGCGGTACATAACTACCCCCTTGGCTTGGCCTTCTTCCAAAATCAGGCGCGTGACATACCACTCCTGATAGATGTGAACTCCGCAGCGGCGCAGATTGTTGACTAATTCGTGGAGGATGGCGTGACCAGTTTTGTCGGCGGCGTAGCAGGTGCGGTTGTGGGAATGTCCGCCGAAAGCGCGCTGGGCAATTCTGCCGTCTGGGAGGCGAGAGAAAAGGACTCCCATATGTTCTAAATCGATGACTACACCGGGTGCTTCGCGGGTGAGGATTTCTACGGCGTCTTGGTCGGCTAAATAGTCTGAACCTTTCACTGTGTCGAAGGCGTGGGCTTTCCAACTGTCTTCGGGATCGACGTTTTGCAGGCTGGAGGCCATGCCGCCTTGGGCTGCTACGGAGTGCGATCGAATTGGGTGAGTTTTGGCAACTATAGCTACCTTTAAACTGGGGTCAGTCCTGGCAATTTCTACGGCGGCGCGGCAGCCTGCTAAACCGCCGCCTACAATAATTACGTCGTGTTCTAGCATTTTTTGAATAATGTTGAGTGTTCTCCTCAACTTATCGTGACGCAAAAAAAAACTTCCTACCAAAAGATCGGGAAGTTTTTTAACTTTTGAGTTGAATTGAAAACCACAGCGTAAAATTTAAAATTTGACTAGCCGAGGATTTCGACAGACCTCTGATTCGACTGATTTCCCGTTGCAGAAGGTTGATCTTCGGTGGCGGGGTCTACCGAAAGCACTTCAATGTTGTTGAGCAGAGTTGTCACGAAAGCAAACAGCAAGAATGGCAGAGACAGCACTAAAATTAAGCCGACGGTAGCTAAGGCGTAGATTTGGCGGGCGCTGCTCCAGAGGGCGAGTGCTGACGCTAAACTCAGGAAGATGACTATCAGCCAAATAATGATTTGACCGTAAATGTCGCCAAAGGTGAGGGTACATTTAAGGCGATAGTTGTGAATGTTATCCATTTGATGCCTCGGGAGATTGCTATTACGACTTGTCCAAAAATACTTTGACAGTCTGTCAATGCCGACTGTGAATCTATAATTTTAGCTGCCGCAACTTGCTTTTGGCGCTGTTTTAAACATTCTTTATAGAACTTGCAACAAGACTTTATGAATTTTTGTTTCTGATTGGAAAATTTTGCCGAAACAAGACTTACGCACTCCGACAAAAAAACCGGGTTTTTTACTGTTTTGGCGGGCTATACGAAGTATTTTCGCAAAAAACCCGGTTTCTGGCAACCCGTGCGTCGAGGACTACGAAACCAAGGTACAAGGGGAAAGTCTACTTTTTGGCTGACCCCGATTTTGTAAAGTAATGTTAAGCTGCATGGGTATGGAATCAACCTTTATAGCGTCTTACCTGTGTTTTAGCTCATGTCTTCCGATCGCACATTGATGATTTCGCGCTGTTTCCTGGCTGGTGTGGGAACGCAGATGTTTGTACACCACCAGCCGCGGATTCCGCAAGAGAGTCCGGTACTGGTGGTGAGCAATCACCGCAGTTTCCTCGATCCTGTGGTGTTGACGGCGGCTTTGGGTCGATCGATCCGGTTTGCTTGTCATCACTACATGGGTCAAGTTCCGGTGATTCGGGAAGTTGTCACGACTTTTGGGGCTTTCCCTTTGGAAGCACCGGAGTACCGACAGCAGCATTTTTTCTCTCAAGCGACGGCGCTGCTGCAAACTGGGGAGATGGTGGGGGTGTTTCCAGAGGGTGCAGAACCGATGGTGAACTTTACTCAACCGAATACTATGGGGAAGTTTCAGCGGGGGTTTGCTCATTTGGCTTTGCGGGCGCCCGTTCGGAATTTGGCGGTTTTGCCGGTGGCGATTGCTTCGATGGAAGAAAAGTCAGTGCGATCGGGTTTACCGCTGAAGTTGTTGAGTTTGTTCGATCCTTCGGAACCTTTGTTCGATCGCGCTGGGTGGCATCCTGTGATAGTTTATCAACGAGTTAATGTTTTAATCGGCCGCCCTTACTGGATTACTGTCGATACACAGCAGCAATATCGAGGTAAAAAAGCCAAAGCAGTTGTGGCGGAACTTACAGAACACTGTCAGGGGGAAATTGCACAATTACTCGATCGAGGATGTTTGTAAAGAAGTTCGGCAACGGATTATGTAGCGGATGTAACGGATGGATATTGGACGAGATTGCATAAATCTTTGATGCAATTTGGGGAAACCGGAGATGCAACAAAGATATTTTCAAGATGGTTTGCGAATTTGAGAATTCAAGTCTATTGCTCTCCTCTCTGATTATCTCCTGTTCTTTACAGCCATCCCAGACTTAGACAGTTCGTACAAATTTTTAATTTTAATCATGGCCACTGCTAACAATAAGGTTCGTTTTCTCAGCCCGAAACCACCGAAACCCGATCGCCCTTTATTTGTATTTCTGCCCGGTATGGATGGCAGCGGTTTGCTGCTGCGACCGCAAATTGCTAAATTAGTTCAGGATTTCGACATTCGCTGCCTAACTTTACCAGCTAACGACATGGCTAGTTGGGAGGTACTTGTGACGGAAACAATAGCCTTAATTGAAGCAGAAAAGGAAGCTAATCAGCGGCCGGTTTATCTGTGCGGCGAGTCATTTGGGGGCTGCTTGGCGATGAAAGTTGTTTTAGAAGCTACTGAATTGTGCGATAGACTAATTTTAGTCAATCCTGCTTCTTCTTTCCGACAGCAGCCTTGGGTGCAGTGGGGTTCCCACCTAACTCAGTGGTTGCCGGCGAATCTTTATCCGCTGTCGGTAATCGGTCTCTTGCCGATTTTAGCATCGTTGGGAAAGATTGCCCGCGACGACCGCCGCGCTTTGCTAGAAGCGATGCAAGCGGTACCGCAAAATACGTCTGTGTGGAGATTGGCGTTGGTGCGATCGTTTAATGTTGATGAAAATCAGTTGCGCGGCATCAAACAGCCGACGTTAGTAATTGCTAGCGGTGCCGATCGGCTGTTGCCTTCCATAGCAGAAGCGAAGCTTTTAGTCAAGGTAATTCCCCAGGCGGAAATGGTGGTGCTGGCTAACAGCGGTCATGCTTGTTTGTTAGAAACAGATGTTGACCTTTACGCGATTATGCAAGCTGGCAATTTTTTGACGAAATCTGAAGAAAATCTGGCTTTAGTCAGCAGTCAATAGTCAGTTGTCAGTTGTTAGTAGTCAGTTGTCAGTTGTCAGTGCTCAGTAGTCAGTAGCGACAAAATTACAGAGTGGGCCATCGGTAAAGTTTATATCCAAATATACCCCGCTTACAATCATTAGCAAGTATCGAGAGACAAGCTACTAATGACTAATGACTAATGACCACCCTTCGGCGAAGCCGAGCGGGCAAGATGACCAATGACAACTGACAACTGACAACTGACCAATGACTAATTAAGATTCAGCCATTTTTGAGCGTTAAGCCGCTGAACGACACCAAACACCATGAGGTCTAGAGTAACCTTGCGCTCGTCGATCAAAAAAGGCTCTAAAGTGCTGGTCTTGGTATTATTTTCAGCGCAGGAAAACGCCCTTTGACTTTGAATATTTTCTTGAGGAAAATACAGGTTAAATTGGCGCTGACCCTCTTGGAATTTACCAATTACCTGCCAGCAATCCCCGGCGGAACTCATGCCAGCTACGGGGAGTTTTTGCTTGGTCAAACTCACATCTAAATCCTTAACGCCCTGCTTAGTCAAAGCAGTTTGCAAGGCGGGCAAATAATCTTGTTGCATAAATTCAGCAAACGGCTTGTCTTCAACAGCCGGTGCTTTTTCCTTTTTAGCTTTAGCTGGGGGCGTGTCGCCGTCTGCTTTGGTGGCGGGCTTTTTAGCAGCAGCCTGAGGCTTGTCAGGGCTGGGAAAGTCGCTGGTATCGGGTGTGTCGGAACTCGGGGCGTTCTCTATCGCATCACTGGGAGTTTCGGATTCGCCAGCGGTTGGATTTTTCGGTTCTTCTGACATTAACGCTTCCTGTTAAAAGTGATGAGTAGAGTAGTCAGCAGTCATTAGTCGTGCCGTCTCAAGCTCGCTCTTCGGGACGATGGGAGGCTCTGACTAATAACTAATGACTGAGGACTAATGACTATTCTAAATCTCTGCGACAGCTCGTTCAATCAAACGGCGGGCGAGAGTTTGCACACCGGTATGTTCGTAGTAGTTGGTAGTCATGTCGAGGAAAGCGCCCACATAGTCCACCTTGTCGGCAGAAATTTCCACAAAATTCTGCAAGTGGCCCATTACGTTTTGGGGAGTCAAACCTCGATCGCTCACAAACGAGCTCATCCAGCCAGAAACCGAGTTAAAGCTTTCGCCGATAAACCCGAGCTGGCCTGCGGGAGAGCCGCCTGGAATCATGCCGCCGATCGATTTAAACGCCGGGTTTTCTTGCATATCGCTGGGGGAGAGCTTTTGAATCCAAGACTGAGTAGCGAGGATAAAGTCTGGGCCCAGGGGAATCAAACCGTCGAAACAAACCAAAGCAGCCATCCGCATCAGGGATTCACCGCCGTAGTCGCCCAAAGCTCCGGCAAAATCGCCGATGCTGTCGCCGGGAAGCCCGTTTATTTGACAAAAAGCCAGCAATTCTGTGACTAATTTTAGAGAAAGGTCGATCGTTTGAGCTTTTTCTGGCTTGGGGGTAAGATTGCCGAGCATCGACAAAAACGGCACATTTTGGGCGACTTTGTTAGCTAGGGCTGCGGTACCAAGGGCGCTAGAGGCACTGTCGATCGTTTGGTAGAGCCAGAGAGCGCGCTGGTAGCCTTCCGATTTATCGTTGTAGAGGGTGATAGCGCGATCGCCAATTTGCTGAATCATTTCTTCATCAGTTTCGCCTGTAACGGTGCGAATGGTATTTTCAAAGCCAACTAAATTGTTCCACTCGCCGGGAACCACAAAGTCAAGCGCTCGCAGGGCTTTGACAGTCATGTTGTCCTTAGGCAGTTGATCGACTAATTCAAAGACTGTTTTGCTCACAAAAAACTCCTTGTTGAACAGAAATCAAAGGTATTACTTTTAGCAGATGGCAAGAACTTCACAATCTGATTGTGGCAGACGCAAGTTGCGATCACGCCCGACTAGAGTCTGGCGCGGAGTTTGACAACAGACATTGCTACTTGACGCTAGCGAGGCCGCCCAGGTTAAATTTTGACAGCCAAGCTTCGCGATCGCTAGCGGTAAAAGAGGGATCGCGGGATTGAACTTTCACCTGATAGCGATTTGCCACTAAAACAGCAGTGATGTTAGCGCCCTGATTGACGGCGGGATAACCGCCAATTTGCTTGGTACTTTGCTGGAATTTCGATCCGGCGCTGGGATTGCCGGCGATGTCGTTAATCGAGAGCATCGCGACATTTTTACCGCCTTTGTTCAGCTTAGCTTCAGCAAAACCGGATTTTTCTTGAGCGAAGACGCGATCGAAGCCGCCGCTGGATGACGGGAAGTATTTATTTAATTTGCCGCCTGCAACTGCCTTATTGGGCAGGTTGGGATTTTGAGCATTTGATTTGTCAGCAGTTGTCTGCTTGGTTTTAGCAGATTTTTGGGTGCTTTCCTGCTGGGCTTTGTCCCAGCGGGAGGGGGCTTGGGTTTGACCGCAGGCAGTCACTAACAGCAGTACCGAGATCAGGAATGGAGCTAAAATTCTGCGTGCGGGGGGAAATTGCATCGCTGTCTCCTCATTAGTAGGTTTCCATAACAATTGTGGCTGATGATTTGCCAATTTGTCTTCCCCGATCGGGTAATTTGTGTTTTTTGTAAAAAAATCCTCTGCCTACAGGCAGAGGATTTTTTAGCAATTGCGACTTTTGAAGGAAGAAGAAACCAAGATTGCTCCACAGATAAGTTCTGGGAATGGGGTAAAGAAACTAAGTTTTCTAATTGCGAGCAATCTCAACACAATTTCCGCGGATTTTCCCGAGATTTATCTAGAGGTTTCAGAGCAATTGTGGGTCAATCGTGTTAATTCGGGCTTCCAACTTAGGTCTTGCTTTGTGGGTAAAACTCAGGCGTCGCTTTCAATGTAGATAAACAACAAACCCATTACCACAACCGGCATCAGCCAGGTAATTACCGGAATCAAAATCCAAGGCAAGAAAGAAGCAGCGTAGGAACCTGTCATATCAAATTCTCCAAACTAAAGTTAGTGTGTGGCAACAGGGATATTTTGGAGTGGAGTCTAATTGTTGACTAAACCCCGGAAAATGGCATCAACGCCCTTAAAGTTTTCGAGTAAGAAGTAGGCAGCAAAGACGCCGCTCATCCCGCCAATAAAGAAACCAGCAGTAAGCTGACTCCACCCTTCAGCATTTCTGAGGGCATCGGGGGTCATGGGATTAGCGCTGGGGTAGCTGGTGTTGTCTTGCTTGAAAGAGACCAAACCGTAGGCAGACATACCTAGGGTGCCGAGCAAAACTAAGACGAGGGCTGTAATTAGTCCGCCAAGATTAGCTGCTTCGGGATAATCCCGCAGGGGGCCGAAGACGATTTCGGGGCCGACGAGGAAATAACCGTGTGCCAAGCCGATTTCTAGACCTCGAACTAGGGGCGAGAGTCCTTTGCGGTAGGCGGGCAAGTTGCCAATAAATGCTTTGGTGAAATCAGAAGCACTGATGGGCGTTGCGAGATGACCCGTGAAGGGGTCGCCGTTAAAGGGTTTAATAAGCTCTGCATCTCTGGGATCGGCCATATTCTCTTTTTCCTCGCTGTGCGTAAAAATTGAGGCGTTCAAGTCATATTTTACGCAGGGACGTGTTTCCTATTTGCATAATTGGCAGCAAGCTTTAGAAAAGTTCACTATTCTTTAGTTTTCGGAAGAATTTTTCTTTTGTCTCTTATACCAGAAAGCGAGTCGATCGGGCGACACTCCCAGGAAATAAGCGATGATGACTATTTGATTGATGGCGGTGGTTTGGATCACTCCAAGCTGCTGCCAGCGGCGGGCGGATGTCAGCACAGGCTGGGGTACGATTTCGATGCGGCCTTGTTTTTTCAACCGGCGCACGAATTCAAAGTCTTCCATCAGGGGTAAGTCGGGAAAGCCGCCGATTTTGTCAAAGGTAGCTGAATAGAGGAAAATGGCTTGATCGCCGTAGGGCATTTGCAGAAAGCGCGATCGCCAGTTGACCCCTATTTCAACCAGCCGCAGGCTCTGCTGGGGGGCGTCAATTTTCAGTTCAAAGGCCCCCCCTGCGGCGGACGGTTGAGCTAGTGCCCGACGCGCGCCAGAGTCGTACTCGGGAGGCAAATGAGTGTCTGCGTGGAGAAACACCAGAATGTCTCCAGTAGCTGCCGCAGCACCTGCATTCATTTGGGCGGCCCGCCCTGGGGCGGTGGAGATAACTCGGACGCCCAAAGATGTGGCTATTTCTGCTGTACCGTCGCTGCTGCCGCCGTCGGCGACAATGATTTCGATATTTTTGGCTGTTTGGGCGGTGGAAATGACTGAGGCAATTGTAGGTGCTTCGTTTAAAACAGGAATGATAATGGAAATTTTGAGATGGGGATTTTCTGGCGGCATACAGAATTCAGAACCGCTGGAGACAGAGGGCGGGTTTTGGAGAAAGCTTATCTGTTATTTGCCAATTTTTTACGTTTAACCCGCCCTGACATTCCGCTTTAACCTGGGAGGGCGGGTTTTGTACAAAGCTGAGCTGTGATTATTTGCTAATTTTTGACCTTTTCTCGCGCCTGCGACTATTGTCGCAAGCGCTGTCTAACCACTGCATTTAGTTAGACAAATACATTTACTATAGTATGACTTTGTGGTTTCACAATCAAGTGTTTTTTATGAGTTACATATGACGATTTCTCATCAATCAAATCAATTCAATAGAGTTTAGTTATTTCAATATATTAATATCTAAACCGAGAAGGTCTTCGGGTCGATCGATATCTGCAAGAATGGGAAGGCAAGCAATATTGAGGTCGAGGTTTTGGGCGATCGCCCGCGTAGCAGCAAAGACTTCACTGGTTCCCCAGTTAATGCCGTTGAACAATTCCGGTATCGCTGTGCGCAGCCCGATCAGATAATAACCGCCGTCTTTTGCCGGGCCCAAAACTAAATCGTGCTGGCTGAGTTTGTCAAAAGCTTGTGCCATGATTTCTGCTTTGAGAGTGGGACAATCAGTCCCGATAATTGCAGCTTTGTCAACCCCTGAATTAAAAGAGTTTTGAAACGCTGCTGTCATTTTTGCGCCCAAATCGCCCTCTATCTGATTTTGATAAATAATATCGGTTCCCAACCAGTCTTGCATCAGTTGCTGGCTGCCGCCTGCCCAGTGAATTTCAACTGATAATCGGCGGGAGTTTTGGAGAGAAAGCGCGCGGGCGATCGCCTTTTGGGCCATCAAGCGGTGCAGGTTGGCAGCGCCTGCTTTTCCCAGCACCGGAATTAGTCGAGTTTTGGCTTTGCCCGGTTCGGGATAGCGGGTGAAAACAATCAGTTTTTCGGAAATCATACTATAGCAGTTGACAGTTGACAGTGGACAGTTGACAGCTTGGCCTGAGCGAAGTCGTTGGGTTGCATAACCCGAATCAAACGATTGATGCAGTACGGGTATCGGCTCTATTCATTCCGGTTATTTATGTCCTCACCGATGTGGCGGTTGCTATATTTTAAATTTTAGATTCAAGATTTGGGAATGACTTACAGCGGTTCCCGCTGTCATGAGGTACAATAACAACAATTAGCAAACCAATTTCTGAAATCTTGAGGATTGATTAAGTTGAGGGCAACGGCAATTATTTGATCAATCATGGACGTGGTAGTTGGAGTGAACATACGCAAAAAAGATTTTAGTTGCGACCACCATTGCTCTATTGGGTTAAAATCAGGAGAGTATGGGGATAGACAAATAATACTCGCTCCTACAGATTCAATCATTGGCTTGATTGATGCTAATTTATGGGCGGGTAAATTATCCATTACTACTACCGCTCCTTTCCATAATTTAGGACATAAAAAATACTGAATAAATATAGCAAATGCCTGTCCATCCATTGAATCATTCATTGTCATCAATGCTAACACTTTATTCATACTAATTGCGCCAATAGCTGTGAATGAGAGCACCCCGATAAAATGCTTTTTTTTGGTATACTCTTGTCCCGCGTTGTGAACGTGCATGAGTTCTACTCAGTCCTAGTAGGATACCAGTTTCATCCAAAAATACTAAATTTTCCGGCTCGATATCTTTGACTTTTTCCCAATACTCCACTCTTAATTTTTGGACTCTTTCAGTCCCCGCGAAAGCTACTGCGCCATGTTTTTTTTTACGATTGAGTCCTAATTTCTGTAGGTAGCGACACATGGCAGTTCGACTCACCCAATTTCCTGTCTTAATAACAAATAATTCACACAATTCCACCAAGGTAGCATCTTGATGCTCTGCCACCAGTGTTCTGATGAGTGCTTCCGCATTTGTCAGGTGACGCTCATTGTGGTTTCCCCCTCTGTTTAGGTTGTAAATTCCCCTCGATTTTTTGTTGTTTTACCAGTTTTTGAACGAGGCTTTTACTGACAGAAAACCTGATGGCTCCTTTCCTCGCTTGACATCTTTTGGACCAAATGTGCTATCACTATTTTTTCGCGGAGATCGACGGAATATGCTTTCATTAGTTTTGGATATGAGATGATATTTTGTTGTTATTTATTGTATCATTATACAGCGGAAACCGCTGTATGAGTTAAGGATTTCGAGCTTGTCTGCTAAGTGCAAAACCGATGGCGCACTCTTACTTGAATTGCCTCAGTCTTTGATACAAAAGGAAACGGCAGATAAACGTACATTAACGCGGATAATTTCTAGATCGAAGAGCGGATGGTGGAAAATGGAGTCTGTATAGCGGTTCTCAAAAAAGTGAGGATAGCCCTATGCCCTATGCCCTATGCCCTATGCCCTATGCCCTATGCCCTATGCCCTATGCCCTATGCCCTATGCCCTATGCCCTATGCCCTATGCCCTATGCCCTATGCCCTAT
>JANYGO010000072.1 GCA_025362325.1 Cyanobacteriota bacterium | reverse complement strand
TAGATGCCAAAGGCTGCACAGTCTGTGGTAAAGGGTCGGGTTCCAAATAAGCTTTTGCCACATCGGGATGGTTGTAAAACATCGTGATGGCTGTATGGGTGCGCGGGTTGCATTCGATCGCGTAAATCTCTCCATCATCCGTCGCTTCAATGAAATCAAAAGAAACTTGTCCAGTCAGATTGAGACTCTTGGCAAACTGACGAATCCAATTTTCGATATCCGGGCGATCGACATTCTGGTAATTAAGCTGAAACGCCGATGATTTGCAGCAACAGTGCAACTGAAGATGACCGTTACGGACGGTACTGTGAGTGCAGAATTCTTGCCCTGGAATATACTCTTGCATAATCCAAGGTTTACTCTCGGAAATTGGTAAAGATTTCACAAAAGCCGCTGTTTCTGCTGGGGTCGCGCAGGGTAACTTAGTGAGATCAAACCTGTGGACACAATCGTAAGGAATACTTTTGATAATATATGGACGCTGTGCGTCACTAAAATCAAAATCGATTACTTGTTGGGGATTAGTAATGCGGTAGGACTTCGGAACTCGCAGCCCCAACGCTTCGGCGGCGGTGGCCAACTCATACTTATCATCCAAACGTTGCAGAGTTTCGACATCTAGCTGCATTACCGTACAGTGAGGAGAAAGTATTTTTTTGGCTTTGGCATCGTAGTAACTGCCCTCTGGACTACTGACCGGAACGTAAACATTAACTCCCTCTTGTTGGACAATTTTTAAGAGTGCTTGAGGGTATTCCTCTGCCTGGAGATTTGGTACTGTGTAAAACTGATCGACTGCCCAAGAGTATCGATTACCCATCAGCCTGTATTCGTGGATTTCAACCAAAATTACCCGATGACCGGCCTTATGGAAGGATCTCGCTAGCTGTAATGCTTTGGTCGTCTTGCCGCCGTTAATCAAAATCGTTTGGGGAGAGTCCGCAACCGTTCGAGACTGAAACGGTTTGAGGATGATGGATCTCAGGAGGGCGATCGCTGTTAAAGCGAGATTCAGGGGCAGTACCAATAGCAGCAAAATAAAGGTTGCTATGGTTTTGACTGATGTCTGGAAGCGCCTAGAAGCCTCGTTTGTTTCCTGTTCAGATGGCATCGCTGCTGTTGAAACGGTTTCGCTCATAATTTTTTTACTAAGTAAATACTCTAATTAGCGGCGGTTTTTGAATGATTAAACCGCTGTTGAAGCTACGCAGGCGCATAGTCTCCCTAAAAGAGAGATGAATCATGCCGATGAAGCGCGGATTTGATATTACCCACGGGTGGTTAAAAACCGGGTTTTTTGACATCGGACTTCGTTACAGCCCGCCGAATAGGGCAAAAAACCCGGTTTCTTTGGTTTTGACGCCTAAGTTTTGTTCTACTAAACGCGCCGAATTAAAGTCAATCCATCTCTGGGCGGCAGTAACACTTGCTCTACGCGCCGATCGTCAACTAGAGCCTGTCTGATGTGATATAAGGGCTATCAATCGCTAGTCCGAAGCGACTCATTAACCCGCGATAAATCACAGTAAAAATCGCTAACTGCCGAGCCGACTAAATGCAAAACCCGTAATACTGACATACTCACTCTCCCCCTATTTCCACAAGTTCGCCAATATTAAAATCAATCCCAATCCACCCATTCGGCTTCTTTAAATCTGCCCATAACAACAAGGGAATGTGCCAATGATGCACCATCAAAAAGGGCAGCGGATCGTCCCACTCGAAGATGGCATCTTTGCCTTGGGCGATAATTTGTAACCGCTCATAAACTTGTTTGGGCGACCACAAATGAGTCACCAATCGCCAAATTTCATGGTAAATCCAGTAAGCCGGGCGACTAGATGCCAAAGGCAGCAGTGTCTGTGGTAAAGGGTCTGGTTCCAAATAAGCTTTTGCTACATCGGGATGGTTGTAAAACACCGCGATGGCTGAATGGGTGCGCGGGTTGCATTCGAGCGCGTATATCTCTCCATCATCCGCCGCCTCCATGAAATCAAAGGAAACTTGTCCTGTCAGATTGAGACTCTTGGCAAAGTGACGAATCCAATTTTCGATATCCGGGCGATCGATATGCTCGTAATTTATCTGAAACGCCGACGATTTGCAACAACAATGCAACTGAAGATGACCATCACGAATTGTACTGTGAGTGCAGTATTCTTGCCCTGGAATATACTCTTGCATTATCCAAGGTTTACTCTCGGAAATTGGTAAAGATTTCACAAAAGCCGCTGTTTCTGCTGGGGTCGCGCAGGGTAACTTCGTCAGGTCTAACCTCCGAATAGAATCGTAGGGAATACTTTTCATAATATATGGACGCTGTGCATCACTAAAATCAAAATCGATTACTTGTTGGGGATCAGTAATGCGGTAGGACTTCGGAACTCCCAGCCCCAACGCTTTGGCGGCTGTTGCCAACTCATATTTATCATCCAAACGTTGCAGAGTTTCGACATCTAGCTGCATTACCGTACAGTGGGGAGAAAGTACGCTTTTGGCTTTGGCATCGTAGTAACTGCCGCCTGCACTACTGACGGGAACGAAAACATTAACTTTCTCTTGTTGGACAATTTTTAAGAGTGCTTGAGCGTATTCCTCTGTCTGGGGATTTGGTACTGTGTAAAAGCGATCGACCGCCCAAGAGTAACGATGACCTGTCAGCCAGTATTTGTGGGTTTCAAACAAAATTACCCGATGACCGGCCTTATGGAACGATCGGGCTAGCTGTAATGCTTTGGTCCTCTTGCCGCCGCCGACCAAAATCGTTAGGGGAGAGTCCGCTATAGTTCGAGGCTGAAACGGTTTGAGGATGATGGATCTCAGTAGGGCGATCGCAGTTAAAGCGAGATTCAGAGGCAGTACCAATAGCAGCAAAATTAAGGTTGCTATGGTTTTGACTGTCTGGAAGCCCCTAGAAGCCGCGTTTGTTTCCTGTTCAGATGGCATCGCTGCATTTGAAACTGTTTCGATCATAATTTTTGACTA
>JANYGO010000049.1 GCA_025362325.1 Cyanobacteriota bacterium | reverse complement strand
ACTTCTACCCAATCTGGGAAGCAGCTTCCCTCGATGAGTGGTTGTACAACGGCGGCCCTTACCAATTGGTAATCTTTCACTTCCTGATCGGCATTTTCTGCTACATGGGTCGTGAATGGGAACTGTCCTACCGCTTAGGTATGCGTCCTTGGATCTGCGTCGCTTACTCTGCACCAGTTGCAGCAGCCACCGCAGTATTCTTGATCTACCCGATCGGACAAGGCAGCTTTTCTGACGGTATGCCCTTGGGTATCTCCGGTA
Source organism: Cyanobacteriota bacterium (assembly GCA_025362325.1). GTDB lineage: Bacteria > Cyanobacteriota > Cyanobacteriia > Cyanobacteriales > Microcoleaceae > Microcoleus. The sequence goes on along the minus strand of JANYGO010000049.1, from coordinate 41,537 downwards.
CATTCAACTTCATGATCGTGTTCCAAGCCGAGCACAACATCCTGATGCACCCCTTCCATATGTTGGGAGTAGCCGGTGTCTTCGGTGGTTCTTTGTTCTCAGCCATGCACGGTTCCTTAGTTACATCTTCCTTGGTTCGTGAAACAACCGAAACCGAATCCTTGAACTACGGTTACAAATTCGGTCAAGAAGAAGAAACCTACAACATCGTTGCAGCCCACGGCTACTTCGGTCGTTTGATTTTTCAATACGCGAGTTTCAACAACAGCCGTTCCTTGCACTTCTTGTTAGGTGCATGGCCAGTTGTCGGCATTTGGTTTACCGCTTTGGGTATCTCCACAATGGCGTTTAACTTGAACGGTTTCAACTTCAACCAATCGATTATCGACTCGCAAGGTCGCGTCATCAACACTTGGGCTGATGTCATCAACCGCGCTAACTTGGGTATGGAAGTAATGCACGAGCGCAACGCTCACAACTTCCCGCTCGACTTGGCCGCTGGTGAAACCACTCCAGTTGCAATGGTTGCTCCTTCTATCAACGGTTAATTTTTAACCTTAGATTGATAAAAAGCGCTCCTAGAAATAGGGGCGCTTTTTGTTTTGGGAAAAAAGATTTTTGCGAACAATCAGACACGGCGGTTGAAACCGCGTCTACACAAACAACGAAGAGGACTCGGCGGTTGAAACCGCGTCTATACAAACGAAGTCTGCCTCCGCAGACTAAAGAATAGAATATTACGCTCGACTCCAACTTTTGGAAGTCGTATATTATGGAAGAGCGATCGTAAAAGGTAAGTCAAATGGTTGTCGCAATTTCTAAAGCGGGATTGGGTACAGGTGCGGCTTTCCTGTCAAACGTGACATGGGAGACTCTGGAAAAATTGGATGCAGATTTGGCGGATACTGGGGCGCGTTTAACTTATTTGGATGGGTGTTTGGAAATTATCGGTTCTTTTTCTGAGGAACATGAAGAATCTAGAAACACTTTAGATCAGCTTTTAGAAATGTATATGCGGACGAAGGACATTCGTTTCTACGGGCGAGGGAGCACAACTATCGGAATGAAGGAGTTGGGTGCACGGAAGGAACCAGATGAGTCTTATTGTTTGGGTACGCGCAAGTCGGTTCCAGATTTGGCGATCGAGGTGACAGTGACGAGCGGTGGAATTGATACGCTGGAAATCTATCGTCGGGTGGGTGTGCAGGAGGTTTGGTTTTGGGAGGATGGTGTAATTTCGGTTTATTGCTTGCGTTCTACGGGATATGAGTTGGTTAGTAAGAGCGAACTGTTGCCGGAGTTGGATTTGCGATCGATCGAGTTCTATTCGCGGATGGCGGATCAATATGATGCGGTGAATGCTTTTGTGCGATCGATGATTTAGTCCAGAAGTGCGATCGTATGGTTTAATTGCTTTTCGAGCTGGTGAAACCAGCCATAGGTTATGTAAGATTTAACTTTCAACGAATGAATCTCAACGATATCATAGAAGCAATATTAGAAAATCGGGTGCGAATTACAGACCATGCTGATGAAGAAGCAGAAAACGATCGTCTCTCATTTGATGAAATCTACTTTTCCGTCCTTTATGGTGAAATTATTGAAAATTATCCCAAAGAAAAACCCTATCCCCGATACTTAATCTATGGTGAAAGCTTTAGAGGCGATCCCATTCACAGTGTTTGGTCTTATGTCCCTAGTAATAAACTAGCCATCCTAATTACAGTTTATCGCCCCGATGCGAATCGATGGATTAATTGGGTACAAAGGAGAAATTAACAATGCTATCTGTAGAAAAATGCCCTATTTGTGGCGGTGAAATAGTTATAAAAGAAGTCGATAAACTTTTACGGGGCGGCAACCATACTGCTATCTTAAAAGTGTCGGCTGAAGTTTGCCTAAGCTGTGGAGAACGGATGTACTCTGTGGAAACAGTTAGGAAATTTGCCAAAATTAGACAGCAGTTACAGCGGGAAGAAACTCAAGAATTTCAACCGCTGGGGCAATCTTTTCGCGTTGGATTAAGATAGTACGCGGCGGTTGAAACCGCTACTATATAAACCCGGCGGTTGAAACCGCGTCTACACAAACAAAGTCTGCCTCCGCAGACTAAGAAATAAAGGGGTGGAATGTTACTTGGATTGAATGTATTGTTGAAATACAGGATTAATTAGAAACTTCGATCGCCCTTCTACTAACACTTTTTCCACTAAGCCGCGCCGCGCTAAAGATTGTATGGCTTGCCAAAATTCAGATTTGGATAATTCACTGTCGGCTGGTTGTTGTGAAATATCTACAGCTTCATTTTGAGTTGCTAACCAGTAGCCTACCTTTTCTTCTGATTCCGATAAACGCTCTAAGTGAGATTCTAAAAGTGGCTCTAAGTCACCTAAATAGATATCATTTTTATCTGCTAAAAACCGGGAGACGCTACTGTCAAATAATTCGACAATTGTTGAAGCGATAATATTTAACCAGTAAGGATGTCCTTGATAAAGGGCGATTAAGTCTGACCATTTTTCCTCATCGGCTAATCCTTTTTCTCTGAGAATTTCTGCCGCTTGTTCCCGCAACCCTTTGAGGTGTAAAGTTCGTGCGGGTCGGTTTACTGCTTCTAAAGCAGTAATTTCTCTGGGTTTTTCCCAACTGAGGAGGATTAAACAACTCTGATGAGAGGATGTGGCAATTTGTTTGAAAAATTTGCCGTAGTCTTCATAGCCTGTTAAATATTGACCTGCTAATTGACTGCTTTTAAAAATATTCTGTACGTCATCAAGGATTACTAAACAGCGTGAGGCGCGAAAATAATCGATGATTGTGGGTAATGGGGTTTGTGGCGATCGCCCAAAAAATTGCTTGAGTTCGGTTTGGATGGTTGAGAGTGTGGGTGTGTGGGTGAGACTTCGCCAAATAATATAATCAAATTCGGTTTGAATTTGTTCGATGAGTTTGAGGGCGATCGCACTTTTGCCAATTCCGCTTAAGCCGTAGACGGTAATTAAGCGGGTGTGGGCTTGTAATATCCATTCTGTGAGGGTGGAGAGTTCGGATGTGCGATCGTAAAAGCTGGTTAATTCGGGTGCGTCTGTTAAATCGATTATTGGGGATTGATTTTGGGGAGAGTCGGGGGGAAAGGGCGATCGGGTTTTTGTATCTTCAATAGTTTGTAGAAATTCACCACAAATATTAACATTATCAATTTGTAAACAGTCTCCCCAATGGGCAACTTGAGAAACACGATATTTTTTCTCTAACTTAGAACGGAAATTAAATTTATTAAGGTCTTCTCCTAATTCCTCACGCAACTTTTCCCATAACTTAGCCGCTTCTTTTTTAACGTGAGATTCACTACAATGGAAGTCTTTAGCTATTTGAGGATATTTTTGCCTTTGCCAAACACCCATTACTATTGCTTCCTGTAGGGGTGTAAGATGTTCTCCTGTTTTATCAAAAATCGAATTATTCGCCCATTGTATAACATCTTCAACATTCATGGGGCAGGGTAGAGTGAGGTTTATTGAACTATATCCTACCAAATCCTACATTGTCAACTGAATTGTACCAATTTTATTAAATTGGTTCAGGATGGTTAAAAAAATTGGGTGCTAAATCCGACTGTTTTTAGTTGTCATATTTTATCTAAATATTGCAAAATAACAGAGAGAATCCACCACAATTGCTTTCTCGATACTTTAGGTAAATTAGTTTGAATAGTTAGGGGTCATATATTATGGACTTTTTATTTGCCATACCAAGTTTTATTTTTCACTTGGTGTCAACTTTCTTCTCCTTGATTTTTAGTGTCATTTTGGGAATTGTAGGTATTGCTTTATCGCCGTTTAAGCTAGCGAGGGGGTTATTGATGGGGGTTGATAAGGCACTAATTTCAATAGTATTATTAGCAACTTTATTGTTTTCTCACCCAGGAGACATCTCAGGCACCCAACCTGTTGTCGGTACAAGTGCTACAGTTCCTAATACTTACAATCTTGAAAAAATATACAATGATATAAGTCAGCTAGAAGAAGCGGGCAGAAATATGGAACCTTTGAGAAATCGCGAAAATCTCGAAAAATTAAGACAGTGCGGTGACAAAATGCGAGAATACCAAAGTCAAGCCGAAAAGTTAGTTGAGATTACGGAAGCTCTGCCCATGCCATATAAGATAACATTAGGAGCAGCAGCTAGAAGTCTCAATTCTTGCGTTTCTTGTACAACTTTTGCCAAAAAACAATGCGAAATGGTTCGAGTTGATCTCAGTGATTACCAATCAATGATGAATGAAGAGTAAGAAATAACCAGTATTAGTAGGGTGCGTCACATTTATATAAATTTTCGCTCCAACAGATCGATTATAGCAGATGACGCACTCTACTAAGTAAAACTAACGTCGATATAGAGTGCCATCCGGCATTTTTGCCCCATTGAGATTTGCTTGTCTCAAGTCGGCGCCACTCAGGTTAGCTTGCTGTAAGTTGCTACCAGTAAAGTTTGCTTTTTGTAAGTCAACCCCACTTAAGTCTACTGCACTCAACTTGTTTGCTAGTAAATTTAGTAAGTCTTGACTATTTAGGGTGGAACTTCGCCATAAAGCGCTGTTATTTAGATTTAGCTGAATTAACCCTAGTAATTCGTCCTTAGTAAGATTTACCTGATTAGGATCGCTTTTGATTAACTTAATTAAATCATGCTGATTTAGCTTAGAGTTTACGAGCTTCTGTACGTCTTGTTGGCTTAAGTTAACTTTATTCCAGTCTAACCCGCTGAAATCCAAGTTACTAGGGTCAGCTTTGATAAAATTGACTAAATCTTGCTTGCTCAAGTTAGCTGTAACTATCTTGATTGAATCTTCCTTACTCAACTTAATTTTACTCCAGTCAAATCCATGAAAATCTAAGTTTCCAGGGTTTTTAACTTTGCTGATTTTGACTTCACTCAAGTCAGCACCTGTTAAGTCTACGCCAGTCAAATTTGCACCACTCAAATCTGATCTTCTCAAATCAGCATTATGCAGGTTAACACCTTGTAGATTCTTACCACTAAGGTTAGCACCTGGTTTGATTTCGGTTTCAGTGGCTACTTCATTCCTTGTAGAGTCACAAGTTCCTTTTCCGAAAACTAAAAAGCAATCAGTTTTTTTAGTGACATTAGGTTGACTTCCTTCTGCTCTGACGTTTTCCGGGTGCATCAAGAGGATTCCCAGACAGAAAAATATGACAATTAAAAACTTGCTCGTCAACTTTTTAGCACTGGTCATTTGAGGTAGCATGGTATTTTTATCCCTACACATAGTTGGACACAGATTAAGACAGATTTTCAGATACATGAACTCTATTATACTTGGAATCAAGATTACTAGCTGATTACTCGCAATTTGGGAAATTGGGTTCGATCCTCACCAATCATTTTTATTCCGTCTGCTGTACCACAGTATTTAATTGCTAGCGCTGTGCAATCTGATTAACATCCTCAATGCCTCATTCACTGCTGCATCATTGGGAAAAGCTTGGGCAACATCTGCATCTAAAAGCACTAAGTTTGTCCCGGCACGACATTGTTCAACATACTTGCCTCTAACACCTCCTTCCATTGCGATTGATCGTCCTACCTCCTCACTGGCTGAAATCCCTGCACAAAACTTATCCAGCGTGGTACTTTATCACCTGTAATATTTAGGATAGGAATGTTGAAACTTCTGACATCAGGACGACCGATTTCACCAGCCGAAAAAGTAATATTCGTAGGTTCTGATTTACCTAAACCATAGGCACTAACTATTTGATTAGCAAGTCGGCAGCTTATTACAAAACTTCCCATATTAATCGTGCCACCTCCAGCCTCGTAATTCCATGTAATACCGGGTGTTAAAGTCCCCTCCTGACACATAAAGTGAGTGACTTCAAACATTTTAGCAATGTGAACATCATATCGCCTTAAGCGTCCTCCATATGCCGATGCTCTGGTATCGCTTTCTGGTACTACAATCGATCCAAATCCTTCGTCAAAACCAAGCTTCATCGGTAGTGCTGTGGAACTTGCTAGCGGTTGACTCGTTTGGGGTTGTACGCGAGTCGGTGACATCTGTACTGGTTTGACAAATTGACTATTAGCGCGAATAAAACAACCTTGCGCCGCACCAGCAGTGTAGGTTTTTCCTACAAAAAGCCAAGGTAAACCCCTGGTATCACGGAAAGTAACACCAGCATTACCAGGAAAGCTTTCAAAACGCTGTCCCTGTTTTAAAACACCAATTACAGGCCAATTAAAAACATTAAATGGAGTGGGGTTGTCAACACGCATAAATTCTTCAAAAGAAGAATTCATGCGACAATTTAACCCCTTTGGGTCTGGGTCTACTACTTCCCAATAAGTATGATAAGCTCTTCCTATATAATCTCCTTGATTATTAGGACTTGGGAGAGGTGCAGTAGAACCCAGTTTAGCTGTTCCTAATACCAGAAAAGTGGCCAGAGTAATGGTTTTTAATTCTTTTAACATGGGTATCACTTTTAAAACACTACATCGATCATAGTATTTAATGATTTTATGATACATTAACTCTATCATACTTTAGTATGAAAAACTATAGCTCAGACTTAAATTTTGCCTTAGCTGCTCGAAGTTTTTCCCAAGCAGCTTCCGTTCCAGGTTTTGGTGGCTGGGCGGCAATTCTGGCAATCAGATCGCGATTTTTTTCTTCATAATACAGCCGCAGTTCTTCAGCTTCCTTAAGAACCATTTGATACTCAGCTTCAACAGTATCGCGATTTACCTCAATGTAAGCTAAAGCCGCGTTAATTTGTTGCTCTGTGAGATCGAACAGTCCCCTGATAAACTTAGGCGGATATTGAGCCGTCACATAGTCCATGATGTCGTAGATAGTGATGCGCGTACCTGCGATTGTTAGTCCTCTTTCTGTACGGATAATCGCTGTTGGTTCTTTGGATATGGTTGTCATCTTTATAGCCTCCTAGAAGTGATCTTTATATTGGTCGAAAACCCTGCACAAAATTCAGCCAGCGCTGGACTTGATTAGCTGTAATATCTAAAATTGGGAGAGAACGACTCCTCGATATTGGCGGCCCAGCTTCTTCCTGAGAATATTCGATCGCACTAAGCTCTGGTTTACCTAAACCGTAACTGTTCGCAAGAGCCCCAGCCGACTGACAGGTAATTCTGAATGTCCCCATCTCAATTCTGCCATTTCCGGCCGTGTACTGCCAAGTCCTACCGCCAGCGTCAGGTATCTGCTGTTTTTAGGCTTAATTTGACACCAATGCGTGCAGTGCGCACCTACAGATAAAGTGTCTGCATCCAAGACTGCTTAATCGGGTTGAACTGCCGCTAGAATTTGCCCAGCAGTTACCGTTTGCCCCTTTTCGCAAAACAATTGGGCTACAGTTCCCGGCACATCAGCAGTAATAGCAATTTCCATTTTCATCGCTTCCAAAATTAACAGCCGATCGCCCTCAGCAACCGCATCTCCCACATTAACCAGTATCTGCCAAACATTGGCCGAAACGTGAGCGACAACTGCCTCACAGCCGATCGGCAAAGTAACCTCCGCCACTGTTTCAGAAGCCATATTCAGCGGGGCTTCTGCGGCAGATTCAGCCTCAAATTCCCCGGAGGCGGCCCAGCGATCGCGCTCTGCATTAAATGCGGCCTGCTGCTGCGCTTTAAACTCAGCCGCACTGCTAGCAATAGAATCCAAAAACTCATTGTATTCTCTCAAATTAAAAGTAATTTCTTCAACCTTTAATTGAAACTTCCCTTCGATAAATTCTTCCCGACAGCGCAGCAATTCCTCATGAGAAACCGGATAAAATCGGATTTGGTCAAAAAAGCGCAACAGCCAAGGTTTACCAGACTGGAAATCCGCCGTTTGTTTAAACCGATTCCACATTTGCACCGTGCGGCCGACAAATTGATAACCTCCGGGCCCTTCCATCCCGTAAACGCACAAATACGCGCCGCCAATGCCAACTGCATTTTCGGGAGTCCAAGTGCGGGCGGGATTGTATTTTGTAGTAACCAAACGGTGGCGCGGATCGAGGGGAGTTGCGACTGGTGCGCCTAAATAAACGTCTCCCAAACCCATCACTAAATAGTTAGCATTAAAGACAATTTCTCTGACTTGTTCGATGCTATCAAGCCCATTTATGCGGCGGATAAACTCAATATTGCTGGGACACCAAGGTGCATCCGATCGCACAGACTGCATATATTTTTCAATCGCCAGCAGCGTCGATTCATCTTCCCAAGATAAAGGCAAGTGTACAATGCGCGCCGGCACTTCCATATTCTCGATCGCCGGAAGTTCCGTCTCCGCCGCAATCAGCGCCTGCATTAGCTGCTGTTGCGAAATCTGGCGGCTCTCAAAGTGAATTTGGAGCGATCGCATTCCCGGCACTAATTCGATAACTCCCGGCAACGGATTTGCTGTCAGCCATGCCATCAAGGCGTGGGCCCGAAAACGTAAATTTAAATCGAGCACCAACGGCCCGTATTCAACTAAAATATATTTATCGCCAGCTTGACGGTAAGTAACAGCAACCTGTCCCGAAGATTCAGAAATTTTGTGTAAAACTGGAGAACCGGGAATCTGAAACAATCTCTCAGATTTTGCCTCAGAAACCGGGAGAGAAAAAGTAGCAATTTGCCTGTATTGCTCTAATTCCTGCTGCAAAGCTTCAGCAAAACTCAAACAGTAAAAACGAATGCTGTCCCCCGGTTTCAGTTGTCCGATTTTCCACAATTGGGACTGCACAATAGTAGCAGGACAGACAAAACCTCCCAAACTCGGGCCGTCAAGACCGAGAATTACAGGCATATCGCCCGTAAAGTCGATCGTGCCGATCGCGTAAGCGTTATCATGAATGTTAGACGGGTGCAAACCCGCTTCCCCACCGTCTTGACGCGCCCAACTTGGCTTCGGCCCGATCAGCCGAATCCCCGTCCGCGTCGAGTTGTAATGCACGCGCCATTCTGTTGAGAAAAACATTTTGATGTCTTCCTCAGTAAAGAAATCCGGTGCACCGTGCGGCCCGTACAAAACACCAATTTCCCAATTATTGCTGTAAGTTGGAATCAGTTCCGAAGGCCAAGATAATTCCGCTGACAGAGTTGCAGTTTGATGCAGTTTCAGCACATCTCCCGCACGCAGCGTGCGGCCAGCGTGACCGCCAAATTTGCCCAGTACAAACGTTGATTTGCTGCCCAAGTATTCAGGTACATTAAAACCGTGTTTCACCGCTAAATAAGTGCGGTAGCCGCCGCCTTCAATGGCTTTTAACTTGAGAATGCTGCCCGCTTTTACGGGAATTGCCCGCCAAAACGGCACCGATTCGCCGTTGAGCGTTCCCTTCATAGTTGCACCAGTCAAACTAATAACTGTATCTGCATTAAATCGCAGAGTTGGGCCTGTGGCTGTGAACTCCAGTCCTGCTGTTGATTCGGGATTTCCTACTAAACGATTGGCCGCTCGAAATGCGAGATGATCCATCGGGCCCGAAGGCGGCACGCCAACATCCCAATAGCCAATCCGCCCCGGATAATCTTGAATGCTGCTGTAGGTTCCACCATCCAATACATCGATCGTTAAAGGGGCGTATTCAAAAGAGTTTAAAAAGCGCGTGTTCAGTTCGCCCCGGTTGAATCGGGAATCGTCCAAAATCTGGCGGAGGTAATCTAAATTAGTTTCAATTCCCGCTATTTCACTGACATCTAAAGCAGCTTTGAGTTGGGCGATCGCCTGCGCTCGATTTTCCCCGCAAACGATGATTTTGGCTAGCAGCGGATCGTAAAAAGGAGTAACCTCCGTTCCGGTTTCGATCCAACTGTCGCAGCGGACGTTTTCGGGAAACGCAACTTGATTCAGCAACCCGGAACTCGGCTGAAAATTCTTGGCGGCATCTTCGGCATAAATCCGCACCTCAATTGAATGTCCTTGCGGCTGATATTGGTAATTTTGTATAGGGAACAAATCCCCAGAAGCCTGTTTTACCATCCACTCAACGAGGTCGATGTTGTTGACAGCTTCAGTCACGCCGTGTTCGACTTGCAAGCGCGTGTTGACTTCCAAAAAATAAAACTGTTTCGCCTCGACATCAAACACAAATTCAACAGTACCCGCTGATTGGTAATTTACTGCTTTTCCCAACCGCACTGCTGCACCGTACAACTGATTTCGCTGTGCGTCGGTAATCGCAGGGGCGGGGGTTTCTTCAATTACTTTTTGATTGCGCCGCTGCACCGAACAATCTCGCTCGCCCAAGGCTATGACACTTCCTTTGCCATCTCCAAAGATTTGGACTTCTATGTGCCTGGCTGTTTGAATGTATTTCTCTAAAAAAACTGCGCTTTGTTTAAAATTGCTTTGGCTCAAACGCTGTACTTTTTCAAATGCTTCTGCTAAATCTCGATCGCCAAAACAAGCCTGCAAACCGATACCGCCGCCGCCTGCGGTACTTTTGAGCATCACCGGATAGCCGATCGCCCCAGCCGCTTTTTGGGCATCCTCTAAACTTGCTAAAAGTTCGCTTCCGGGAGTTAGCGGCACTTGATTTGCAGCGGCTATTTCCCGCGCGGTGTGCTTCAATCCAAAGCAACGCAACTGACTCGGAGTCGGGCCGATAAATGCAATATTTTCGCTGATACAAGCTTCCGCAAATTCTGCATTTTCGCTCAAAAAGCCGTAACCCGGATGGATAGCTTGAGCTTTTGTTTGGCGCGCCACTTCGAGAATGCGATCGAACCGCAAATAACTCTCGGCTGCGGCGGATGCACCGATACAAATGGCTTCGCTGGCGGCGAAAACGTGTTTGGCGTGGGCGTCGGCTTCAGAATATACTGCTACCGAAGCAATTCCGAGGCGATCGAGCGTGCGGATAATTCGGCAGGCAATTTCACCGCGATTGGCAATCAGAACTTTGTTAAACATTATGGGGGGAATTGGGAATTGGGAATTGGGAATTGGCCAAACAGGGAATTGGCCAAACAGGGCATTGGTAATTGGGACTTTATTACTCATTAAGAAGGACTAAAGTCCTCATTAAGAAGGACTGAAGTCCTCACTACAAACCTGGTATTTTTCGGTTACACCGCATCCCAAACAATCAACTGAATCGGCGTGGGATTGTAAGCATTGCAAGGATTGTTCATTTGCGGGCAGTTAGAAATCGCAACTAGCGCGTTCATTTCGGCTCGCAAATCAACTGTACTTCCCGGATCTGAGATGCCGTCAACAATTTCTAAAGTGCCATTTTTGCTAACTGGCACATTCATAAAAAAGTTGATATTGCTGACTAAATCTCGCTTGCCCAAACCGTAGGGAAGAATTGCGGCGAGGAAATTTTCAACGCAGGCGTGCTGGTATTTTTTATCTAGTCCAAACCGCACTGAATTGCTCTCGCAGCTACACGCGCCGCCGGAGGTATCGTGCCGCCCGCAGGAGTCAGCAATTATGGTCATCATGGTTCGCCCTTCGTTGGAAATTAGTTTGCTGTTTGTAGTGACAAAGATGTTGCCTTGATTGACGATTGTATCGGGGGCGCTATAGCGTTCGGAAGGGTCATCGGCATTGTACACTAAAAAGTCTACTGCTTGATTTCCGCCTAAATCTACTATGCGGAGAATCTGTCCTTTTTTGATGACGCGAGACCAAGGATGTCTGGCTGGTAAAACTTCGTTGTAAATGGCTTTTTTGGGATCGAGGATTTGTTTGGTATTTGCAGTCATGGTTCACTTTTGATTGATTTACAGCATTTTTTACCGCAGATTAACGCGCAATACGCAATTGTTAACACTGTTTATTGCTCGGAGATCCCCCTCGCATCCCCCGAAAGCAAGGGGGAGTTTGATAAGATTCTTGTCCCCCCCCGAAAGCAAGGGGGACTTTGATAAGATTCTTGTCCCACCCTTTTTAAGGGGGGCGCCAGGGAGATCTGTCTTAACCCAAGCGTATTGGATTAACGCGGACAAGACTGAGTTGTGGAATCGGGTTTATTGCAGGAACAAAGCATCGGTGTTGGTGAAGCCGCGCACAGCTTCCGGGTTGGCGGTGCGGCACAAGTCGTCTGCTGCGGGTGCGGGGGATTTCCCAATCTGAATTTGGATGGGTTTTGGATCGTAAATGGGGTTTGGATGCAGGATGTGGGGGCAGTTTGAGATAATTGTTAATACGTTCATTTCGGCTCGTAAATCCATAAAACTACCTGGTTCTTCGCTGCCTTCGCGAAACTCCATCGTGCCGTCGGGTTTGATGGCAATTCGAGTAAATAAGTTGAGGTTTGGCATGATGTCTTTTTTGCCTAAACCCCACCGAGTTAGGGCTTTGAGGAAGTTGTCGCGGGAGTTTTTCCAGTCTCCAGGGCCGTATTTTTTACTGTTGCTAATGGCGTTGCTGCATCCGGCTAGCAAGTCGTGACAGCCTGATGTGTCTTGGGTGATGGAAAATAGGATGCGCCCCATGTCTGTGTAGATGACTGTGCCTTGTTTGAGAAAGGCGTTGAATTGAATTTTGGCGGTGTCTGCTGCGTTGAAGCGTTCGATCGCATTGTCGGCATTGTAGCACAGCATGGAAACGCCGCGAGAGCCTTCTAGATCGGTGATTCGCAGGGTGTTTCCCCGCTTGATGACTCCCGACCAGTACGCGCCGCCCGGTACGGTTTCTTCGATTAATACGAGGCCAGCATCGATTTGTGAGTTTTTGTCGATCGATAGTTGCACCATGAATTCCTCCTGATATATTGAGGCAGTCAGCGAAACACAACAATATTATCTTGTCGCTGTCAAACCCGCCCTCTCCCAAAGTAATATTTATTTTCCCTTACTTAGGTTTGCGGTTGCACTCTTAGCGCGAACGCAACGCCACGCAACTGCAAACCTATGTCTTATTTAAGCGGCTATTGCAACTGCTTCCTGTCCGTGTTTCCGCATCAAATCCATGAGTTCGTCGCGGTAATCGTGGAATTTGGCGTGGCGTTTAACGCTGGGAGTGCGATCGGGCAAATTAATCAACATTTCCTTTCTCACTGTACCGGGACGAGCGCCCAAAGCGTAGATCCGATTGGAAAGAAACACCGCTTCTTCGACATCGTGAGTAATCATAAAGATGGTAATCTGAGTGCGGCGCCACAAATCGAGCATGAATTCGTGCATCGATTCTTTAGTGTGGATATCCAAGGCGCCGAAAGGTTCATCCATTAATAACACTTTCGGTTCAGAAGCGAGGGCGCGGGCGATCGCCACCCGTTGTTTCATCCCGCCCGACAATTCCTTCGGCAACGACTTCGCAAACTCCGTCAATCCTACCACACTCAAATAATAACTCGCTTGTTCGCGCCGCTTTTGCTTGGACAAGCCTTGAAGTTTGAGGCCAAACTCGGCATTTTCCTGCACGTTCATCCAAGGATAAAGAGTGTAATGCTGAAATACCATACCTCGATCCGGCCCAGGCGAAACAACTTCCTTGCCATCAATTTTAACTTCCCCTGTTGTCGGCTTGTCCAATCCCGCAATCTGCCTCAACAGAGTAGATTTGCCAGAACCTGATGCGCCTACCGCGCAGATAAATTCGCCTTGCTTGATGCTCATATTGATGTCCTTGAGGACAACTAATTTACCGTTTTTAGTTTCAAAGTTTTTGTGCAGATTATTGATTTGCAGAAACATTAGTAAATTCTCCGTATTGTACTAAATTGGTTCGTAGTGAGGACTTCAGTCCTTCTTTTGGAGGACTAAATTGGTTCGTAGTGAGGACTTCAGTCCTTCTTTCTGAGGACTAACTTAGTTCGTAGTGAGGATTCAATCTTTTATTTATGAGGACTACACTCCTCACTACGATCCTAATTTTTTAACCCAGATTTACATAACATCTGCTTACTGTTTCTGGCTTGACCATTTACAAGAAACCCGCAACAGATATTGAAAAAGCAAGTCAAAAGTCAGCCCGATCGCCCCAATGACAATCAGCCCCACAAAAATTTCATCGGTTCGGAGAAATCGACCTGCGACACTGATCCGGCGGCCTAAGCCTTCGGTTGCAGCAATCAATTCCGAGACGATTACCAATTGCCAAGCCGCAGCTAGGTTGATGCGGCTAGCATCAAGAATTCCCGGCAAAACGTGGGGAAAAATAACTTGAGTGAGGATTTCCCAGCGATTCCCGCCCAACATATAAGTAGCTTCGATCAACTCTTTTGGAACAAACTTGACTGTATCCATCACCATCAGCGAATTGAAGAAAAAGACGCCGATAAATATCAGCATTATTTTGGGTTCTTCGCCGATTCCCAAGTAGAGAATTAAGAGGGGAATGAATGCTGGTGCGGGCATATATCGCATCAAGCCGAACATGGGTTCCAGCAAGGCGCGAATACTGGGAAAACTGCCCATCAGCACGCCAATTGGTATGGAAAAAACCAAGGCGAACAGAAAGCCCACTCCCACCCGCCACAAACTCGCTACTGTGTCTTTCAAAAGTTCGCGAGTGTTCCACAGCCTACCAAATGCCTCTAAAACTTTGGCTGGGGAAGGCAAAAATTTGGGATCTACGTTGGCGAAGGTTGTTACTAGCCACCACAGCAGCAGCGGTAGGGCGATCGATGTTACTGTTAACCCAATATTGAGGGGTTTTGGTATCTCTTCCGCAATCCGCCAGAAAACGGTGGGATTTAGGCTTTTTTGCTTGAGGTGGGATTGGATCGATCGCGGTTCGGGATTTGGTGGCATGATTTAATTGCAGAACGGTTAATCGAGTAATTTGAGTGATTTAGGCAATCCCAGAAAGAATATTTGTAAAATTTTAATTTATTTGCGATTTGCTTACTTTCTGCCTTTTAGCTTTTACCTTCGGCGTAAGCTTTGATAAAGCGATCGTCAAATAACTTGCTAATATCTGGTTGGGTTTTTGCTAAACCTACATCTACCAAAAATTTAGTCATTTCCGCCGCCGCAAACTGCAACGATGTCATGTCATTTCCCGGTTGAAAGGCTTTCAAGTTTTCCTCGACTGTAAATATCTTAGTGCCGTTTTCATATTCTTTGTATTCCTCTACGCTGACTCCGGCGCGGTTGGTGAGAATCTCGTAAGATTTGTCTTTATTTGCTTTCATGTATTCCAATGTTGCAAACCATGAATTGACCAGGGCTTGCACTCGATCGGGGTGTTCGTCGATAAACTTTCGCGTGAATGTCAAATGGTCGGAAATCGCCCCCGGAAAGTCTTTTGAACTAAACAGTTCCTTGCTGTTTGAGCGTTTTAATGCCTGCGTGGTAAACGGCGCAAATACTGCCACCGCATCGACTTGTCCTCCGACAAAAGCCGCCGCAGCTTTGCCGGTTTCCAGCGGTACAAATTGAATATCCCGCACTGATAAACCTGCTTTTCTCAGCCCTAACAGCAAGAGAAAGTGATCGACAGTACCCTCCTCTGCTGCAACTTTTTTGCCCTTCAAATCGGCAACGGAATTGATGCCTTCGGCGACAATCAGTTTGTCATTTCCCGTCGAGTTGTCGTTGACTAAAACAATTACTTGGTCGGCACCGCCTGATATAGAGTTTACTGTATCGCCGAGGGTTTGGCTGTTAGCGTCTATCTGTCCTGCTGTGAGGGTGCTGATGGATTCTAAGTAGCCGTCAAACCATTTTAAGTCTACAGGAACATTGTTGGCTTCAAATATCTTTTGTTCTTTGGCAATTTGCCAAGGAAACCAGCCGGGCCACGCGCTGAATCCGAGGCGAACTGCGTCAGCACTTACTGAAGAAGCTGCTTCTGTTTCTGTCGTGGTTTTGATATAAATTGCTGGGTTGACGCAGCCAACAGCGAAAAACAAGGTGATGAAAAATATGGCGCAGTAGGATAAGGGCGATCGCGTTATTTTTGGGGAGCAATATCGGATATTCATAGCAGATTCTGGTTGCTGGTTAGAGGTGAATATGTCGATCGAACAAAGCCTACTTCGTTGGCTTCCTTAGCTCCCGCAAACCCTTGATATACAAGGATAAAGCCCGAGAGCTAACGAACCGAGTCTTGCTGACCGATCGCGTTTCTCCCGGGCTTTTATCCCGCCGTGTAACTGGCTAGTGTTTCCCTAAAATTAAAATCTTGGGTGAACCAGTCTGCTTCTCTCGGACCAGCACTCGAACTGTCTAAGCTGAGTTAGAAACTCGTTCAAATCGGAACCCTAGAAGCTGTTATTTTTTTTCGATTTTTGTCTGTATAAGTCCTGTTTGCAACCCAAGGAGTTATGCGAGACTGTCGGTAACAACAATGCACTTAGCTTTTTCAAAGGTAAGCATACTGTAGCTTGCAATCTTACTAGATTGCTACGTTTCAAACGGTAACAGCTAACTTGATAGTAAAATGTGTAAAATGTTACAAAAAACGTTTTTTCTGGGATTTATCAAATTAAGGTTTTTGGAAGATTAAACCGGGCGATTGTGCATCGCGAAGTTGACCTGCACACACTGACCAAACTCGCAAGACAAGGATTAAATATTTATTGAGAAATACTTCGATCGCCCTAGACTGGATGCGGAGGCGATCGCCAATGCGGTAAACTAACATCCTATTTGTAATAAATGAGATGTTCCACCATTCTCAATAAGCCTTTTATGGGCGTGCAGGATGCCCAACCCCTACTCCCCACAAGAAGAAAGAAATACACTCTTTGTGGAACAGGCCGGACAGCCTGTTAAGAGAGAATGGTACTCTGGGCGTGAGTAATAACGATCGCCAAACACAGCCTGTGAAGTGAACTCTTCAATCTAAAATCTAAAATCTAAAATCTAAAATCGACTGACGGTGCATTATGGAAAAAGTTAACTACAGTCACAGTCTAGACATTCATTCGCTGCTCGATCGCTACCGCACGGGCTCGATCGCGCCCGCAGATGCGATCGCGAGCGTGTACGATCGGATCGAACGCTATGCAGATCCGGCGGTATGGATTTATTTAGCACCGCTGGCGGAAACCCTCGAACGCGCCAAAGCTTTGGAAAACCTCGACCCGCAACAATTGCCACTCTACGGGATACCTTTTGCGATCAAAGATAATCTCGATTGGGCGGGCGTTCCCACTACGGCGGGATGTCCGCAATTTGCTCGCACTCCAGCGCGATCGTCCTCCGTCGTAGAGCGCCTGTGCGCGGCAGGTGCGATCGCGATCGGCAAAACAAACATGGATCAGTTTGCCACAGGATTAGTGGGAACCCGCACCCCCTATGGAGTTTGCCGCAATCCGTTCGATCGGCGATACATCCCCGGCGGATCGAGTTCCGGTTCCGCCGCAGCAGTCTCTGCCGGATTGGTGAGTTTTGCTCTGGGTACCGATACCGCAGGCTCGGGGCGGGTTCCCGCTGCTTTTACCAACATTGTCGGGCTGAAGCCAACTTGCGGGCTGGTAAGCACTCGCGGGCTGCTTCCAGCAGTGCGATCGCTCGATTGCGTTTCTGTGTTCGCTCTCACCTGTGCGGATGCGGC
The DNA here is from genome assembly GCA_025362325.1 of Cyanobacteriota bacterium. Taxonomy (GTDB): domain Bacteria; phylum Cyanobacteriota; class Cyanobacteriia; order Cyanobacteriales; family Microcoleaceae; genus Microcoleus. The sequence goes on along the minus strand of JANYGO010000049.1, from coordinate 24,052 downwards.
CTCCGTGCTGCAAGTAGCCAGCGGTTTTGACGCTGAGGATGCGTTTTCTCGTCGCCCTGAAACGAAAGTTTTGCCGGATTTATCCCGCTTACGGGTGGGAGTTCCCGCAGACGGCGAACTCGAATTTTTCGGGAATGCAGAAGCCGAACAGCGCTACCGAGAGGCGATCGCGCGCTTGCAATCATTGGGCTGCACGATCGCGCCTATTGACTTCAAACCCTTTGCGGAGGCTGCCGAAATGCTCTACGGCGGGCCGTGGGTAGCAGAAAGGTTGGCCGCGGTGGGCGATTTCCTGGACGCGCACCCAGGGGATCTCGATCCGATCGTGTACGAAATTATCAGCGGCGGCAAACGCTACGATGCCGTATCTGCTTACCGCGCCTCGTACCGGTTGGCGGAACTACGCCGGCGGGCAGAAATTCAGTGGCAGTCAATGGATGTGTTGGCGGTTCCCACGACAGGTACGATTTATACTGTCGCAGAAGTTGCAGCCGCGCCGATCGCCCTCAACACCACTCTCGGACGTTACACGAACTTTGCCAATTTACTCGATTTGTGCGCGATCGCAGTTCCCAGCGGGTTTCAAAGCAACGGATTGCCCGCAGGATTGACACTGATGGCTCCGGCGTGGCACGATTTATCGCTTTGCCGCCTGGGCGCTGCTTTCCACGATCGCTTGGGGGGAACTTTGGGCGCAACCGGCCAGGCGCTGCCAACAGTCCCGGAATTCGCGATCGCACCCAAATCATCGTCAGAAGAACGAGTCAAACTTGCCGTGGTTGGCGCTCATTTGAGCGGTGAGCCGCTGAATTATCAACTAATCGAGCTCGGAGGCATTTTGGTTCGCGCCTGCCGTACCAGCCCGATTTACAAGCTGTACGCTTTGACGGGTACTGCTCTGGGCAAGCCGGGATTGGTGCGTCAGGTAGAGGGCGGTAGCGCGATCGAGGTGGAAGTTTGGGAGTTGTCGATCGCAGCTTTCGGCCGATTTGTCGCTCAAATTCCGTCGCCGCTGGGAATCGGTACGCTAATGTTGGAGGACGGCTCCACGGTGCAGGGCTTTTTGTGCGAATCTTATGCTGTCGCAGGTGCGATCGACATTTCCGATCTGGGCGGTTGGCGAGCTTATAACTCCCGATTTTAAGCTAAGTTAGAATGGCAAATTTCTACCACTGTTCAAAACCATGCCACCAGCAGTACCAGTCAAGATCACAATCACCACCCCAACTCCAACCCCCGGCAGCGGCGGTACCAGTCCCGGAGGCTCAGCTAGCGGTGGTAGGAACGGCACCAGCGGCCCCGACTCCCTCAGCGGTACTGCGGGCGCTGACTTGATATTCGGTTTGGGAGGCGCTGACAGCATTTTCGGCTTGGGGGGAAACGATAGCCTCTACGGTGGGGACGGCGACGACTCAATACTAGGCGGCGACGGCAATGATTTGCTGTTCGGTAATGCTGGCCGCGACAGCGTTTTTGGCAACGCGGGCGACGATACTGTCTACGGCGGCAAAGATGCTGACTCGGTAAGCGGCGACGACGGCAATGATTTGCTGTTTGGCAACCAAGAAAGCGATACTTTGTTGGGGGGCGCGGGCAATGACACCCTGTTTGGTGGCACTGGCGATGACTCGCTGTTTGGCGGTATCGGCGATGACTGTTTGTCGGGCGATAAGGGCCGAGATACTTTAACTGGCGGCGCTGGGAATGATACTTTTGCGATCGGGCGTTTGACAGATGCGGATGTGATTACCGATTTTACTGTTGGTACTGATAAAATTCGCTTGACAGCAGACCTCCCCTTTGCCCAACTCACCATTTTCGCTGGATCTGGCGGAACTTCGCCGAGTACAATTATTCAACTTACAAGCACCAAGGAAACTCTGGCTACTTTATTCGGAGTTGCACCCACTTCTATCAGTCGGGCGGACTTTATTTTTTGATTCGGAATTGTTGACGGTTGACTGTTGACGGTTGACTGTTGACAGGAAAGCTAATAACAAATAATATCAAATCCGGTAGCATCGGAATTATTAATCTTACCGAAATTAGGCCGAAATCAGGAGACTGCACGTGCCGTGTCCCTACAATTAATCATGGTAGGGAAACGGCACTGCCGTGTCCTCTATATTATTCCAATACAACCGGAATTGATATAACAACTAACAACTAACAACTAACAACTAACAACTAATAACTAACTAATGACTATTGACGGTTTTCTCAATCTCAACAAACCTGCGGGCATGACATCTCACGACTGCGTGGGGCGAGTGCGCCGAATATTGAAACTCAAGCGAGTCGGACACGGAGGAACCCTCGATCCTGCTGTGACTGGCGTTTTGCCGATCGCCCTGGGCAGATCGACCAGACTGCTGCAATTCCTCCAACACAACAAAGCTTACCAAGGTACGATTCGGTTTGGCTTAACTACCGCTACGGACGATTTAGAAGGAGAAATTATCCATTCTCAACCGATGCCGGAGTTAAGTTTAGAAAAAGTGCAAGCTGCACTGCCAAAATTCCTAGGGAAAATAGAACAATTTCCGCCGAGTTTTAGTGCGGTTCAGGTGGGAGGAAAACGCCTTTATGAGTTAGCTAGAAAAGGCGAAACAGTGGAAGTTGCTGCTAGGAAAGTAGAGGTGTTTCGGCTGGAAATCTTGGATTGGCGATCGGGAGATTTTCCCGAATTGGATTTGTCGATCGCCTGTGGGGCCGGTACCTACATTCGGGCGATCGCCCGGGACTTGGGCGCACTCTTGAATGCAGGCGGTACTTTGGCTTGTTTGACTCGCACCGAAAGCAGCGGTTTCTCGATCGACCAAAGTCTCAGTTTTGCAGAATTAGAACTGCAAATACAGGAGGATAAATTCTGTCCGATTTTGCCATCAGCGGTTTTGGGACACTTAGGTGCGATCGTCCTGTCGCCTGAATATACCAAACGCTGGTTTCAAGGACAGCGCCTCCCGATTCCCGAAACGCCCGTAGAAGGGGAGGAAACTCGGAACAATCCCCCCGCAAACTTAATACCCGAACCTCCCTATCCCTTGCAAGTTTACGATCGAGATGGTAATTTTTTAGGTATCGGTCAAGTAGCAAACTCCGAAACAAATACCATATTGTCTCCTCAAATTGTGTTTTAGCTAGCCAAGAGGTAAAAATGAAAATAGGTATACAGGACAACATTTTGCGATTAGTTTAATCAAGCGCTGAGGTCAAAATTGTGAAAGTATTACTGATCGGATTAATCCGAGGCTACAAAATGGGTATTTCTCCTTATTTGCCCAATGCCTGTAGATTTCAACCAACTTGTTCGCAATATGCGATCGAAGCCGTAGAAAGATTTGGGGCGGCGCGGGGATCAGCGCTCGCCGTTAAGCGGATTTTGCGCTGTCATCCTTTTCATCCAGGAGGTTACGATCCAGTACCTCCCAAAGATAGCGACGAGAATTAGCTATTAATCAGAAGCCGGATTTTATTTATTAGTTAATGGTGCAAATAAGCCCTGTATCTTCATGGCTAAAACTCCCGATGGGTATCAGTACCACAGGGGGTAAACTTACAGCATTAATTGTTGGTATTTGTAAAATTTCAGTAATATTACTGTTTTCTTCCACAACTCAGCAGCTATATAATAGGAAAAACGGGAGGACAGGGGATGCGAGTTGATATGTCTGCTACCGCAATCGGGTACAAAATGCTGTCTCATACTCTGGCAGTGCTCAGCCAGAAACAAGCAACGGGGAAACTGCTGTTAGAGCAAGGCGAACAACAGTGGCAACTTTACTTTTTTCGGGGTTGTTTGGTTTATGCCACAGGAGGAGCGCACAGGGCGAGGCGCTGGTATAGGGGGATCGGGCAACACTGCCGCAACTTTCAAGTGGATCTCAGAGACCTCGATGCTGGGGAACTGTGGGAATATCAACTGATTCAGCAAGGGATAGTTGCTAGCGAAATGAGTTTGGAACAAGCTAAGGCGATCGTCCACAGCAGCGTTTCCGAAGTGTTTTTTGCTCTGGTAGGTCAATCGGGTCTGCGCCGGGAGTGGCGTCCGTCAGAAAAATATTTTTCTAAAATTATTTCTTCTTTGCTGGTGTCTTTAACGGAAGTAGAGCAAATTCTGTCCTCTACAGAACAAATTTGGCAGAAGTGGAAAGCAATGGGTTTGTGGATGGTAGATCCAGAACAAGCACCGCTTTTAAAATCGTCAGCCCAGTTGCAGCAAAATCGATTTAGTTCTAATTCTTTGATAGCTTTGGCTAACGTATTTAACGGCGAAAATACTCTTTGGGATATTGCTTTTAAGAAAAAGCAGTGCGTCACAGTGGCAACTCGCGCTTTAGTTAATTACATGAAGCAGGGTTTAGTAAATTTCCGAACAGTACCAGATTTGCCGTCGCCTATAGAACAGTGGCGCCTTGCTGCGGCGATTGCTGGGCCTGTTCGCCCTTTGATTGCGTGTATCGACGACAGTCCGATGGTATGCGAATTTTTAGAGCAAATTTTATCGCCCGCGGGGTATCGAGTCCTAAAAATTCAAGACCCGATGCAGGGAGTGGGCATCATCGCCAAACAGAAGCCTGCTTTGATTTTTATGGACTTGGTGATGCCGAAGACAAGCGGCTTTGCTTTGTGCAATTTTTTGCGAAAAACACCGGCTTTTCGGGAAACTCCGATCGTATTTTTGACTGGTCAAGATAGTATAATCGATCGCACGCGAGCGAAACTTACAGGTGCTTCCGATTTTTTGAGCAAGCCGCCCAATCCAGAACAAGTTTTGCAAGTAGCTGACAAGTATTTGAAGGTAAAAGGCGATCGCAATCCTTTAGCAATTCGCCGCCACGATTTACTGAATTCGCAGCAACTTACCTTGGCAAATTCTTAAATCCACATTGTCCTCCAAAAGCATCGCCGATAGATCGTCGTCGGGTGCGTCTGTTGCTGGCACACCCTAGATTTATTGTACAATCAAGACGCAACCGGATTTGACAAAGCGTATTGATTCTCATCCTTCGGACTTAATATATTAATTATGAGCGATCGAACTCCGCAGGTAAGCGTGGTCATTCCGGCTTACAACTGCGCGGATTACATCGGCCAAGCCGTAGATAGCGTGCTGCACCAAACCTATACAGACTGGGAAATTATTGTCGTAGACGACGGTTCCCGAGACGACACCAGATTAGTTTTAGAGCAATATGGCGATCGAATCCGCTACATTTACCAACAAAATCAAGGAGTTTCCATTGCCAGAAATCGCGGCATCGAGCTAGCGCGGGGAGAATTCATCGCCTTTCTCGATGCAGATGACTACTTTCTGCCCCACAAAATAGCAGCACAAATCGCTGTATTTGCAGCCCAACCAAATCTAGGAATAGTCCACAGCGGCTGGCGTCAAGTTAACAGTATAGGCGAACCGATCAAAGATGTCAAACCTTGGCAAAACGTTCCTAAACTAGACTTAGAAATGTGGCTGCGGTGGAAACCAGTATTACCCAGCGCCATGATATTTCGCCGCCATTGGTTAGAGCGAGCCGGCGGATTTGACCCTCGATTTCCCCCAGCGGAAGATACAGATTTAGTGCTGCGTTTAGCCTTAATGGGATGCGAAGCAGAGTGGCTGCGACAAGTAACAGTTTGCTACCGCCAGCACGAACAAAGCGCCATGTACAAAGGTTTACCGCAGGCTAAATCCCTCGCCGCCGTCACCGACAATTTTTTTGCCCGCCCCGAATTGCCGGATAAAATACGTTTGTTAGAAAAGCAAATCAAGTACAGTACCTTAGTTTGGATTGCTTGGTATTTGCACCGCACTGGTCATCCTGTTGAGATGGCAGAGTTTTTGCAGCGTTCTTGGAATTATACACCTTATTTGCCTGTGGAAACAGTAATTAATTGGGCGGAATGTTTTACCGAATTTTCGCAGGATGCAGGCAATGAATTGGATGCAGATTTATTAGCTCAATCTCCCGAGTGGCAGCAGTTAATCCAGTGGGTAATTTTCAGCAGCTATACTTAAAATAGGTTTGTAGTGAGGACGAAGAGTCCTCGGAAAGAAGGACTCTTCGTCCTCACTACGAACCTTTTTGATTGATAATTGATATTAATTGCAAATTGGCGGCGATTCCCCAGGGCTGTAAGGCATAACAGTCGCCGAATTCGCCACCAATTCCACCTCAGATTTGTAAATAAGGTTTTTTTAACGATTCGCGCAGGCTGCGCCAACGCGGTTCGTTCTAATTAATTGTATAAAAAAGCCAGATTATGCTTGAGTTTCAGCTTCTGTAAAAATTGGCGGCCACAGTTCACAAATTGGCAATTCCCAACCAGGAAAAAGTTCGGGTAATGTCAAAATATCTTGACTTCCCAACACAATCGGTTCGCCTTCCTGACGGTAGACTGTCACAGTTTCTTCATCCGGGTCAATCAAAATTCCTACTTGTGCGCCGAGTTCGATAAAATTCAGAATCTTTTTTTCGAGCGGTTTAATGCGATCGCTTTGTGATTTAATTTCTACTACCAAGTCTGGGACTAATTCTCCGAAATAACGGGGACTTTGCTTGATCCGCGCGGCCCGCACAAAGGAAACATCGGGTGCTGTGAGGTTAGCATCTGGTAAAATAAAGCCGCCTGCGGAGTCAAAAATTCTTCCCAAACGGCGAGGATTCACCCAAACGAACAGAAAGGCACTCAAGCGAATGCCAATTTCACTAGATACAATATCTGATGGGCCCACAATGATAATCTTCCCGCTTTCTAGTTCAAGTTGGTAGTCTTGACCGGCTTCTTTGAAGGTTTTTTGGACTTTTTCTAAGTCTTTGAGTGTCATCATATTGATTATTGTCTCGCAGAAAAGGAGTTGCCGCAACTACAGTTTTGGGCTGCATTGGGATTGTGATATCGGAAACCTCCGCCCATCAAGTCTTCTGAATAGTCTAAGGTGAGTTCATTGAGATATTTTAAGTGCTGGGGATCTATCGCAACTTGAACTCCCTCGGACTCGCATACAGCATCGCCTGGGGCTGGCGCATCGTCAAATGCCATTGTATAAGACAAACCGGAGCAGCCGCTCGATTCCACGCCCAGACGAAACAAAGCATTGGGGTTGCGATACTTTGACTTGAGGCGTTTTACTTCTGTGGCTGCTGTTTTGCTCAGGTGAATCATTATTTTTGGGAATTGGGAATTGGGAATTGGGAATTGGGAATTGGGAATTGGGAATTGGGAATTGGGAATTGGGAATTGGGAATTGGGAATTGGGAATTGGGAATCGGGAATCGGGAATCGGGAATTGGGAATTGGGAATTGGGAATTGGGAATTGGGAATTGGGAATGGATTATTACTAATTGTTTATGGGTTACTTATTGATGCGAATATCAATTCCCTATGCCCTATGCCCTATGCCCTATGCCCACGCAGCCCCATTCCCAATAGTTACTTAGCCTTTTCTGTGCGGGCATAATCGTCTTGAAACCGGATAATATCATCTTCTCCGAGATATTCGCCATTCTGCACTTCAATCAAAATCAGGGGGATAACTCCCGGATTTTCCAGGCGGTGAGAAGTGCACTGCGGAACGTAGGTAGACTGATTTGTAAACAAAACTTGTTCAGTTTCGCCACAAGTAACTTTTGCTGTACCACAAACTACGATCCAGTGTTCGCTGCGGTGGTGGTGCATTTGCAGGCTGAGGCGGTGTCCGGGCTTAACTTCGATTCGCTTAATTTTATATCCTGGGCCTTCTTCTAGGGTCGTAAATGAGCCCCAAGGCCGCGATTCTGTGGCGGTTATTTCGTTGGGTACAGTAGGTGCGTGCAGGGTAGATAGTTGAGCAATTTCTTGAATTTGAACCATGATTTTCACTCCTTGAGGATTGCTTGCTGAATCTTTTTGTAAACTAGGTTGAGTTTGATCTTAGCTAATCGATCCTAAAAACCGAAGTCCGATCACGCGAATCGGTTAGCGGACTGTAGATTGTTGCACTTTTTTTTGCCTGTGAAAGCCCGATCGACGCACCTTGACCACCATAGCAAAATCATCACAGCGGTTGTCACCCGTTATTCGCTCGATCGCCCATCTTTACATAAACTTTAACTAATCGACTTGAAAAAAATACTGTTTGAGCGCGATCGAGCAGACTTTGCCTACCACATTTTAGTATTTTTGTCAACTTCCTGGTCATCTGCGGTTCGTCACACCCAATTTTTGCAGAACTTTAAAAGCGATCGCAGAAGTTGCAGCGCTCAAATTGACAAAATAACACTGATGGGGGTAAAGTATATACAGCGATAAATTCAACTTGCAAACATTATGGTTGAGCTATCTGAAAAGCAAAAACCCGAACGCGGTAGAATCTTAAGAGAACGAACAGTAGCGCCAGAAGAATTAGCACGGCGAAAATTACAAAGCAAACACGATTCTGAGAGCTCGGTCAATTTTCAGTAAAAGCTCTGCCTCAACTTCACCTCGGATATCAACCAAGCGAGAACAATAATCAATAGGGCGCGTTTGCAAACAATCAGCAATAGATTTTTTAGTTAATCCATTTCCTTCGGAAGGTTCAATCTCCACATTACTTTTAATCTTGGCTTTCTTGTCACTCCAACCAGTGATTGGCACAACCTGGATTATAGGAACTCGCTCATTATAAGTGTTGTTTGTCACAACAACACAAGGTCTAATTTTCCCAGTTTCAGAACCCTTTGTCGGCTCAAGATTGACTTCAATAATTAGCCCTCGTTTCAGCTTTATTCGTTCGGCCATTCTTCTAAACCTAATTCTGCTAATTTTTGTAATTCTGCATCTTCTTCATAAATCTCAGCATAAAGCGCCGCTGATTCTTCCAATTGCTCAGATTCTAGTGCTAACTCCAGTAGTTTGATCGCCCTTCTCACGACTTCACTGGCATCTTTGAATCCATACTTTTTACAGGATTGGAGAAAATCTATTTGGGATTCATCCAATGTAAATATTTGCTCTTTCATTAGATCAATATTTTTGCTAATTCTGAGGATATCACTCTATTTAAGGAGTGTTAAACAGGTAGTCAATTTGATGATAACATACTTCAATTCAAATTTATATGGCCATTTTAAAATAATAGCGATCGCCCTATTCAATAAAAATCTACACAAAATATCCCCAGTCATAAGACCTCTTGCAAAAATCCGAAAATACCCTGAAACCATCTGCGTCAATCGGTGTTTATCTGCCCGATATCTGCGGTTGCTCTATGACTCGAAGATTTTTGCAAGAGGTCTATAGAATAGCCCGATCGCCCGATCGCGCGAACCCTAGCAACAAAAAACCCTGACAATTTGGTGAAAAGTTGGAACCGACGAGGTTACATCACCACAAAATACATAATAATAGAAAAATCGACTTTGCAACCTCTAATCTAGAGCCACAATATCTCCCTAACCCTTCAGGAACAAATAAAAAATGAATAGCAACGGACTGCCAGTAAAACAAGGCCTGTACGATCCGCAGTTCGAGCACGATGCTTGCGGAGTCGGCTTCATCGTACACATGAAAGGTAACAAATCCCACGAAATCGTCGAACAGGGACTAACAATCCTGCTGAATCTCGACCACCGGGGGGCCTGCGGCTGCGAACCCAACACCGGAGACGGGGCGGGAATTTTGATGCAAGTGCCGCACAAATTCATGAAAAAAGTAACGGCGGCCCTCAACATCGAACTTCCAGAAGCCGGCGAGTACGGTGTCGGCGCGATTTACTCGTCGCCAAATCCTGCAGAACGGGAAAACGGCCAGCGTATATTTGCCCAAATCGCCGCCGAAGAAGGATGTCCTGTGCTCGGTTGGCGCGAGGTTCCCACAGATAACTCGTCCCTGGGCGACACCGCTAAAGCTAGCGAACCATTTATGCAGCAAGTGTTTGTCAGCCGCGCCGCAGGTATGGATGAAGCGGCTTTTGAGCGTAAACTTTACGTGATCCGCAAACGCGCCCACAATGCCATTCGCAGGACAGAAAAAGACCCATACTGGTATAATTCCACATTGTCGTGCCGCACGATCGTCTACAAAGGAATGTTAATGCCCGTGCAAGTGGGAGATTACTATCCCGACCTCCACGACCCCGACATGGAAAGCGCTTTAGCCCTAGTTCACTCGCGCTTCAGCACCAATACTTTTCCGAGTTGGGAACGATCGCACCCTTACCGCTACATCGCCCACAACGGCGAAATCAACACCATGCGCGGCAACATCAACTGGATGCACGCGCGGCAATCCTTGTTCGAGTCGGAGTTGTTCGGCGACGATTTGAAGAAAATCCCGAATTTAATCAACATCGAAGGTAGCGACTCGACGATTTTTGACAACGCTTTGGAATTGCTATATTTGGCCGGGCGTTCTTTACCCCACGCCGTGATGATGATGATTCCCGAACCTTGGACGGCCCACGAGTCCATGAGTGACGAGAAAAAAGCTTTCTACGAATACCATTCCTGCTTGATGGAACCTTGGGATGGGCCTGCTTCGATCGCCTTTACTGATGGTACTTCGATCGGGGCCGTGCTCGATCGCAACGGTTTGCGGCCTTCCCGCTACTGCGTCACCAAAGACGACTTAGTAATTATGGCATCGGAAGCCGGAGTTTTGCCGATCGCCCCAGAAAGAATCCTATCAAAAGGCCGCTTACAACCGGGGCGGATGTTCCTAGTAAATACTGAGGAAGGCCGCATCGTTTCCGATGAGGAAATTAAGACCAAAATCGCCACAGAACACCCGTACCGCGAGTGGATTGACCAGCACATGGTCGAAATCGCCAAACTCCCAGATGCGCCAGCAGTCGCAGAATCCGACCCCGAAACATTGATCCAGCGCCAAATGGCCTTTGGCTACACCTTTGAAGAACTGCGGTTGCTGTTAGCGCCAATGGCAAAAAATGGTGTAGAAGCTATCGGTGCAATGGGTGCGGATACGCCGCTGGCCGTGCTTTCCAACCGCCCAAAACTGCTTTACGAATACTTCCAGCAACTGTTTGCTCAAGTTACCAATCCGCCGATCGATTCGATCCGCGAAGAAATTGTCACTTCTGCCGAAACTACGATCGGCGCTGAAGGCAATTTGCTGAAACCGCAACCGGAAAGCTGCCATTTAATCGAACTGAAAACGCCAATTCTCAGCAATGAAGAATTGGCAAAACTCAAACAGGTAAATCTAGGCAATTTCCGCTCTACTACACTGCCGATTTTGTTCGATTCCAAAACAGGGGTAAAAGGTCTAGAACAAGCGTTAGAAGAAGTTTTTGCAGCGGCAGATAGCGCGATCGCCTCTGGGGTGAATATCATCATTTTGAGCGATCGGGGCATCAGTCAGGACAAAGCTCCAATTCCGGCGCTGCTGGCGGTTGCGGGCCTGCACCACCACCTGATCGGTAAAGGTACGCGCACGCGGGCGGGACTCGTGCTCGAATCCGGTGAACCGCGCGAAGTGCATCACTTTGCGACTTTAATCGGCTACGGTTGCGGTGCGATCAATCCGTACTTGGCCTTTGAGACGATCGCCGATTCGATCCGCGAAAAATTGCTGCTAAATGTCGATTACAAAACAGCGTGCAAAAACTACGTGAAAGCCGCAACTAAGGGTGTGACAAAAGTTGCCTCAAAAATTGGGATTTCCACGATTCAAAGTTATCGCGGCGCACAGATATTTGAGGCGATCGGCTTAAACAAATCCGTAGTCGATAAATACTTCACTTGGACAGCATCGCGGATTGCAGGTGTAGACTTGGAAATCATCGCCCAAGAAGCAATTTTACGCCACACCCACGCATTCCCAGAACGCCCCAGCAGCGGACATACTCTCGATGTCGGCGGCGAATATCAGTGGCGGAAAGAAGGCGAGGCGCATTTGTTCAGCCCGCAGACAATTCACGCGCTGCAAAAGTCGGTGCGCGAGGGCAGTTATCCGCTTTTCAAACAGTATTCAAGCCTGGTAAACGAGCAAAACCAACAGCATTTTACTTTGCGCGGTTTGTTGCAATTCAAGCAGCGGGAATCGATACCAATTGAAGAAGTAGAACCCGTGGAAGCGATTGTCAAACGCTTCAAAACCGGGGCGATGAGTTATGGTTCGATTTCCCAAGAAGCGCATGAGTCTTTGGCGATCGCCATGAACCGCATTGGTGGTAAATCGAACACCGGTGAAGGCGGCGAAGATTCCGATCGCTACACTTGGACGAACGATCGCGGCGACTCGAAAAACAGTGCGATCAAACAAGTTGCTTCCGGGCGTTTCGGCGTTACCAGCTTGTACCTTTCCCAAGCGCGGGAACTGCAAATCAAGATGGCGCAAGGCGCGAAACCCGGTGAAGGCGGACAGTTGCCCGGTAAAAAAGTATACCCGTGGATTGCGAAGGTGCGGAACTCGACTCCGGGTGTGGGTTTGATTTCGCCTCCTCCTCATCACGATATTTATTCGATCGAGGATTTGGCCGAATTGATTCACGACTTGAAAAATGCCAACCGGGAAGCGCGGGTTAGCGTCAAACTGGTGTCGGAAGTTGGAGTTGGGACGATCGCCGCGGGTGTAGCGAAGGCCCACGCCGATGTGGTGCTAATTTCCGGCTACGACGGCGGTACAGGCGCTTCGCCGCAAACTTCGATCAAACACGCCGGTTTACCTTGGGAGTTGGGATTGGCGGAAACTCACCAAACTTTGGTTTTGAATAATTTGCGATCGCGCATTGCTGTGGAAACCGACGGGCAAATGAAAACCGGGCGCGACGTAGCAATTGCTGCACTGCTTGGTGCTGAAGAATTCGGTTTTGCCACCGCGCCGCTGGTGACTTTGGGCTGTATCATGATGCGCGTCTGCCATCAAAACACTTGCCCCGTGGGTGTTGCAACTCAAGATCCCTTGTTGCGGAAAAACTTTACCGGCGATCCGGCCCACGCGGTAAACTTTATGACATTCATTGCCCAGGAAGTCCGGGAAATCATGGCGCAGTTGGGTTTCCGCACGCTGAATGAAATGGTGGGCCGTACTGATGTGTTGGAAGCGCAGCAAGCGGTGGAACACTGGAAGGCTAAGGGTTTGGATTTCTCGAACATTCTGTACCAGCCGGAGGTTGGGGCGGATGTCGGGCGCTATTGTCAGATGGCGCAGGATCACGGGTTGTCCAAGTCGATGGATATGACTTTGTTGTTGGATTTGTGCAAAGGTGCGATCGCCAACGGCGAAAAAGTGCACGCAAAACTCCCAATTACCAACATCAACCGCGTTGTCGGCACAATTCTCGGTAACGAAATCACCAAACGCCACTGGGAAGGTTTACCCGACGACACCGTGCACCTGCACTTCCAAGGTAGCGCGGGACAAAGCTTTGGCGCATTCGTACCCAAGGGAGTCACGCTGGAGCTCGAAGGCGAGGCCAACGACTATCTGGGCAAGGGCCTCAGCGGCGGCAAAATCATCCTGTATCCGTCGCCAGCTTCTACCTTTGTCGCAGAAGAAAATGTGATTGTCGGCAACGTGGTGCTTTACGGAGCTACCGCTGGTGATGTTTTCATCCGGGGGATGGCGGGGGAACGTTTCGCTGTCCGCAACTCTGGGGTAAACGCCGTAGTTGAGGGTGTGGGCGATCACGGTTGCGAGTACATGACTGGCGGCAAAGTTGTGGTTTTGGGTGAAACCGGGCGCAATTTTGCAGCGGGTATGAGTGGCGGTGTTGCTTACATTTTGGATGAGGCGGGGGATTTTGCTACTCGCTGCAATATGTCGATGGTGGATTTGGAAAAACTGGAGGATGTTGAGGAGATTAACGACTTGCGGCTGATGCTTCAGACTCATGTTGATTTGACTGGAAGTGCGAAGGCATCGAAGGTTCTTGCTGCGTGGGATGAGATGGTGCCGGTGTTTGTGAAGGTGATGCCGCGGGATTATAAGCGGGTGTTGCAGGCCATTGAAAGGGCGATCGCATCGGGTTTAAGCGGTGATGATGCGCTGACGGCTGCATTTGAAGAAAACGCTCGCGATGTCGCCCGAATTGGGGGTAGCTAGTATTAGTATGGGTGCGTTACGGCTACGGCCTAACGCACCCTACAAAACTATAATTAACTCAAGCATGGGTTTCTCGAAGCGGGCGCGAAGCAAATTCATACGGCTCAAGTCAAATAATCTCATATTCAAAATATCTTAGGCGCTGACCATGAGTGATTTTCAATCTGTAAATCCTGACCACCAATTTCTTGATCTACCTTCAGAAAGCGGAGCTGATTACACTAAACTACGAAACTTTTTAGCAGAGGGCAAGTTTAAAGAAGCTGATTACGAAACTAAACAAATTATACTTTGGGTAGCGTGCTGTGAAAAATTAGGCTATTTAGGGTATTCAGATTGGGTGAACTTTCCTTGTACTGACCTCCAAACCATTAACCAACTTTGGGTGAAATACTCAAATGAGCGTTTCGGCTTTTCAGTACAAAGGTCTATTTGGCAACAAGCGGGCAAAGATTATGATAAATTCTGCGAATACGTTAAATGGGATTTTTTTGAGAGTAGAATGACCTATGAACTCCGCGCTCCCCTTGGTCATCTTCCCCATATTTTTGTATATTGGTTAGGACATAGAAGAGTCATCGTCCCTGGTGGAAATAGCTGGGGATTGGGATTGCAGTGGTTAGATTCCAAACTATCTGCTTGTCATATATAGAAGACTCATATACCTAATGTTAACTCACGCCGAGTACAAAATAAAACTGGAAAAATGTAGTAAAATGAAGTTGTACTACTGTAAAACACTCTTCCAAAATGCTTATGTCCATCCAATTTCGGTTCCATCCAGAGAAAGCTATTGAAGCAGCAGCAGTGCTCTTAAAGCTGCACGGTAAGCCTATGAAATATTTAGGCTTGCTGAAGATGCTTTACATAGCTGACCGTATTGCATTGACACGCATAGAGCAACCGATTACTGGCGATCGTTATGTATCTATGAATTATGGTCCCGTCCTCAGTGGTGTTTATGACCTGATTAAGAGGAAGCCCATTGATAATGCCTTACCTCTCTGGTCTAATTTCATTGCCAAAGATGAACATGATGAAAATCTTGTTTCCCTGTTGAACGATCCGGGGAATGCAGAGCTTTGTGAAGAGGAGGAGGAAATCATTCAACAGGTTTATCAAGATTTTGGACATCTAGATCCTTTTCAGGTTGCTGAGTGGACTCATGACCTTCCAGAATGGCAAGATCCTCACGGTTCAGCAATTCCAATTTCTGTAGAGGAGATTCTCAAAAATGTCGGTAAGAGTGACGAAGAAATAGGTGAAATTCAGCAATTAGCCATCCGAGAGGCATATCTAGATGAGGTTTTGAGGGGTAAGAGTGACGGAGAAATAGGTGAAATTCAGCAGTCAGCCATCCGGGAGGCATATCTAGATGGGGTTTTGAATGGCTAGCATCATCATTAATTTAGGAGATGCTTTTTTGCTGGATACACCTCCCAACAGCGAACATCTATATATTGCCATCGCACAAATTTCTGAAAGCAGCTATCTCTTCGTTAACGTTACTAGCCGCAGACCTAATTCTGAAGATGCCTGTGTTCTCCTACCAGGTTCGGGTGTACCTAGCTTTATAGTCCGTGAGTCTGCGATCGCTTACAAATATGCCCGCGAGATAAATGCTACTGAACTAGCTGAATTAATTACGCCTGGTAGTCCTATTCCAAAAGGATCTTGTTCAGTGGCTGTTCTGGAACAGATCCAGCAAGGCGGTTTGGTTTCCAAGCGGTTGAAGAATAAGTATAAAGTCGCCCTCAAAAATTTCTTGGGAATATAGAGGTAGAGATTTTCCCCGTTTGATTATGTTGATTCCCGATTAACAAGTTAATAGAGGACAATATGAACTATCAAGTTTATTCTGATGTCATTTTACTATGCAACCTTCCAGAAGAAGGACTTTATGCCGGCGATATCGGTACAGTTGTTGAACGGCATCACGTTGAAGGACTAGAAACAGGTTATAGCGTTGAGTTCTTCGATCTGTTGGGAAACATTGTAGCAGTTGCGACGCTACCTGGAAGTTATTTGCGATCGCCCACAAGTGCAGATAGACCTACAGTTAGACTGGTTAATAGTTTTGCTGCGTAAGTAGAGGCAATTGTGCAATGGATAAACTAACTGAGTATCCCAAACTAATCTAATTGAACTCACCCTCGAATTGCTGTTGCCCCACCCGTTTGATATAATATTGTTACTAGATTGTAGAATAGCAATCAAAAAAAAGGGATAATTATGACCGTCGAACAAGCCATTTTGGAAAATGTGAAGGTCTTATCGCCAGACCAGCAACAAGAAGTATTAGCCTTTATCAAATTCTTGCAGTCCGATAAATGGGAAAATATCTATAAAGGACGCTTCAAAGAACTCCAGCAAGAAATTCGTCTGGGAATGGATGCTGCCGAACGAGGTGAAGTAATCGATGCGGAAGATATGTTTCGGAGTTTGCGCTTAAAGCTACAACGCTGATAAGATATAAAATATTAGGAGTTAATGCAGCAAACTATGAGTACAGCAGCCCTAACTACAAAACAGTACATTGAAGAACGGGAAAATTGCTACCGAATTGTCGGGAAGCGCGTTTCTCTCGATTCAATTATTTATGCTTTCCTGGCAGGACAATCACCTGAAAGCATTGTTCAGTCATTCCCAGCACTGACACTAGAAGAAGTTTATGGAGCAATTACCTTTTACTTAGCTAATCGCAAAGCTATTAATGCTTATTTAGCCGAGGGAGAACAACTATTTGAAACATTGAGGCAGCAAGCAAAGGAAAACAACTCGTTGCTCTATCAAAAATTTTACACTCAGACTAGCCCGCAATGAAAATTAGTTTACAAGCAGATGCCGACCTCAATCAAGCGATCGTAACAGGAGTTATGAGACGCGAGGCAACTGTTGATTTTCAAACATCAAACGCATCGCTTTTAAGTGGCTTGACCGATTTAGAAGTTCTGGCTTTGGCAGCACAGGAAAATAGAATTCTCGTCTCCCACGACCAAAGAACCATGCCAAGATATTTTGCAGAATTTATTTCTACTCAAACAAGTTCGGGTGTAATTATAGTGTTGCAGAGTTTTCCTGTTAGCGAAGCGATAGACAATTTAATCAAAATATGGCAGACATCCGAATCAGAAGACTGGGTGAACCGCATTGCCTACTTACCTCTGTGATTCCAGCTACGGGAGATACAATTGTGCGAAAATCAACAGGAGCGATTAATAGTTTTTTGAAGGACTAAGGGAAAATCTACAAGCAAAATGATTCAATCCATACCAAAAATACCCATCAAACCTGGATATCGCGCCCAGTCAGATGATAAAACTCTTGAAGCTGATGCAATTGATTTCTACCGACTGCGGCAACTCACCAATTCCCAACGGTGGCAAATGGCGGCAAAATTAAATCGTTGGGCAAAAACTGTTAGCCTGCGCGGGATGAAAAAAGCTTGTCCGTCAACCTACCAAGAGCGATTTGCCCGATCGATCTTACGTAGCAAATGGCTACCAATTTTAACCCCCACCAGTGAGGCCTCTATGTGGACGCAAGACCCCAGCGAAATTGCTAGACTGTTGCACCCAATTTTTGAAACATTAGGTATCTCTTATTATATTACAGGAGGAGTTGCCGCTTCTGCCTATGGCGACCCTAGAACAACACGCGATTTAGATTTGGTAATTGACTCGATCGCGGACAATATTAATCAATTAGTTGCAGCACTAGAAACGGCTGGTTTTTACTGCCCTCCGGGTTCAGTAGAAGATATTCAACAGGGCAGAGGGATGGTGTTGAGCGTCACTCACATGACCTCAGTATTGAACGCTGATATTGTGCTGAATTCTAATAGTGAATTCGATCGCTCAAAAATGGCAAGACGACGATTAGAAGCCCTTGACGAAGCTGGTGTGGAACTGTTTTGGATTGCTTCTCCTGAAGATATTGTGTTGGCAAAACTGCTCTGGCGGCAACAGTCTCAGTCTCAAAAACAATGGCATGATGTTTTGGGAATTCTGAAAGTCCAAGCTGATCATTTGGAGCGGGGTTACTTAACAGAGTGGGCGCAACAATTGGGGTTGATTGATGATTTGAATCGAGCTTTTACTGAAGCAGGGATTTGATGCGTGAGTATTAACTCAACAGGTAGCGGCAGTTTCAGGGCTGACGCAGGGGCGGGCTGATTCCCGGTTTTTAGGAAAAATTTTGCGTTTAAGCAAATCAAATCTGCGATCGATCGCCTATAATCAAAAATCAGACCAGCCATAAAAAACCATCGCCATGAGCGTAATTGCAGTTAAATGGTCGATCGACGAATACCACCAAATGATCTCCTCGCGCATCTTAGAAAATCGGCGCGTCGAACTGCTGAAGGGAGAAGTTGTTGAAATGTCACCAGAAGGGGAACCCCACGCCTATTTTAGCAGCGAAGCAGGAGAATATCTGATCCGGCTGTTGGGCGATCGCGCTACTATCCGTTTAGCCAAGCCGATTACGCTTCCTAACGACTCGGAACCAGAACCCGATATTGCGATCGTACAGCGATTGGGTCGCACATATCTCGAACATCACCCCTATCCCGAAAACATTTTTTGGCTGATTGAATACTCAGATTCCACTCTCGTTAAAGACTTAGAGACGAAAACGAAAATCTATGCAGAAGTCGGAATCCCCGAATACTGGGTGGTTAACCTCAAAAGAAGACACCTGATAATATTTCGAGATCCTCTTGATGGAGATTACACTTTCAAGCAGACGCTAACCGCCGGAACCGTTAACCCGCTTGCATTTCCCGATGTGGCTGTGTCGGTAAGTGCGATCGTCAGCACTTAATTTTTATTCTAAATCCTGCCTTCAAATAACAGGTAAACCATCCTGAAATACCAGCAATTGTCCCGGTTGAATTTGCGTCCAAACTTCATCATCAGTCAGCGGAAAAGTAGCAATAACCGCCACGCGATCGCCTTCCTGTGTCAATTCCCGGAAATCCACAGTTACATCTTCATCGATCGAGTGCGCCCTAGCAAAAGGTGCTTGTCGCACAATATAATGCAGATTAGTAGAACAGTGTGTAAATAAATGTTCTCCATCAGAAAGTAAATAGTTAAAAATTCCGTGCGCTGCCAAAGTTTTAGTAATTTCGTTCAGAACCTCGTAAATTTCCGTCAAAGCAGGCTTATTTTGAGGGAAACTTTCTCGCAACGTTTCTAATATCAAACAAAATGCTTTTTCGCTGTCAGTTTTGCCTACAGATTTGTAAAAGCCCGCATTTTCAGGATGAAAATTTTCCAGATTACCGTTATGAGCAAACACCCAATAGCGTCCCCAAAGTTCCCGAATAAAAGGGTGGCAGTTTTCCAGAGCAATTTCGCCTTGGGTAGCTTTGCGGATGTGAGCAATCACGTTAGTTGAGTGAATGGGATAGCGTCGCACAACTTCCGCAACCGGAGAAGCAACCGCAGGTTTCGAGTCTATAAACAGGCGGCATCCCAAACCTTCAAAGAAAGCAATTCCCCAACCGTCTTGATGAACGTCTGTTCTACCACCTCTTGCAGAAAAACCCTCAAAAGAGAAGCAAATATCGGTTGGAACATTGCAGTTCATTCCCAGTAATTGACACATGGTTTTGACCTCTCTAGAGTTGGGATTGATGGCGCAGCTATTGGCAGCTACAGATTGGCGATGATAGTATTATAGTATAAATTGATTGGGCTGCATAAAAAAATAGAATAACTTGGAATTTTTAACCGCAATGCTACTGAAATAAAAACAATGCGTGAATCGAAGCTATCCGTTTGCTTTCGCCTTCTCGTTACCCGTAGAGGTTCGGTGAAGAGTAGGGTAGGAAATCACCCAAAATTCAATCCGGTTCCCATCAAAAAAGGCTTCATTGTTCCATTGGAAGCATCTCCGGCTTTGCAAAAACCATTTTTTTACGACTTGCGAAAGAGCCGCTGGCGAGCTTAGTATAGCAAGCGGGGAACCTCGCACTACAAATGCTTGCGGATAGATGCACCCGTGCCATTTGTCCGGCAATTTTTTTATTAAATTCATGTAAAAGTAAATTTTATGGGGGGAAATCAGAAAATTGCTTGAGATTGTTTAAAACTATTTGAGGCTTACCTTTGTATTGTTCTATCTTACCGCTGATATACACATATCCCCGTCCCATACCCGCATAACGCTTCTCGATTAGCCGCTTCAAGGGAGCCTTTTCATCAGTTTTAGCATCAGGTATCCACAAATCTAATCTGTGATACGATGAACCTGCATAAATTCGAGCATGACCGCCGATCCATTGATTAATTCCAGCCTGTAAATCGCAGAAAATAGTAATAGGTTTAGCTGTCTCAGAAGCTGCTAATATTTTCGGGTAGTGCAACCTCACAGAAAGCGCTTCTGTAGTTGCTTCACACAAGCGGAAATCTTCAACAATCGAGCCGCGCATCGACCACCAAGGCAGTAAAATAGTATAGTTGCGACAGGGAATTTTGGCATTGGTAATCGGATTCCAAATTATCAGGTTGTAAGCTTTGGCAGCAGATTCTGCTTCAGTCATTTGTCGGTGATACAATCGGGAGCGCCCGTATTTCACAAAGTAGGGACTCCAGCCTTGTTGAATCAGTTTGAGGTTGTAATTTTCTCCATCTTTATGTACGTAACAGAGCAGACGCCCGTAGTTGTCGCGATATTTTTCTAGAGCAAGTTTAACCGGATCGTCTGTATCAAATTCTATGTCAATTTGAGCAAATTTACCATCTGCTGTAGTGAAGTATTTTTTAGCCATTTCCGAAGCTGCTTTGCCGGCTGCTGTAACAGGTTTTGAACTGTTGGAGTAACTTTCTTCTGTATCGACACAAATCAGCCGCAGAGACTCGGTGGTGCCGTTGAGAGAAATTTTGATGCTGTCGCCATCAACTACTTGAGTTACTTGCAGGTTCTGAATTCTGGTTGCCATATTTTGAACCCTGTTGCATTTGAGATTTCATGCAGGTATCGCTTGGATTATACACGAGTTCGTTATCACTAGCAACGGGAACTTTTGTTTTTTTCTATTAAAATTTGCCAACAGTCGCGTATTTTATCAAATCTGGAAAAAAATCCCGAAAATCCGATTCTAAGCGCTGATAGTTAGCTGTCAAATCTTCTATGCCGCTTGCCAAGTTATTTGTTCGTTTGAGTCGCGCCGACATTCTTGTAAGAGTGATGCCGATTTCGGCAATTTCCTGATAAGATGAAAGCAAGTCGCGGGCAATTATTGTGGGCAGCACCCGCTGGAGAGAGTCAGGTAATATATCGCGGTTGTCTTGCAGGATTTTATAGACATCCTGAGAAAAATCCCGGAGTGGAACTTCTGAATATTCCAGCCAATTTTTAGCTAAAAAGTGGTCGTAAAATACGTCTATCAAAACTCCTGCAAACCTGCGTCTCTGGGCGCAAACAAGGCTTTTACTCGATCGCACTACTGCATGAGAGTCCGTGTAGCGATCGACTTTCCGGTGTAAATCGATACCGTTTCTAATTTCCTCGGAATAAAGATTGACTGCCGAACCCTTGACAAAATCGCCTAAGAGGTTGCCAATCAGCGATGCTGGCGTACCGTCTGATAAGAATAGATGAGCTAAATAATTCATTGCTACAGTAAAAAAATCTAAGATAGCATAGGGAGAAAGAGTAATGGTTATTCTCGAATGTGTAAAACCGGGTGCTAAACTCGGTCAAATGATTGTGACTGTCGATCGCATTTTAGCAAAAATTCAAGACTTGGGATATAACCCAGAAATTCGTCATGTCAACTATCCCTCTGGAGTTCATGTGTTGGCAATTCTCAAAGACGAACAGCATTCTGAAGCAGTCGATGATGACTACTTACTAGAGGAGTGGCTGCAAGTAAGGTCAGAAATCAACCCCGATGGCGTTCATCTGTGGCGCGGTAAATAAGTGAATTAACACTGAAACCGCAAATGAACGCAAATCTTAACAAATCTGCGTTCATCTGTGTTAATCTGCCTAAATCTCCGGTGGAAAAAATAGCCCTAGGAACCGCCGCGCAATTTATTCAAAACAGTCCGATCTTCCAAAGTCGAAGTATCCCCAGAAACCTCTTCTCCGGCGGCTAAAGAACGCAGCAACCGGCGCATAATTTTACCGCTGCGCGTTTTCGGAAAAGCATCGGTAAATCGAATTTATCCCGTAAATTCAACTAAGGTTATCAATCTGGGTGAAGCGACTTATCTTCAACTTTTAAACTCCTAATCTGTTCGCGAATCACATCAGTTTTTGTTCTACCGCTGTTCGCGCAATAAGCTTCTAGCCGAAGCATTTCGATTTCAGGCAGTCGGATGGTTAGAACTTTAACATTTTGACTCATACTGCAATTATACTGAAAAATGCAGTACAATTATAGCAGAGAAATGCGCCTTGGCAGAATGTTGCTGCACCATGCCAAGACGACTTCTCCGAAGTTGAGCGTCCAACAAAGGAGTAATTTAATTATGATTCAAGATCCAGAAAAAGAGGGTGAAGGGTGGGACGAGCCCATCCTTGCTGATAACCCCAGAGAAGCGAAACAGGAGTGCCAAAAGCGAGCCGATCGCTACCGGGTTGAATTAGAATCTGTGACTCTACCCCGAAAAGTCGAAAATCGCCCTCAAATTTACCGTTGCAACTACAAGGAGAAAGAGTAATGGCTGTTCTCGAATGCGTAAAACCGGGTGCTAAACTCGGTCAAATTATTCTGGCCGTCGATCTGACTGTTGCCGGTTCAGTTGATAGTGTTTGGGCTAAAATTCAAGACTTGGGATATAACCCAGAAATTCGTCATGTCAACTATCCCTCTGGAGTTCACGTCTTGGCAATTCTCAAAGACGAACAGCATTCTGAAGCAGTCGATGATGACTACTTGCTGGAGGAGTGGCTGCAAGTAAGGTCAGAAATCAACCCCGATGGCGTTCATCTGTGGCGCGGTAAATAAGTGAATTAACGCTGAGAATCAGATTCAGATCCCCCTCGCATCCCCCGAAAGCAAGGGGGACTTTGAACACTCTTGTCCCCCCCTTATTAAGGGGGGCTAGGGGGATCTCCGGGTTATAAAACTCTCTACGAACCGCCGCGCAACTTATCCAAAACCGTCCGATCTTCCAAAGTCGAAGTATCCCCAGAAACCTCTTCTCCGGCGGCTAAAGAACGCAGCAATCGGCGCATAATTTTACCGCTGCGCGTTTTCGGCAAAGCATCGGTAAATCGAATTTCTCCCGGACGGGCGATCGCCCCAATCTCCTTAACAACGTGCTGCTTCAACTCCTTAGCCAATTCTGGACTCGGTTGCTGCGAGTCATCCAGCGTCACAAAAGCGACAATTTCCTCACCTTTAATCTCATCCGGTTTGCCAACAACCGCAGCTTCCGCCACCGCTGGATGCGACACCAAAGCCGATTCAACTTCCATCGTACCGAGTCGGTGTCCGGCGACATTAATTACATCGTCAACGCGGCCCATTACCCAGAAATAACCGTCTTTATCCTTGTGGGCACCGTCTCCAGCAAAGTAGACAAATTCGCCATTTTTGGGGTGCAAATATTCCCAATAAGTGCGGCGGAAGCGATCGGCATCGTTGTAAAGTGTACGCATCATTCCCGGCCAAGGATGTTTGACAACTAAATAACCGCCGCTTTGATTAGTTACTGATTCGCCATCTCGATCGACGACATCGGCAACAATTCCGGGGAAAGGAAGGGTGGCAGAACCGGGTTTTGTAGGAATTGCACCGGGCAAAGCGGCAATCATAATTCCGCCAGTTTCTGTTTGCCACCAAGTATCGACGATTGGACAATTTGAGTTACCAATTACGCGCTGATACCACATCCAAGCTTCTGGATTGATCGGTTCGCCGACTGTTCCTAACAATCGTAAAGATGACAAATCGCGGGCCTTGGGCAAGTCTTCACCCATTTTCATAAAGGTGCGAATTGCTGTTGGTGCGGTGTAGAAAACAGTGACGCCATATTTTTCAATTACGTCCCAAAAACAGCCGGG